>NZ_CP109599.1:1545000-1890000 GCF_036231945.1 Streptomyces sp. NBC_01429 | reverse complement strand
GTGGATGCCTTGGTACCAGGAACCGATGAAGGACGTGGGAGGCCGCGATAGGCCCCGGGGAGCTGTCAACCGAGCTTTGATCCGGGGGTGTCCGAATGGGGAAACCCGGCAGTCGTCATGGGCTGTCACCCGCTGCTGAACACATAGGCAGTGTGGAGGGAACGAGGGGAAGTGAAACATCTCAGTACCCTCAGGAAGAGAAAACAACCGTGATTCCGGGAGTAGTGGCGAGCGAAACCGGATGAGGCCAAACCGTATGCGTGTGATACCCGGCAGGGGTTGCGTATACGGGGTTGTGGGAGTTCTTTTGATCGGTCTGCCGGCCGGTCGGCGAGTCAGAAACCGTATGGATAGGCGAAGGACATGCGAAAGGTCCGGCGTAGAGGGTAAGACCCCCGTAGCTGAAATCTGTACGGCTCGTTTGAGAACCACCCAAGTAGCACGGGGCCCGAGAAATCCCGTGTGAATCTGGCGGGACCACCCGCTAAGCCTAAATATTCCCTGGTGACCGATAGCGGATAGTACCGTGAGGGAATGGTGAAAAGTACCGCGGGAGCGGAGTGAAATAGTACCTGAAACCGTGTGCCTACAAGCCGTGGGAGCGTCGCTGGCAGCACTTGTGCTGTCAGTCGTGACTGCGTGCCTTTTGAAGAATGAGCCTGCGAGTTTGCGGTGTGTTGCGAGGTTAACCCGTGTGGGGAAGCCGTAGCGAAAGCGAGTCCGAATAGGGCGGTATAGTAGCGCGCTCAAGACCCGAAGCGGAGTGATCTAGCCATGGGCAGGTTGAAGCGGAGGTAAGACTTCGTGGAGGACCGAACCCACCAGGGTTGAAAACCTGGGGGATGACCTGTGGTTAGGGGTGAAAGGCCAATCAAACTCCGTGATAGCTGGTTCTCCCCGAAATGCATTTAGGTGCAGCGTCGTGTGTTTCTTGCCGGAGGTAGAGCACTGGATAGGCGATGGGCCCTACCGGGTTACTGACCTTAGCCAAACTCCGAATGCCGGTAAGTGAGAGCGCGGCAGTGAGACTGTGGGGGATAAGCTCCATGGTCGAGAGGGAAACAGCCCAGAGCATCGACTAAGGCCCCTAAGCGTACGCTAAGTGGGAAAGGATGTGGAGTCGCAGAGACAACCAGGAGGTTGGCTTAGAAGCAGCCATCCTTGAAAGAGTGCGTAATAGCTCACTGGTCAAGTGATTCCGCGCCGACAATGTAGCGGGGCTCAAGCGTACCGCCGAAGTCGTGTCATTGCAGTACATACCCCCAACGGGGACTGTGATGGGTAGGGGAGCGTCGTGTGCCGGGTGAAGCAGCAGCGGAAGCTAGTTGTGGACGGTTCACGAGTGAGAATGCAGGCATGAGTAGCGATACACACGTGGGAAACGTGTGCGCCGATTGACTAAGGGTTCCTGGGTCAAGCTGATCTGCCCAGGGTAAGTCGGGACCTAAGGCGAGGCCGACAGGCGTAGTCGATGGACAACCGGTTGATATTCCGGTACCCGCTTTGAAACGCCCAGTATCGAATCCATTAATGCTAAGGCCGTGAAGCCGTCCTGGAGCCTTCGGGCAAAGGGGAGTGGTGGAGCCGCTGATCCAAGGTGGTAGTAGGTAAGCGATGGGGTGACGCAGGAAGGTAGTCCAGCCCGGGCGGTGGTTGTCCCGGGGTAAGGGTGTAGGGCGTTGTCCAGGTAAATCCGGACAGCACAAGCCTGAGACCTGATGCCGAGCCGATTGTGGTGAAGTGGATGATCCTATGCTGTCGAGAAAAGCCTCTAGCGAGTTTCATGGCGGCCCGTACCCTAAACCGACTCAGGTGGTCAGGTAGAGAATACCGAGGCGTTCGGGTGAACTATGGTTAAGGAACTCGGCAAAATGCCCCCGTAACTTCGGGAGAAGGGGGGCCATTCTAGGTGATGGAATTTACTTCCTGAGCTTGGGGTGGCCGCAGAGACCAGCGAGAAGCGACTGTTTACTAAAAACACAGGTCCGTGCGAAGCCGTAAGGCGATGTATACGGACTGACGCCTGCCCGGTGCTGGAACGTTAAGGGGACCGGTTAGTCAATCTTCGGGTTGGCGAAGCTGAGAACTTAAGCGCCAGTAAACGGCGGTGGTAACTATAACCATCCTAAGGTAGCGAAATTCCTTGTCGGGTAAGTTCCGACCTGCACGAATGGCGTAACGACTTCTCGACTGTCTCAACCATAGGCCCGGTGAAATTGCACTACGAGTAAAGATGCTCGTTTCGCGCAGCAGGACGGAAAGACCCCGGGACCTTTACTATAGTTTGATATTGGTGTTCGGTTCGGCTTGTGTAGGATAGGTGGGAGACTTTGAAGCTTGGACGCCAGTTCAGGTGGAGTCGTCGTTGAAATACCACTCTGGTCGTGCTGGATGTCTAACCTGGGTCCGTGATCCGGATCAGGGACAGTGTCTGATGGGTAGTTTAACTGGGGCGGTTGCCTCCTAAAGAGTAACGGAGGCGCCCAAAGGTTCCCTCAGCCTGGTTGGTAATCAGGTGTTGAGTGTAAGTGCACAAGGGAGCTTGACTGTGAGACCGACGGGTCGAGCAGGGACGAAAGTCGGGACTAGTGATCCGGCGGTGGCTTGTGGAAGCGCCGTCGCTCAACGGATAAAAGGTACCCCGGGGATAACAGGCTGATCTTCCCCAAGAGTCCATATCGACGGGATGGTTTGGCACCTCGATGTCGGCTCGTCGCATCCTGGGGCTGGAGTCGGTCCCAAGGGTTGGGCTGTTCGCCCATTAAAGCGGTACGCGAGCTGGGTTTAGAACGTCGTGAGACAGTTCGGTCCCTATCCGCTGCGCGCGCAGGAGTCTTGAGAAGGGCTGTCCCTAGTACGAGAGGACCGGGACGGACGAACCTCTGGTGTGCCAGTTGTTCTGCCAAGGGCATGGCTGGTTGGCTACGTTCGGAAAGGATAACCGCTGAAAGCATCTAAGCGGGAAGCCTGCTTCGAGATGAGGACTCCCACCTCCTAGAGGGGTTAAGGCTCCCAGTAGACGACTGGGTTGATAGGCCAGATGTGGAAGACCGGTAACGGTTGGAGCTGACTGGTACTAATAGGCCGAGGGCTTGTCCTCAGTTGCTCGCGTCCACTGTGTTAGTTCTGAAGTAACGAACAGCCGTGACCGTCTTTAATTAGATGCGTATCCGGTGTTTGTTTAACTTCATAGTGTTTCGGTGGTCATTGCGTGAGGGAAACGCCCGGTTACATTCCGAACCCGGAAGCTAAGCCTCACAGCGCCGATGGTACTGCAGGGGGGACCCTGTGGGAGAGTAGGACGCCGCCGAACAATTATTGTGGGGATGCCCCGCACCTTATGGTGCGGGGCATTTCTGCGTTCACGGTCAGAAAGTCCCCAAGCCGCGGGGCCCGGTTCCCAACCCGGGCCGGCTCCCAGCCGGGCCGGATCAGTATGGCGACCGGTATTGAGCACGCCTGATCATCGGGTATGCTTCTTCTTGTTGCCGCGCCCCAATAGCTCAGTCGGTAGAGCGTCTCCATGGTAAGGAGAAGGTCTACGGTTCGATTCCGTATTGGGGCTCAACAAGAGAAAGGCCCCCGCCGACTGGCGGGGGCCTTTCTCGTTGTCTCGCTCAGCGCGGATCGGTCGGAAGCGGCTCCGGTACCCGCATGGCCAGGATGGCCATGTCGTCCGAGGCCGGTTCGGCCGCGAAGCGTTCCACGGCTCGCAGCACGCGGGAGGCGACCGCGCCCGCTGTCAGACCCGTACAGGTCGTCAGCACATCGGCCAGGCCGTCGTCGCCCAGCATGCGGGTGCCCTCCCTGCGCTCCGTGACGCCGTCGGTGACGCACAAGAGGACGTCTCCCGGGTCCAGGGTGACCGTCTGCTCGTACAGCTCCAGATCCTCCATGACGCCCAGCAGCGGCTGCGGTTCGGCGGCCGGTTCCACCGTGCCGTCCTGGCGCAGCCGGAGCGGGAGCGGGTGGCCGGCGCAGACCACCTTGAGCAGCGCGCTGCCGTCCTCCTGCGGCCACAACTCGCCGTAGAGCAGCGTCAGGAAGCGGCTGCGGGAGCCCTCGTCGAGGATCGCCGCGTTCAGCCGCTCCAGGACCGCCGGGCCGCTGAAGCCCTCGCGGGCCAGCAGGCGCAGCGCGTGGCGGGCCAGGCCGGTGACGGCCGCGGCCTCCGGGCCCGTACCGCAGACGTCTCCGATGGCGAAGCCGTACGCGTCGTCGCCGATCGGGAACAGGTCGTAGAAGTCGCCGCCGACCTCGTTGCCCTCGCCGGCCGCGCGGTAGATCACGTCGACTTCGACGCCGGGCACCTGGGGGAGGCCCGGCGGCAGCAGGCTGCGCTGGAGGGCCTGGCTGATGGCGGTGCGCTCCGAGTACAGGCGGGCGTTGTCGAGGGCGAGCGCCGCTCGGCGGGAGAGATCCTCGGCGAGCTCCAGGATCTCCTGGCGGAAGTGGTCGTCGGAGGGCTTGCCGAGGGTCAGCATGCCGATGACGCGGTTGCGCGCCACCAGCGGCAGGACCACGGTCTCGCCGCCGACCGCAGCGGCCGTGGCCAGCGTCGTGCCGACGCTCGACAGCGGGTGCTCGGAGTTTCTGCCCAGATCGCGCATGGAGGTACGCAGCGCCGCCTGGTGGGCGGCGTCCGCCGGGGCGGTCCAGACGCGGGCGCCCGGCGCCGGAACCGGTTCCGGCGGGTCGATCTTGGAGAGAAGGGCCTTGAGGCCGTCGATGCGGTCCTCGTCCTCGTGCAGCACGTAGGAGAGGTAAGGGTCCGACGCCTGGTCCGCGATCGTGTAGACGGCGCACCAAGTGGCCAGGGTCGGCACGGTCATCTGGGCCATCAGCGCGAGCGTCTGATCGCGGTCCAGGGTGCCGGCGAGGAGGTCGGACGCCTCCACGAGGAACGAGAGCGAACCGCGCCGGAGCCGCTCCAGTTCGCCGAGGCGGGCCGATTCGACGGCCAGGGCGATACGGTCAGCGGCGAACTGGAGGCGCAGCGCCTCCTCGTTCGAGTAGCGTCCGGCGCCTTCGGCGGCGACACCCAGGGATCCCGTGAGCCGGCCCTCGACCTTGAGCGGGACGGTGACGACGGAGCGCATCCCGGTGTTGTTGAGGAGGGGAACGGCGCCGGGGACGGCCGTCAGGTCCTCGTGGACGGCGGGCATCCGGGCCGAGCCGTAACGTCCCGTGCCGGCCTCCACCGGGACGCGGGCGAACCGCTGGCGGGCCGAGGGCAGTCCGGTGGAGGCCCGTACCTCCAGTTCCGTCTCGTCGTCCGTCGCGAGCAGCAGGAAGGCCGAGTCGCCGTCGAGCATGTCGCGGGCGCGTTCGACCGTGCGCTGGAGGAGCCCGTCGAGATCGTCGGGGGCGGGGGAGCCGATGAAGACCTCGAAGGGGTCCGCGGCGCGGCTTTCCGTGCCGGCATCGGTGGCGGGGGCGCGCAGCGGCGTCTGGATGACGGCGCGCTCGTAGTCCCGTACGAGGAGGCAGACGGTGGAGGGCTCGCCGTGGGTGTCGCGGACCCGCAGGTGGGTGGCGTACACGGGGATGACGCGGCCGTCGGCTCCCCTGACGCCGTAACTGCCCTCCCAGCGGGAGAGCTGGAGCGCCTCGGCGAAGCCGGTGCCGATGCCGGGCGTCTGCGGCCAGGCGGCGATGTCGGCGAGGGGTTTTCCGATGACCTTCTCGGCGGAGTATCCGAAGATGCTCTCGGCGTCCTCGTTCCAGTTGACGACGGTTCCGCCGCGGTCGATCTGTACGACGGCGACTCTGACCCGTTCGTCGGCGACGGGCAGCAGGCTGGTGGGGAGGACGGGCCCGGACGAGCGGGTGCCCACCTGGCGCTGGGGAAGTTCGAGCTGGAACCACACCTGTTTGAAGGTGGGCGTGTACTCGACGCCCCAGCGGGAGGCGAGGGCGGCGCACAGCAGCAGCCCCCGGCCGTTCTCCTGGTCGGGGGAGGCGAAGGACCGGCCCGACGCCTGGACGGGCACCTCGCGCTCCGGGTAGCGGTCCGCCACCTCGATACGGACGCCGTCCTCCGTACGGAGGCAGAGCACATCGGCGGCGGTGCCGGCGTGGATGACCGCGTTGGTGACGAGTTCGCTGGTGAGTACGACGGCGTCGTCGACGACATCCGAGTACCCCCACCCCTGGAGCGTGTCACGGACAAAGGCGCGGGCCGTCGCCACGGACCGCCCTACCGGGTCGAAGGTGGCAGCCGCACGCGCGGTGATCACAGCACTCCCCATTGGTCTTTCGTCGCTCCCCCGAGTTCTGTGCCCGTTTCTCGCGGCTTCGATTCGCTTGCCAGGCTAGACGGTCGCCCTGGGCCACGTGTGACGGAGTCCCGACTCGGTCCGGCCGAGGTGCGGCCCGCGGCCCTGCGCGGCGGCTCTGCGGGGGTGCGTGAGGGAGAGGGCCCTCTCGCCGGACCCTGCGGTCGGGGCGAGGACATGACCGCCCTTGTAGGCTTCAACGATTTGACGCTCACGTGGTCACGCGCCAACTGTTGGTGGTGGCAGTGAGTCGCAGTGAAACACTGGGCAGGCTTGTGGAGACGGCTCGGACGGTACGGAAACCCCTGCGGGAGGGACACGGTGGAGTCTGGCACGGCAGCGCGTGGCACGAGCACGCGCGCGAAAGGCGGACGGTCCCGAAGCGGCGGCGGGACCGTCGAAGTGGACGCGGCCGAGCTGAGCAGACTGCTCACGGCCCTGGTGTCGATGCGGGACGGGAATTTCCGTAAACGCCTGACCGTCTCCGGCGACGACGTGATGGCGGAGATCGCCGCCGTCTTCAACGAGGTCGGCGACCGCAATCTGCACCTCACCGGTGAGCTGGCCCGCGTACGGCGCGTGGTCGGGCGGGAAGGCAAGCTCACGGAGCGGCTGGAGACCGGGACCTGCGAGGGCTCCTGGGCCGCCGCGATCGACGCGTCGAACGCTCTGGTGGACGATCTGGCGCGGCCCGTCTCCGAGGTGGGCCGGGTGCTCTCCGCGGTCGCGGACGGCGATCTGGAGCAGCGCATGGAGCTGCGCTCCCAGTCGTCGGACGGGCCGGAGCGCCCGTTGCGCGGCGAGTTCCTGAAGGTGGCCCGTACGGTCAACAACCTGGTCGACCAGCTGTCCGCGTTCACCGACGAGGTGACCCGGGTGGCCCTGGAGGTCGGTACCGAGGGCAAGCTCGGGGGCCAGGCCACGGTGCGCGGGATGTCCGGGTCGTGGAAGGACCTGACGGACTCCGTCAACACGATGGCCTATCGGTTGACCGCTCAGGTGCGTGACATCGCACTCGTCACGACGGCCGTCGCCAAGGGGGATCTGTCGCGCAAGGTCACGGTCCATGTGGCCGGCGAGATGCTCCAGCTGAAGAACACCGTCAACACCATGGTGGATCAGCTGTCGTCCTTCTCCTCCGAGGTCACCAGGGTGGCCCGTGAGGTGGGCACCGAGGGCGAGCTGGGCGGTCAGGCGACCGTGCCGGGGGTCGCCGGGGTCTGGAAGGACCTCACCGATTCGGTGAACACGATGGCCGGGAACCTGACGAGCCAGGTGCGTGGCATCGCCGAGGTGACTGCGGCGGTCGCCAGTGGTGATCTGTCGCAGAAGGTCACGGTCAGCGCGCGCGGCGAGATGGCGCAGCTCGCCGAGACGATCAACCAGATGACCGAGACGCTGCGCACCTTCGCGGACGAGGTGACCCGGGTCGCGAGCGAGGTCGGGGCCGAGGGGCTGCTCGGTGGGCAGGCGCAGGTGCCGGGGGCGGCGGGGACCTGGAAGGACCTGACGGACTCCGTCAACACGGCCTTCCGCAATCTCACCGGTCAGGTGCGGGACATCGCGCAGGTGACGACGGCGGTCGCGAACGGTGACCTGTCGCAGAAGGTCACCGTGGACGTCGCCGGGGAGATGCTGGAGCTGAAAAACACCGTCAACACGATGGTGGACCAGCTCCAGTCGTTCGGTTCCGAGGTCACACGCGTGGCGCGGGAGGTCGGCGTCGAGGGCCGGCTCGGCGGTCAGGCCGAGGTGCCGGGGGCGGCGGGGACCTGGAAGGACCTGACGGACTCCGTCAACACGGCCTTCCATAACCTCACCGGTCAGGTGCGTGACATCGCGCAGGTGACGACGGCGGTCGCGAACGGTGACCTGTCGCAGAAGGTCACCGTGGACGTCGCGGGCGAGATGCTGGAGCTGAAGAACACCGTCAACACGATGGTGGCGCAGCTGTCCTCGTTCGCGGACCAGGTGACGGTCATGGCACGGGACGTGGGCACGGAGGGCCGGCTCGGCGGTCAGGCGCGGGTCGACGGCGTCAGTGGTACGTGGAAGGAGCTGACCGACTCCGTCAACTTCATGGCCGGCAACCTGACCTCGCAGGTCCGCCAGATCGCGCAGGTGACCACGGCGGTGGCGCGGGGTGACCTGTCGCAGAAGATCGACGTGGACGCGCGCGGCGAGATCCTGGAGCTCAAGAACACGATCAACACCATGGTCGACCAGCTCTCGGCCTTCGCCGAGCAGGTGACCAGGGTCGCCCGCGAGGTCGGTACCGACGGGCGGCTGGGCGGTCAGGCGCAGGTGCCCGGGGTGGCCGGCGTCTGGCGTGATCTGACCGACTCGGTGAACGGCATGGCGGGGAACCTCACCGCCCAGGTCCGCAGCATCGCGGGGGTCGCCACGGCGGTGGCCCGGGGCGATCTGTCGCAGAAGATCGACGTGGACGCGCGCGGTGAGCTGCTGGAGCTGAAGAGCACCCTCAACACGATGGTGGACCAGCTGTCCGACTTCGCCGAGCAGGTGACGCGGGTGGCCCGCGAGGTGGGCACCGAGGGCATCCTCGGCGGCCAGGCCGAGGTGCAGGGCGTCTCGGGCACCTGGAAGGACCTCACGCAGTCCGTCAACTTCATGGCGAACAACCTGACTTCCCAGGTCCGCAATATCGCCGAGGTGACGACGGCGGTAGCCATGGGGGATCTGTCCAAGAAGATCACCGTCGACGCCCGGGGGGAGTTCCTCGATCTGGTGACGACCGTCAACACGATGGTCGATCAGCTGTCCAACTTCGCCGACGAGGTGACGCGGGTCGCCCGTGAGGTGGGTACGGAGGGCATTCTCGGCGGCCAGGCGAGGGTCCGGGGCGTCACCGGGATCTGGAAGGACCTCAGCGACAACGTCAACACCATGGCCAACAACCTGACGAGTCAGGTGCGCAATATCTCGCGCGTCTCCTCGGCCGTCGCCCACGGTGACCTGACCAAGAAGGTGACGGTGGAGGCGCGCGGCGAGATCGCGGAGCTGGCCGACACCGTCAACACGATGGTGACGACGCTGTCGTCCTTCGCGGACGAGGTCACCCGTGTCGCGCGCGAGGTGGGTACGGAGGGGGAACTGGGCGGCCAGGCCCGGGTGCCCGGCGTCTCCGGTACGTGGAAGGACCTCACCGAGTCCGTGAACTCGATGGCGTCCAATCTGACCGGTCAGGTGCGCCAGATCGCCACGGTCACCACCGCCATCGCCAAGGGCGATCTCACCAAGAAGATCGACATCGACGCGCGCGGGGAGATCCTGAAGCTGAAGAACACGATCAACACGATGGTCGACCAGCTCTCCTCGTTCGCCGACCAGGTCACCAGGGTGGCCCGTGAGGTGGGTACGGACGGCCAGCTGGGCGGTCAGGCGCGGGTGCGGGACGTCGACGGCACCTGGCGCGACCTCACCGAATCGGTGAACGAGATGGCCGGGAACCTGACGCGTCAGGTACGGGCCATCGCCGCCGTGGCCACGGCGGTGACCAGGGGCGATCTGAACCTCAAGATCGACGTTGACGCGGCGGGCGAGATCCAGGTCCTCCAGGACAACATCAATACGATGATCGCCAATCTCCGGGACACCACGCTCGCCAATGAGGAGCAGGACTGGCTGAAGGGCAACCTCGCCCGGATCTCCGGTCTGATGCAGGGCCGGCGCGACCTGGAGGACGTGGCCTCGCTGATCATGAGCGAGCTGACCCCGGTGGTCTCGGCGCAGCACGGCGCGTTCTTCCTGGCGATGCAGACGGGCACGGTGCCCCAGGTCGGTACGGATGTCGGCAGGGACGGTTCGTACGAGCTGTGCATGCGCGGCAGTTACGGCTACTCGGCCGGTTCGATGCCGACGTCCTTCCGGCCCGGTGAGACGCTCATCGGCACGGCGGCCGAGGAGAAGCGCACCATCCAGGTCAATGTGCCGCCGGGGTATCTGAAGATCTCCTCCGGACTGGGGGAGGCGTCCCCGGCGCATGTGATCGTGCTTCCGGTGCTCTTCGAGGGGAAGGTCCTCGGGGTGATCGAGCTGGCGTCGTTCCAGCCGTTCACCCAGATCCAGCGGGACTTCCTCAACCAGATCGCGGAGATGATCGCGACCAGCGTCAACACCATCAGCGTCAACTCGAAGACCGAGGTGCTGCTGAAGCAGTCGCAGGAGCTGACGGAGCAGCTGCGGGAGCGTTCGGCGGAGCTGGAGAACCGGCAGAAGGCCCTTCAGGTGTCCAACGCTGAGCTGGAGGACAAGGCCGAGCTGCTGGCGCAGCAGAACCGCGACATCGAGGTGAAGAACACCGAGATCGAAGAGGCCAGGCAGGTGCTGGAGGAGCGGGCGGAGCAGCTCGCCGTCTCGATGCGCTACAAGTCCGAGTTCCTGGCGAACATGTCGCACGAGCTGCGCACGCCGCTGAACTCGCTGCTGATCCTGGCGAAGCTGCTCGCGGACAACGCGGAGTCGAATCTCTCCCCGAAGCAGGTGGAGTTCGCGGAGACGATCCACGGCGCGGGGTCGGACCTGCTCCAGCTGATCAACGACATCCTCGATCTGTCGAAGGTCGAGGCGGGCAAGATGGACGTGAGCCCGACCCGGATCGCCCTGGTCCAGCTCGTCGACTACGTGGAGGCGACGTTCCGGCCGCTCACGGCGGAGAAGGGACTCGACTTCTCGGTGCGGGTCTCGCCCGAGCTGCCCGCGACGCTGCACACGGACGAGCAGCGGCTGCTCCAGGTCCTGCGCAATCTGCTGTCCAACGCGGTGAAGTTCACCGACGGGGGCGCGGTGGAACTGGTGATCCGGCCGGCGGGCACGGATGTGCCGGACGCCATCAGGGAGCAGCTGCTGGAGGCCGGTTCGCTGCGTGACGCGGACGGTGATCTGATCGCGTTCTCGGTGACCGACACGGGCATCGGTATCGCGGCGAGCAAGATGCGCGTGATCTTCGAGGCGTTCAAGCAGGCCGACGGCACGACGAGCCGGAAGTACGGCGGTACGGGGCTGGGGCTGTCCATCAGCCGCGAGATCGCGCGGCTGCTCGGCGGAGAGATCCACGCGGCGAGCGAGCCGGGGCGCGGTTCGACGTTCACGCTCTATCTGCCGCTCCACCCGAGCCAACTGCCTCCGCAGGGCTATCCGCAGCTGCCGCCCGCAGGCATGCAGTCGCCGTCGCGGGCGGTGGAGGACGCCACGGCCGAGGTGACGGGACAGGCACGTCCGGAGGCGTTGCCCCCGGCGGAGCTGCCGGGTCCCGCCGCGCTGTTCAGGCGCCGCCGCAAGGGTGTGGGCGCGGGCCTGGGAGAGCAGGGCACCGGAGCGTCCGGGCGAGGACAGGGCTCCCAGGCGTGGCAGGGGACTTCAGCGGCTGCTGACGGGTCCGGCGGCGTGTCGTCCGGGGGCGGAGCCCCGTGGGCGGTGGGGGGCGCTGTGCCCGGGCGTCAGGAGGTTTCTGGCGAAGCGCGGCAGGAGGCGCCCGCGGAGAGCCGTACGTTCATGTTCACCGGCGAGAAGGTGCTGATCGTCGACGACGACATCCGCAACGTCTTCGCTCTCACCAGCGTGCTGGAACAGCACGGGCTTTCGGTGCTGTACGCGGAGAACGGCCGGGAGGGCATCGAAGTCCTGGAGCAGCACGACAATGTGACGGTCGTTCTGATGGACATCATGATGCCGGAGATGGACGGATACGCGACGACGACGGCGATCCGCCGGATGCCGCAGTTCGCCGGGCTGCCCATCATCGCGCTCACCGCGAAGGCGATGAAGGGCGACAAGGAGAAGGCCCTGGACGCCGGAGCTTCCGACTATGTGACGAAGCCTGTCGATCCGGATCATCTGCTGTCGGTCATGGAGCGGTGGATGCACGGCGAGTGACCGAACTGCGTGACAATCGGATCGCGATGGAGCCCAACTGTGTCTGCGGGCGTGTGAGCCACCGGTATTCGGGGAACCTTCTGGGCTTCCGCGACGTTTCCGCTTCAAGCACAGTGACATCACAGTGACAGGGTGTGGCGACGGGCGGGGTGCGGCTACCATGACCGGCACAAGGACGGACGGCGTAAGGGAGTCGTCCTCTGGGGCGGCGACCGGCGTTACGCAGGGCGTCGCGAACAGGGGACGCCCCGCGCCGGGGCGAGGAGGGCGGGCGGCCATGGTGCAGAAGGCCAAGATCCTCCTGGTCGATGACCGGCCGGAGAATCTGCTGGCGCTGGAGGCCATTCTCTCCGCGCTCGATCAGACGCTGGTGCGGGCATCGTCAGGGGAGGAAGCGCTCAAAGCGCTGCTGACGGACGACTTCGCGGTCATTCTGCTGGATGTCCAGATGCCGGGGATGGACGGGTTCGAGACTGCCGCGCACATCAAGCGGCGGGAGCGCACCCGCGACATCCCGATCATTTTTCTCACAGCGATCAACCACGGCCCGCATCACACCTTCCGGGGATACGCGGCGGGCGCGGTGGACTACATCTCGAAGCCGTTCGACCCCTGGGTGCTGCGCGCCAAGGTGTCGGTCTTCGTCGAGCTGTACATGAAGAACTGCCAGCTGAAGGAGCAGGCCGAACTGCTCAGACTTCAGCTCGCCGGGGCGGGCGAGGCCAGAGAACCGAACGGTCTGCTGGCCGAACTGTCCGCGCGGCTCGCGGCAGTTGAGGAGCAGGCGGAAGCGCTCTCCAAGCAGTTGGACGACGACGCGGCGGACGCCTCCGCGGTGGCGACCGCCGCCCATCTGGAGCGCAAACTCACCGGTCTGCGCCGGGCACTGGACGCGCTGGAGCCGGGTGCGGGGAGCGGCATGCCGCCGCTTCCCTCGCAGAACTGAGCGCGGTCCGCCGGACCCGGGCGGGATCCGGCGACCGGCCCGGTGGGGGGCGGCCCGGCGAGAGGGCCCCGTTCCCGGTCCTGTCGCCGTCGGCGGCCCGGCCGGCTCGGCCCGCGTGAAGCCGCGTCAGTTTCCCGCCGAGTCGCGGGCGACACGAACGGGTGAAGCGGTAGTCACACGTGTCCCCAGCCGTTCACACCGGTAACCTCACCACCATGGCCTCACGTACGTCCGGCAATGGCTCCCAGGGCACGGCGGGCACCGCGAAGCCGCGGGCCGGCCGTACGACCGGCGCCGCGAAGGCGGCGCCCGCCAAGAAGACAGCGGCGAAGAAGACGGCGCCCACGAAGAAGGCTCCGGCAAGGAAGGCCCCCGCGAAGAAGGCCGCCGCCAAACCGGCACCCAGGCCCGCGCCGTCCCCCACCGGGGGCGTGTACCGCGTGGTCCGCGCCGTATGGCTCGGGGCGGCACACGGAGTGGGCGCGATGTTCCGGGGCATAGGGCGCGGCGCCAAGGGCCTCGACCCGGCGCACCGCAAGGACGGTGTGGCGCTCCTGCTGCTCGGCATCGCCCTGGTCATCGCGGCGGGCACCTGGTCGAATCTGCACGGCCCGGTCGGTGATCTGGTCGAGATGCTGATCACCGGCGCCTTCGGACGCCTCGATCTGCTCGTACCGATACTGCTGGGCGTCGTCGCCGTACGGCTGATCCTCTATCCCGAGAAACCCGACGCCAACGGCCGGATCGTCATCGGCCTCTCCGCGCTGATCGTCGGTGTCCTCGGGCTGGTCCACATCGCCTGCGGCGCCCCGGGACGCGGCGAGGGCACCGCCGCGATGCAGGACGCGGGCGGGCTCATCGGCTGGGCCGCGTCCATGCCGCTGATCTTCACCACCGGCGAGGTGCTCGCCGTACCCCTGCTCCTGCTGCTCACGATCTTCGGTCTGCTGGTCGTCACCGCGACCCCCGTCAACGCCATTCCCCGCCGGCTTCGGCAGCTCGGCGTCAAACTCGGGATCGTCGAACCCGCCCATGAGCGCGGCCGGTTCGACGACGACGGCTACGACGAGCGGTACGACGACGGGCCGTACGACGACGACGAGCGCTACGACGAGCAGTGGCGCCAGGCGCTGCCCGGGGCCGGCGCGCGCCGCTCGCCCGCCCGGCGCGGTGGCCCGCCGCAGGAGTACGACGCGGACCGGGCCGAGTCCGAGGCGCTCGCCAAGCGGCGCAGGCCGCGCCGGCCCTCCGTGCAGCCGTCCATGGACCGCTCCATGGACGCGGTGGATGTGGCGGCGGCCGCGGCTGCGGCGCTGGACGGTGCCGTGCTCAACGGGATGCCGCCCTCGCCGATCGTCGCGGACCTCACGCAGGGCGTCTCCGTGGACCGTACGCGCAAGCCGGGACAGCGCCCCGGGGAGCGGGCCGACCGGCCGGCGGCGGACGAGAGCGACGTGGAGCGCTCCGCGCCCGTACCGGCGGCGCGCGAGGAGCGGTCCAGGCCCGCCGGCGCCCGCCCCGGGGCCGCTCCCGTCGCTGACCTGACCAAGCCGACCCCCGCACAGGACAAGCCGCTCCCGGCGCGGGCCGAGCAGCTCCAGCTCAGCGGCGACATCACGTACTCACTGCCCTCGCTGGACCTGCTGGAGCGCGGCGGCCCCGGCAAGACGCGCAGCGCCGCCAACGACGCCGTCGTCGCCTCGCTCAGCAATGTCTTCCAGGAGTTCAAGGTCGACGCGGCCGTCACCGGCTTCACCCGGGGCCCCACGGTCACGCGGTACGAGGTGGAGCTGGGCCCGGCCGTGAAGGTCGAGCGGATCACCGCGCTCACCAAGAACATCGCGTACGCCGTCGCCAGCCCCGACGTACGGATCATCTCCCCGATCCCCGGCAAGTCCGCGGTCGGCATCGAGATCCCCAACACCGACCGGGAGATGGTCAACCTCGGCGATGTGCTGCGCCTCGCGGACGCCGCCGAGGACGACCATCCGATGCTGGTGGCGCTCGGCAAGGACGTCGAGGGCGGCTACGAGATGGCCAATCTCGCGAAGATGCCCCACCTGCTGGTGGCGGGAGCGACCGGCTCCGGAAAGTCGTCCTGCATCAACTGCCTGATCACCTCGGTGATGGTCAGGGCCACCCCGGAGGACGTCCGGATGGTCCTCGTGGACCCCAAGCGGGTCGAGCTGACCGCCTACGAGGGCATCCCGCACCTGATCACACCGATCATCACCAACCCCAAGCGGGCCGCCGAGGCGCTCCAGTGGGTCGTGCGCGAGATGGATCTGCGCTACGACGACCTGGCGGCCTACGGATTCCGGCACATCGACGACTTCAACAAGGCCGTGCGCGCCGGCAAGGTCAAGGTGCCCGAGGGCAGCGAGCGCGAGCTGTCCCCGTATCCGTATCTGCTGGTCATCGTGGACGAGCTGGCGGACCTGATGATGGTCGCGCCGCGTGACGTCGAGGACGCCATCGTCCGTATCACCCAGTTGGCCCGGGCCGCCGGCATCCATCTGGTGCTCGCCACCCAGCGGCCCTCGGTCGACGTGGTCACCGGGCTGATCAAGGCGAACGTACCGTCGCGGCTCGCCTTCGCGACGTCCTCACTGGCGGACAGCCGGGTCATCCTCGACCAGCCGGGCGCGGAGAAACTGATCGGCAAGGGGGACGGTCTGTTCCTCCCGATGGGAGCGAACAAGCCGACCCGCATGCAGGGCGCCTTCGTCACCGAGGACGAGATCCAGGCGGTCGTCCAGCACTGCAAGGACCAGATGACGCCGGTCTTCCGCGACGACGTCGTGGTCGGTACGGCGAAGAAGAAGGAGATCGACGAGGACATCGGCGACGACCTCGATCTGCTCTGCCAGGCCGTCGAACTGGTCGTCTCCACCCAGTTCGGCTCCACCTCGATGCTCCAGCGGAAGCTGCGCGTCGGATTCGCCAAGGCGGGCCGGCTGATGGACCTCATGGAATCGAGGAACATCGTGGGGCCGAGCGAGGGGTCCAAGGCCCGCGACGTGCTCGTCAAGGCGGACGAACTCGACGGGGTGCTCGGCGTGATCCGGGGGGAGAGCCCGGCCTGATCCGGAGGGAGCCGCACCGGGACCGCGGGGCGGCTCCACTCGGTCGTCGCCAGCGGGAAACCCCCAGGGAAACGGGACGTCCGGCGACTCGCCGGAGGAGTAACGCCGTAAGGGGGAATCTTCCCGGATTTCGGGGGAACGCGGAGGGCAACCGTTTCCCTTGGCCGGGCGTCAAGTTGGAGAGGGGAAAAGCATCGTGTTCCCCCCTCGCGCCGTCCGGCCCTTCTGATGGCGTACAAAGTGCATCCGCCCGGTTGCCCCACCCTTTCGTACCACCCATAGACTGAGACTGAACCTCCAGCAGGTGGCTACACGCTCGAAAGGCGCCCCCGTGTCCATCGGCAACTCTTCCGACGGCAAATCCCCAGACGGCAACGCCCCCGACGACCAGGTTCCCGACGGTCAGCAGCCCGGCGGCAACCCTCCTGAAGACGAACGGCCTTCGATCGGCCACGTGCTTCGGCAAGCGCGTGTCGCGGCGCATCTGACGGTCGACGAGATCAGCGGCTCCACCCGGGTGCGCATCCCCATCGTGCACGCGATCGAACAGGACGACTTCTCGCGCTGCGGCGGCGACGTCTACGCCCGCGGGCACATCCGGATGCTCGCCCGCGAGGTGGGACTCGACCCCGAGCCCCTCATCGAGCAGTTCGACTCCGAGCGCGGAGGGCGTCCCGCGCCGACTCCCGCCGCGCCGATGTTCGAAGCCGAGCGGATCAGGCCCGAACGGCGCCGTCCCAACTGGACCGCCGCCATGGTGGCCGCGATCGTCGCCGTGGTCGGCTTCGTCGGCTTCACCCTGTTCAACGGTGGCGGCGACGCGACGAAGACCAAAGAGGTCGCCGAGGGCCCCAAGCCCGAGAAGAGCGAGGTCAAGCCCAGCGCGACCAAGAAGACCGAGCCCAAGCCCGAGCCGTCCGACAGCGCGATCGCTGCGGCGCCGCGCGACAAGGTCACGGTGAAGCTGTCGGCCATGGACGACAAGAGCTGGATCTCCGCCAAGGCGCACAACGGCCGACTGCTGTTCGACGGAATCCTGCTCAAGGGTGATTCCAAGACCTTCCAGGACGATGAGCAGATCGATCTGATCCTCGGAAACGCGGGCGCGATCGAGCTGTACGTCAACGGCAAGAAGGTCCAGGACGAGTTCCAGTCCGGCCAGGTCGAGCGTCTTTCGTACACGCAGGGTGACCCCGAGGCGGGCTGAGCACCCTGCACGGCAGGGGCGGGGCCGGGACAAAGTAGTCTTGAGCCCATGCCCGAACGCCGTACCGTCGCCCTTGTCACTCTTGGCTGCGCCCGTAACGAGGTGGACTCGGAGGAGCTTGCAGGCCGCTTGGCAGCGGACGGCTGGGAGCTCGTCCAGGACGCCTCCGGGGCGGATGTCGCCGTCGTCAACACCTGCGGATTCGTCGAGGCCGCGAAGAAGGACTCCGTCGACGCCCTGCTGGAAGCCAACGATCTCAAGGATCAGGGCAGAACCCAGGCCGTGGTGGCCGTCGGCTGCATGGCCGAGCGCTACGGCAAGGAGCTCGCCGAGGCGCTGCCCGAGGCGGACGGTGTGCTCGGCTTCGACGACTACGCCGACATCTCCGACCGGCTCCAGACCATTCTGAACGGCGGCGTCCACGCCTCGCACACCCCGCGCGACCGCCGGAAGCTGCTGCCCCTCAGCCCGGTCGAGCGGCAGGGCGCCGACGTGGCACTGCCCGGCCACGCGCAGACCCTCGACGAGGTGGCCCCCGCCCCCGCCGACCTGCCGGACGGGATCGCCCCGGCCTCCGGACCGCGCGCGCCCCTGCGGCGGCGCCTCGACACCAGCCCCGTCGCCTCCGTGAAGCTCGCCTCCGGCTGCGACCGGCGCTGCTCCTTCTGCGCCATCCCCTCCTTCCGCGGCTCCTTCATCTCCCGGCGCCCCTCCGACGTGCTCGGTGAGACGCGCTGGCTGGCCGAGCAGGGCGTCAAGGAGGTCATGCTCGTCTCCGAGAACAACACGTCGTACGGCAAGGACCTCGGCGACATCCGGCTGCTGGAGACACTGCTGCCCGAGCTGGCGGCCGTCGACGGGATCGAGCGGGTACGCGTCAGCTACCTCCAGCCCGCCGAGATGCGGCCGGGGCTGATCGACGTCCTGACCTCGACGCCGAAGGTCGCGCCGTACTTCGACCTGTCCTTCCAGCACTCGGCGCCGAGTGTGCTGCGCTCGATGCGGCGCTTCGGGGACACCGACCGCTTCCTGGAGCTGCTGGAGACCATCCGGGGCAAGGCGCCGCAGGCCGGAGTGCGCTCCAACTTCATCGTCGGTTTCCCCGGGGAGACCGAAGCGGACTTCGCCGAGCTGGAACGCTTCCTCACCGGTGCCCGGCTCGACGCCATCGGCGTCTTCGGGTACTCGGACGAGGACGGCACCGAGGCGGCGACCTACGACGGCAAGCTGGACGAGGACGTCGTCGCCGAGCGGTTGGCCCATCTGTCGCGGCTGGCCGAGGAACTGACCGCGCAGCGGGCCGAGGAACGGCTCGGTGAGAGCCTTGAGGTGCTCGTCGAGTCCATCGACCCGGACGGCGCCGACGGCGAGGCCGCGGTGGGCCGGGCGGCGCACCAGGCCCCCGAGACGGACGGCCAAGTGATCTTCACCTCGCGCGAGGGCCTGCGTCCGGGCCGTATCGTCGGGGCGAAGGTGATCGGCACCGAGGGCGTGGACCTGGTGGCCGAGTGCTACGAGCTGCCGGGGGACGAGCCGCGGACCCCGGGCGAGGAGGCGGCCAGATGACCGGAGTGCCGGCGTCCGCGGCGGGCGGCACCGGTGCGACGCCCGTGACGGGCGGCTCCGGGGGCAAGCCGGCGCCCGGCGGCAATCCGGGGCCCGGCCGTAAACCGGCGCCCGGTGGCAAGCTGGGGGCGGCGGCGGTCAATCAGGCCAGCCTGTGGAACATCGCCAACATCCTCACCATGGTGCGGCTGGTGCTCGTGCCCTGCTTCGTCCTGCTGCTGCTCCAGGACGGCGGTTTCGACCCCGTCTGGCGCGCCTGGGCGTGGGCCGCGTTCGCCGTCGCCATGATCACGGACATCTTCGACGGACATCTGGCCCGTACGTACAACCTGGTCACCGACTTCGGGAAGATCGCCGACCCGATCGCGGACAAGGCGATCATGGGTGCGGCGCTGGTCTGTCTGTCCGCGCTCGGCGATCTGCCGTGGTGGGTGACCGGGGTCATCCTTTTCCGTGAACTCGGCATCACCCTGATGCGGTTCTGGGTGATCAGACACGGAGTGATCCCCGCCAGCCGCGGCGGCAAGATGAAGACGCTGGCCCAGGGCACGGCCGTGGGCATGTACGTGCTCGCGCTGACCGGGCCGCTGGCCACGCTGCGCTTCTGGACGATGGCCGTCGCCGTCGTCCTGACGGTCGTCACCGGCCTCGATTACGTGCGCCAGGCGATCGTGCTGCGGCGCCAGGGGCTCGCGGCCGAGCGGGCCGAGGCGGGGTCCGCGCCGTGAGGGGCCCGGCCGGGCCGGAGACGGGGGAGAGCGGGGCGGCCGGTGCGGCCGCCGTGCTGGCCGCGCTGGACGAGCGCGGTGGGACGCTGGCCGTCGCGGAGTCCCTCACCGGCGGTCTGGTGGCCGCGGAGCTGACGGCCGTCCCCGGTGCCTCCCGTACCTTCCGCGGGTCCGTCACGGCGTACGCGACCGATCTCAAGCGGGACGTACTCGGCGTCGACGGGACCCTTCTGGGGGAGCGCGGTGCGGTGGATCCCGAGGTCGCGCGCCAGATGGCGGCCGGCGTACGGCGGCTGCTCGACGCCTCCTGGGGCGCGGCGACCACCGGGGTGGCGGGCCCCGATCCGCAGGACGGACAGCCGGTCGGCACCGTGTACGTCGCGGTCGCCGGGCCGCTGGGCGCCGGGAAAGTGGTCGCGCTGCGGTTGAACGGCGACCGGGCGGACATCCGTAAAGAGAGTGTACGGAGCGTGCTCGGGCTACTCCTCAGCGAACTGTCCGGAAACGGGCGGGCACAGGATACGGAACAGAACGGGGGGAATTGATGTTTACAGCCCTGAGTGAACACGACATCACTCCCCGCACGGCCGCGGCGCGAGGCGGTACGGTGGGGCGTGAAGGATGCGGCTACGCGGTCCGAGGAGGGAGCCACCGATGATTCTGCTCCGTCGCCTGCTTGGTGACGTGCTGCGTCGGCAGCGCCAGCGCCAGGGCCGTACTCTGCGCGAAGTCTCCTCGTCCGCCCGAGTCTCGCTCGGCTATCTCTCCGAGGTGGAGCGGGGGCAGAAGGAGGCATCCTCCGAACTGCTCTCCGCGATCTGCGACGCGCTTGACGTACGGATGTCCGAGCTCATGCGTGAAGTGAGCGACGAACTGTCGTTGGCGGAGCTGGCCGCGTCGGCGGCGGCGAACGAGCCGCTGTCTGCGCCAGTACGCCCCATGCTCAATTCCGTCTCTGTGACGTCGGTGGCCGGAGTGCCGACGGAACGGGTGACCATCAAAGCGCCTGCGGAAGCGGTGGATGTCGTCGCCGCCTGACTGCGCTCAGTTCAAAAGGTTTGCCGAGAGCCCCGGTTGGTACCCGTACCGACCGGGGCTTTTGTTCTCCCTTCAGGAGACCGCTTTGTCGCATTTGTGCCATGGTGGGAACTGAGAAGTGAGCTGAGAAAAGAGCTGAGACGGAAGAAAACGGAACTGGAGGATCCTGCATGTCTGTCGTGAAGAGTTCCCTGTCCGAGGAGAATCTGAAGCTGGTCGGCGAGGCGCTCCAAGGCGCGCTGGTCGATCTGGTCGACCTCTCGCTGGTGGCCAAGCAGGTCCACTGGAACATCGTCGGGCCGCGCTTCCGGTCCGTGCACCTCCAGCTCGACGAGGTCGTGACCACGGCGCGACAGCACTCGGACACCGTCGCGGAGCGGGCCTCCGCCATGGGCGTGACGCCGGACGGGCGGGCCGCGACCGTGGCGGGGACGAGTGCGATCGGGCCCGTGCCCAACGGCTGGATCAAGGACGTGGACGCGGTACGGATCCTGGTGGACGCGCTCGGCGCGGTGATCACCAGGATGCGTGAGCGGATCGAGGTGACGGACGCGCCGGACCCGGTGACGCAGGATGTGCTGATCCAGGTGGCCGCGGACCTCGAGAAGCACGCCTGGATGTTCCAGGCGGAGAGCGCCTGATACGGGGCGCCCGAAACGGGCGGGGGCGGGACGGGGCGGGCGCTCAACCGGGCGCTGGGGCCCGTGTGGGTACGCCTCGTACGTTCCCGCGCGCCGGAGCGTGCATCCGATGCGCCCTCCGTGTGGGTGATCGTGCCGGGCCGGATGAGCGAGTCTGAAGTAGCGTCGGCCGTCCCCTCCCTGTCACCCTCCCCGTCGGCGGGGCTTCGGGTCCCGCGGGCGGGACCCCGGACTCACTCATCCAGCGCGTCGGCCGGAGGAGGCAGCCATGGCACGGCGATGGACGCTGCTGTCCGCGCTCGCACTGGGCGGCGTGTGGTGGTGGGCGGTGCTGCGACTCGTGCTGGAGCCCGAGCACACCGGCCTGGTGGAAGGTGCGGTGGCGGCGGGCGGCTGGGGGCTCAGCCTGCTGCCCGTCCATGTCGCGGCCTCACGGCGGCCGGCCGGGGCCCGGGCCGATGAGCCGTCAGCGAGCCGTCAAGGACTGGGCCCCGACTGACAGACGGGGCACCAATAGGTGGGGCGCCCGTCCTGGTCGGCCGTACGGATCCCGGCGCGGCACCGGGGGCAGGGGCTGCCGGCGCGGCCGTACACGTACAGTCGCCGCGCCCCGCCGGGCCGGTTCCGGTTCGCCTCCAGCACCGCCTTGGCCGCGGCCACCAGGCGCTCGGGCGCGGGGAGACCGCCGACGGGCAGCCAGGGGGTCGCGCGGACCAGGAAGCAGGTCTCGGACTTGAAGATGTTGCCGACTCCGGCGAGATTGCGCTGATCGAGCAGGGCCTCCCCGAGAGAGCGGGACGGATCCGTCAGAAGGTTGCGCAGGGCGGTGGCCGGGTCCCAGCCGGGTCCGAGCAGATCGGGGCCGAGGTGGCCGACAACCCTTTCCTCCTCGCTGGTGCGCAGCAGCTCCAGTACGGGGAGGCGGTAGCCGACCGCGGTGCGTTCGGCCGTACCGAGGATGGCCCGGATCTGATGGGCCGCGCCGCCGCGCCAGCGTTCACCCGGCTCGTACACCTTCCAGGAACCGTCCATGCGCAGGTGCGAGTGGAGCGTGAGACCGCCCTCGACGCGGGTGAGCAGGTGCTTGCCGCGCGGGGTGACGTCCAGCACGGTGCGGCCCGTGAGATCGGCGGTCGCGAACCGGGGGACGCGCAGCTCCGAGCGGGTCAGCCGCTGTCCGGCGAGCGCGGTGTGCAGGCGGCGGGCGGTCTGCCAGACGGTGTCTCCTTCGGGCATGTCTCCCATGATGCGTGACGGACGGCGGGCCGGGGCTGTGTGCTCGTGGTGCGAGGGGGCGCGGGGCGGCGCGGGGCTCTCCCGCGGTGGTGGCGGGGACTCAGGGGCGCAGACGCAGCCCCCGGGGGGTGGCGTGGAACCCGGCCGCCTCAAGGGCGCGTCCCAGCGGAGCGGTCAGGGCGGGCACACCGTTGGCCCGCTCCACGGTGACGGTGCCGAGGGCCCCGGCGCGGGCCGCGCCCGCCAGGGCCTCGGTCGCGGCGCGCAGGGCGGGGTCCTCCGGGTCCGTGGGCCACGCCAGCAGCGTCTTGCCGCCGCGCTCCATGTAGAGCGTCAGTTCGCCGTCGACCAGGACGACCAGCGAACCGGCCTTGCGGCCCGGTTTGTGCCCGGCGCCGTTCGGTGCCTCCGGCCAGGGGAGCGCCGCCCCGTACGCGTTGGCCGGGTCGGCGGCGGCCAGGACCACGGCGTGCGGCGTGGGAGACGACGGTGCGCGGTCGCGGGCGGTCGCCGCCGCGCGCAGCCGGTCGACCGCGCCGTCCATCGCGAACTGGGCGGCGCCCAGGCCCTCCACGACATAGCCGCGGCGGGCCTGCCCGCTGTCCTCGAACGCGGACAGCACCCGGTACGTCGCGGAGAAGCCGCCCGCCACCCCCTCGGCCGTGACGGCGCCCCGGGTCACCACGCCGTGCCGGTCCAGAAGCGTGCGGGCGAGCGCGTGGGCGCGGTGCGTGGGATCGGGCTCCGGGGCGGGGAGCAGCGACCAGCGACCGCTGACCGTGGGCGGGCCCGTGCGGGAAGCGGGTCTGGCCGCGGCCGTCAGCGTCCCGTACCGCCCGCGCGGCACCGTCCGCCGGGCGCGGTGGGCGGTGGCGCCCGCGGTACGGCCCGAGCCGAGCAGGGAGCGCAGCGGCGCCAGCGTGTCATTGGTGAGCCGGCCCGACCAGGCGAGGTCCCAGAGGGCGTCGGCCAGCAGCGGGTCCGTCGCGTCGGGGTGGGTGGTGGCGCGGACCTGGTCGGCGATCTGCCGGAAGAACAGGCCGTAGCCGCCCGAGAGCGTGGTCAGAACGGATGCGTGCAGGGCGGTCTGCTCCAGGGGGTGCGGGGGCGGGAGCAGCAGGGGCGCCGCGTCCGCGAGATACAGCGACACCCAGCCGTCCTTGCCGGGCAGGGAGCCCGCGCCCGCCCACAGGACCTCGCCCGTGGTGGTGAGCTCGTCCAGCAGCGCGGGGGTGTACCCGGAGACACGGGACGGAAGGACCAGCTTCTCCAGCGCCGAGGCGGGGACGGGCGCCCCCTGCAACTGCTCGATCGCGCGGGCGAGTCCGTCGATGCCGCGCAGGCTGTTGCCGCCCAGATGCTGCCACTGCGGGAGGAAGGTGGCGAGCGCGGCGGGCGGTACCGGCTCCAGCTCCTGACGCAGCGCCGCCAGGGAGCGCCTGCGCAGCCGGCGCAGCACGGTGGCGTCGCACCACTCCTGGCCGATGCCGGAGGGGTGGAACTCGCCCTGGACGACCCGGCCGCTCGCGGCGAGCCGCTGGAGGGTGCCGTCCGTGACGGCGGAGCCGAGACCGAAGCGCTCCGCGGCGGCGGACGAGGTGAACGGGCCGTGCGTACGGGCGTAGCGGGCGAGGAGGTCGCCCAGAGGGTCTTTGACCGGTTCGGTGAAGGCTTCGGGCACGCCGACCGGCAGCGCCGTGCCCAGGGCGTCACGCAGCCGCCCCGCGTCCTCGACGGCCGCCCAGTGATCGGCCCCGCCGATCCGCACCCTGATGGCGCGGCGGGCCGAGGCGAGGTCCCGCGCCCAGGAATCGAGCGCGCCGCGCTCGGCCAGCTCGGCGTCGGTGAGCGGACCCAGTACCCGCAGCAGATCCGCGACTCCTTCGAGGTCCTTGACGCGCCGGTCCTCGGTGCGCCACTGGAGCTCGCTCTCCAGCTCGGTGAGGACCTCCGGATCGAGCAGTTCCCGCAGCTCTGCCTGGCCGAGCAACTCGGCCAGCAGCCGGGAGTCCAGCGACAGCGCGGCGGCCCGCCGCTCGGCGAGCGGGGAGTCGCCCTCGTAGAGGAACTGGGCGACATAGCCGAAGAGCAGCGACCGGGCGAACGGGGAGGGCTCCGTCGTCGTGACCTCGACCAGCCGGACCCGGCGGGACTCGATGTCCCCCATCAGCTCGGTGAGACCGGGGACGTCGAAGACGTCCTGAAGACACTCCCGCACCGCCTCCAGCACGATGGGGAACGAGCCGAACTCGCTGGCCACCTGGAGGAGCTGGGCGGCGCGCTGGCGCTGCTGCCACAGCGGCGTGCGCTTGCCCGGGCTGCGGCGCGGCAGCAGCAGCGCCCGGGCGGCGCACTCCCGGAACCGGGAGGCGAACAGTGCGGAGCCGCCCACCTGATCGGTGACGATCCCCCGGACGTCGCCCCCGTCGAACACGACGTCCGCGGCCCCGACGGGCGCCTGCTCGCTGTCGAAGGCCGCACTGCCGCGGTCCTGTTCGTCGTCGACGAGGTCGAACCCCATCAGATCGGCGTCGGGCAGACGCAGCACGATGCCGTCGTCGGCGTGCATGACCTGCGCGTCCATGCCGTACCGCTCGGAGAGCCGGGCGCCGAGCGCCAGCGCCCACGGGGCGTGCACCTGGGCTCCGAACGGGGAATGGATCACCACCCGCCAGTCGCCCAGCTCGTCGCGGAACCGCTCGACCAGGATCGTCCTGTCGTCGGGGACGTGACCACAGGAGCGGCGCTGTTCATCGAGGTACGAGAGCAGATTGCCGGCGGCCAGGGTGTCCAGGCCCGCCGCCGTCAGCCGCAGCCGGGCGTCCTCCTCGGAGAGGGAGCCGATCTCGCGCAGGAACGCGCCCACGGCGCGCCCCAGCTCCAGGGGGCGGCCCAGCTGATCGCCCTTCCAGAACGGCAGCCGTCCGGGGGCGCCCGGGGCGGGGGAGACCAGCACGCGGTCGCGGGTGATGTCCTCGATCCGCCAAGACGAGGTGCCGAGCGTGAAGACGTCACCGACCCGGGATTCGTAGACCATCTCCTCGTCCAGCTCACCGACCCGGCCGCCGCCCTTCTTGGGGTCCGCCCCGGCGAGGAAGACACCGAAGAGGCCCCGGTCGGGGATGGTGCCGCCGGAGGTGACGGCGAGGCGCTGGGCGCCCGGACGGCCCGTGACCGTACCGGTGACGCGGTCCCACACCACACGCGGACGCAGCTCGGCGAAGGCGTCCGAGGGATAGCGTCCGGCGAGCATGTCCAGTACGGCGATGAAGGCGGACTCGGGCAGCGCGGCGAAGGGGGCGGAGCGGCGGGCCAGGGCCAGCAGGTCGTCGGCCTGTCTGCTGTCGAGCGCGACCAGGGCCACCAGCTGCTGGGCCAGCACGTCCAGCGGATTGGCGGGCACGCGCAGCGCTTCGATCTCCCCGCCGCGCATCCGCTCGGTGACCACGGCGGCCTGCACCAGATCGCCCCGGTACTTCGGGAAGACCACTCCGGTGGAGACCGCGCCCACCTGGTGGCCTGCCCGGCCGACCCGCTGGAGGCCGGAGGCGACCGAGGGAGGCGACTCGACCTGGATGACCAGATCCACCGCGCCCATGTCGATCCCCAGCTCCAGACTGGACGTGGCCACGACGGCGGGCAGCCGGCCCGCCTTGAGGTCCTCCTCCACCTGGGCGCGCTGCTCCTTGGAGACCGAGCCGTGGTGCGCGCGGGCGAGCAGCGGCGGCGCGCCTCTGGCCGCGCCCGACTGGGCCATGACCTCGGCGGGGGAGTGTTCCTCCGGCATCGATTCGCCGGTCGCGCGTTCGTAGGCGATCTCATTGAGCCGGTTGCACAGGCGCTCGGCCAGTCTGCGGGAGTTCGCGAAGACGATCGTGGAGCGGTGCGCCTGGACGAGATCGGCGATGCGCTCCTCCACATGAGGCCAGATCGACGGCTTCTCCGCGCCGCCCGTGTCGGAGGCCGGGGAGCCGCCCAGCTCGCCGAGATCCTCGACCGGGACGACCACCGAGAGGTCGAATTCCTTGCCGGAGGGCGGCTGGACGATCTCCACCCTGCGCTGCGGGGACAGATAGCGGGCCACCTCCTCCACCGGACGCACCGTCGCCGACAGCCCGATACGGCGGGCCGGGCGTGGCAGCAACTCGTCCAGCCGCTCCAGGGAAAGGGCCAGATGCGCGCCCCGCTTCGTCCCCGCGACGGCGTGCACCTCGTCCAGGATCACCGTCTCGATCCCGGCGAGCGCGTCCCTGGCCGAGGACGTGAGCATCAGGAACAGCGACTCGGGGGTGGTGATCAGGATGTCCGGCGGTCGGGTGGCCATCGAGCGCCGCTCGGCGGCCGGGGTGTCGCCCGAGCGGATCCCCACCCGCACCTCTGGCTCGGGCAGCCCGCGCCGCACCGACTCCTGCCGGATTCCCGTGAGCGGGCTGCGCAGATTGCGCTCCACATCGACGGCGAGGGCCTTGAGCGGCGACACGTACAGCACGCGGCAGCGCTTCTTCGCCTCGGCGGGCGGCGGCGCTGAGGCGAGGCGGTCCAGGGCGGCGAGGAAGGCGGCCAGCGTCTTTCCCGAGCCGGTCGGGGCCACGACCAGCACGTCCGAGCCCTCCTCGATGGCACGCCAGGCCCCCTCCTGCGCCGGGGTGGGCGCGGAGAAGGCCCCCGTGAACCAGCCGCGGGTCGCGGGGGAGAAGGAGTCGAGCGCGGTACGTGCCATGTCCCCCATCGTGCACCCGGGCACTGACAATCGCCCGGACCTGGGGAAACGCCTCCCCGCCGAGGCGCGACGGCCACGCCCGGCGGTGCGGGACCCTGGCGCGGGCGTCCCGGACCGGTCAGCCGATGGCGCGGCCGTACGCCCGCAGGGTCAGCAGCGCCTCGATGGTCACGATCGGCCGCGACTCCAGCGCGGTCCCCGGCGCCCACTCGCGCCAGGTCACCGGCCAGCCGCCGTCCTCGTGCTGCCGGCCGGCGAGGAGGTCGAGCGACCGTTCCATCTCCTCGTCCGTGAACCAGCTCCGGGCCAGGGAGTGGGGCACGCGCGCGAAGTCGTGCGGGAAGTGGAGCTCGCCCGGGGCGTATCCCGGGGACACGGGGTGGTCGGCCAGGCGCGCCGGATCGAGCACAGCCAGCCCGCGCTCCCGCACCAGCCGGCCCAGCCGGTCGGCCGCCGCCTCGGCCCGCGCGCGGTCGGGGACACCGTCCAGGAACGCGACCGCGGCCTCGACCTCGTACGGATGCGAGTCCTCCAGGGCCTCGACGGCGGCCCAGCAGAAGTCGGTGGCCCGGAACAGCCAGGCGTGCCAGACCTCGTTGCGGTGCAGCAGCCCGACGACCGGGCCCGTCGCCAGGAGGTCACCCGGCGGGTTGTCGGTGATCGGCAGGAAGGGCGCGTGCGGATAGCCCCGCAGCGAGGGATGGAGGGCGGGCAGCGCGCCCTCGGGCGTGGACACCGAGGTGAGGTAGCGGCAGATCCGCTCGACCCGCAGTCCGTCGCAGCGGCCGATGGAGTCCAGGACCCGCAGCGCGTGCGCCGTGTGGAGGGGCTGGCTGACGGGGCCGCGCAGATCGGGTTCGAGCCCGTGCCCGTACCCCCCGTCCTCCTCGCGGTACGCGGTGAGCGCGGCCTCGACCGCCTCCCTCCCGTGGTCCGCGCCCGCCTCCCGGCCGAGGAAGTGGTAGGCGAACCGTCGCTGTTCGAGCACGCGTGCCGTCAGCCAGACGAAGTGCTCGGCGCGGGCGAGGGGGGACGCGGGGGATCCTTCGGTGCCAGCCATGTTCCGACCGTAGGCCGGAAACGGCGGGGAGCAATGGGGACGGGCCCTGCTGCACTCTCAGGGGCGCGATACTGGTGGCATGCGGTTGACGATTTTCTGGGAACGGATGGCGGACCACTTCGGCGCCGGTTACGCCGACTCCTTCGCCCGTGACCATGTGATGGCCGAACTGGGCGGCCGTACGGTGCACGAGGCACTCGACTCCGGCTGGGAGACGAAGGACGTCTGGCGCGCGGTCTGCGCTGCCGTGGGAATTCCGGCCGAGAAGCGCTGACGCGCCCACCGGACACCGGTGTCGCAGGGGTAGGCCACACTGGGCCCGTGGCACCGACTGACAACACCGCACCGGGCGTACAACCGCCGGTCCCCTCGCCGACCTCCCCTGCGATCGCTCCGCAGGCCACCCCGTCCGGGACAGCCCCGGCGGCTTCCGGGGCGCCTCCGGCGGCGCGGCCGTCACCGCCCGACGGGGGGAGCGGTCGCCGCGATCGCGGCCGTATGCCCGGCTGGCTGCCGCGTGCCATGATCCTCGCGCTGGCGCTCCTCGCCTGTTTCCAGCTGGGCAGTTGGGCATTCCACCAGCTCATCGGATTGCTGATCAACATACTGATCGCCTTCTTCTTGGCGCTGGCGGTCGAACCCGCCGTCAGCCGGATGGCGGATCGCGGTATGCGGCGTGGACTCGCCACTTTCATCGTCTTCATCGCGGTGCTGATCGCGAGCGTCGGCTTCGTCCTGATGCTCGGTTCGATACTGGCCGGTCAGATCCTCGACATGGTCGACTCCTTCCCGCAGTACCTCGACTCGGTGATCAACTGGATCAACGAGACCTTCCACACGGAGCTGTCCCGGGTCGCTGTCCAGGACAGCCTGCTCCACTCCGACTGGCTGCAGAGATATGTGCAGAACAGCGCGACCGGAGTCCTCGACGTCTCCACCACCGTCCTGGGCGGGCTGTTCCGGCTGCTGACGATCTTCCTGTTCTCGTTCTACTTCGCGGCGGACGGGCCCCGGCTGCGGCGCGGGCTCTGCTCCGTACTCCCGCCAGCCCGGCAGGCCGAGGTGCTGCGCGCCTGGGAGATCGCGGTCGACAAGACGGGCGGCTATCTCTACTCCCGCGGGCTGATGGCGCTCATCTCCGGGGTGGCGCACTACATCATGCTGGAGATCCTGGACGTGCCCTACGCGCCGGCCCTCGCGGTGTGGGTGGGGCTGGTCTCCCAGTTCATCCCGACCATCGGCACGTATCTCGCGGGCGCCCTGCCGATGCTGATCGCCTTCACCGTGGATCCCTGGTACGCGCTGTGGGTGCTCGCGTTCGTGGTGATCTACCAGCAGTTCGAGAACTACGTGCTCCAGCCGAAGCTGACCGCCAGGACCGTCGACATCCACCCGGCCGTGGCCTTCGGATCGGTCATCGCGGGGACCGCGCTGCTGGGCGCAGTCGGCGCGCTGATCGCGATCCCGGCGATCGCCACGCTCCAGGCGTTCCTCGGGGCGTACGTGAAGCGGTACGACGTGATGGACGACGCGAGAGTGGGGGGCCGCAGGCCACTCGGCGGCACTCCGCCGCTGACGCGGCTGCGACACGCGCTGCGGCGCGAGCGTGCTTGACACCAAAATCGAACATCTATTCTTATGGGGTGGTGGACGGTGTTTCCCGAGCCTGTCGGCGCGGTGGTGTGATGCCGTGGTCCGGCCGGACGGACCGGCCCGGTTTTCCACAGGCCGGGAGGGCGTCGGGGCGCGTTGTCAGTGGCAGGGGATAGCGTCACTGACGTGAAGCGATCGACTCAAGCAAATCGGGTGGAACCCATGGCAGGAACCGACCGCGAGAAGGCGCTGGACGCCGCTCTCGCACAGATTGAACGGCAATTCGGGAAGGGCGCGGTGATGCGCCTCGGTGACCGGCCGAACGACCCCATTGAGGTCATCCCCACCGGCTCGACCGCGCTCGACGTCGCGCTCGGCGTCGGCGGCCTGCCGCGCGGACGCGTGGTGGAGGTCTACGGCCCGGAGTCCTCCGGCAAGACGACGCTGACGCTGCACGCCGTGGCGAACGCGCAGCGGCTCGGCGGTTCGGTGGCCTTCGTGGACGCCGAGCACGCCCTCGACCCCGAGTACGCGAAGAAGCTCGGCGTCGACATCGACAACCTGCTCCTGTCCCAGCCGGACAACGGCGAGCAGGCGCTCGAAATCGTGGACATGCTGGTCCGCTCCGGGGCACTCGACCTCATCGTCATCGACTCCGTGGCGGCCCTGGTGCCGCGCGCGGAGATCGAGGGCGAGATGGGCGACTCGCACGTCGGTCTCCAGGCGCGGCTGATGAGCCAGGCGCTCCGCAAGATCACCAGCGCGCTCAACCAGTCCAAGACCACCGCGATCTTCATCAACCAGCTCCGCGAGAAGATCGGTGTGATGTTCGGTTCGCCGGAGACCACGACCGGTGGCCGGGCGCTCAAGTTCTACGCCTCGGTGCGCCTCGACATCCGCCGTATCGAGACCCTGAAGGACGGCACCGACGCCGTTGGCAACCGCACCCGCGTGAAGGTCGTCAAGAACAAGGTCGCGCCGCCCTTCAAGCAGGCCGAGTTCGACATCCTGTACGGCCAGGGCATCAGCCGCGAGGGCGGTCTGATCGACATGGGCGTGGAGCACGGCTTCGTGCGCAAGGCCGGCGCCTGGTACACGTACGAGGGCGACCAGCTCGGCCAGGGCAAGGAGAACGCCCGGAACTTCCTCAAGGACAACCCCGATCTCGCCAATGAGATCGAGAAGAAGATCCTGGAGAAGCTGGGCATCGGCGTCAGGCCGGAGACTCCGGGAGGAGAGCCCGGCGCGGACGCGGCGGGTGGTCCCGCCCCGGCCGACGACACGTCCAAGTCGGTGCCCGCCCCCGCCGCCAAGGCCAAGTCGGCCAAGGCGGCAGCGGCCAAGAGCTAGTCCGGGACCGTGCCTTACACGAAGAGGCGGCGGACGGAAAAGCCGGGCGGCAGCTCCGACTCGTCGAGGGCCGAGCAGGAGCTGTCGCCCCAGGATCCGGCGGAGCGGGCGCGGGCGATCTGTCTGCGCCTGCTCACCGGGACCCCGCGCACCCGTAAACAATTGGCGGACGCGCTGGCGAAGCGGGAGATCCCCGAGGAGATCGCGGAGGAGGTGCTCTCCCGCTTCGAGGACGTGGGGCTGATCAACGACGCGGCGTTCGCGGACGCCTGGGTGGAGTCCCGGCACCACGGCCGGGGCCTTGCCCGGCGAGCCCTCGCGCGGGAGCTGCGTACGAAAGGCGTGGACGCCTCACTGATCGACGAGGCGGTCGGGCAGCTCGACTCGGACCAGGAGGAGGCGACCGCGCGCGAGCTGATCGCCCGCAAGCTCCGGGCCACCCGCGGCCTGGAGCGCGACAAACGGCTGCGCAGGCTCGCGGGAATGCTGGCCCGCAAGGGCTACTCGGAGGGAATGGCGCTGCGCGTGGTCAGGCAGGCGCTGGAGGAGGAGGGGGAGGACACCGAGGGGCTGGACGAGGATTTCAGCTGACCGGTCGCGGGCCGCCTCCCGCCGACCGATCCGCCGCCGGTGCCACTCCGCGCCGCCTCCGCCACGGGCTACCGGGAGACCGGCAGTCCCGCCGCCTTCCATGCCTGGAAGCCGCCCACCAGATCGGTCGCACGGTCGAGTCCCAGCTGACGCAGGGACGCCGCCGCGAGACTGGACGCGTACCCCTCGTTGCAGATCACTATCACCCGCAGTCCGTGACCGGTGGCTTCAGGGGCGCGATGGCTGCCCTGCGGATCGAGCCGCCACTCCAGCTCGTTGCGCTCCACGACCAGGGCGCCCGGAATCAGCCCGTCGCGCTCCCGCAGCGCCGCGTACCGGATGTCCACCAGCAGCGCACCGTCGCCGGCGGCGGCGAACGCCTCGCGCGGTCCTATGCGGTCCAGGTCCTCGCGTACCCGTTCCAGCAGCTCGTCTATGCCCACCCGCTCGGTTGCCACGCCCGTCCCCGGCTGGTCCGGCCCTGACTGATCCGACGTCGCCCCGTCGCTCACTGCCACTCCTCGGGACGCTCGACCTGCTCAAGACGGAGCACCGCGCCCGTGCGGCTGTAGCGCCGCATCAGCGGCAGCGGCGGGTAGTACGCGTGTACGGAGACCGCGTGCTCGGCGGTCGACTCGTTGCGGACCTCGTGCACGTGGTGCCGGCCGAACGCCCGGCCCTCGCCCGCCGACAGCTGCCGCTCGCGGTCGACGTCCTCCGCCAGTTCCAGGGTCTTCCACCCCTCGGTGGGCAGCCTGGCCGCCAGCGAGTCCTCCCGCAGCGAGCCCGACGCCGTGGCGAACGCGCCGTGCGAGCCGCCGTGATCGTGCCAGCCGGTGCCCGTACCGGGCGGCCAGCCGATCAGCCATGCCTCGCTGCCCCGGGGACCTTCGAGCCGGACCCAGGTACGGCCCTCCGGATCGAGGGGGAGGGAGGCGACCAGCGCGGCGTCCCCGGCGGTCCTGCGGACGAAGCCCAGCAGTTCGGCGGGGGTCGGCCCGGAGACCTGGGGAGGTGAGGTGCGTTCCGCGCCGGTCGCCGGGGCGGACGAGGGCGCGGAGGTACGTACGGGAACAGACATGGTGACCGTCCTGAGAAGTTCGCGAGCGTGCACCCGCCACGAGCACGGCGCGGCAGGTACGGGGAGAAGAAGGGCGAATCAGCAGGACGGGCGACAGACGCAGCCCGCGTAGCGGAGCAGGTCCATATGGACTCTCCGCCACAGGCGCACATCGGTGTCGGTCACAATTCGGAGTACACCATGCGAGCCCGCGAGGGTCAATTGATGTTCGCAGTGCGGTCGCGCGTCGGCCGGGCCTCCTCGTCCCGCCCGGCCGAATCCTCCGGCCGCTCCTGCGCAGGGCGCGCGGACGGAGCGCCTCCGCGCGCCGCGTCCGCCGCCGCGTAGAGGTCGGCGGGGCGCACCCCGCCGAAAGCCGTCACCAGATGTCCGTCCGGTCGTACCAGCAGCACGCTGTGCGCGGAAGCCCCCGGATACGCCTCGGTGACCAGCAGCTCCGCCTGTACCGGCAGGGCCGTGACGGCGGCGGCCAGCCGGGGCATGACCCCCGCCGTCAGCCAGTGCCGCCGGTCCCACACCCCGGTGCCCGGCGCGACCAGCAGCACCAGCAGCCGCCCCTGCCCGAGCCGGTCCCCGAGCCGTACGGTCGTCCCGTCGGGCGCCGTCACCCGTACGTTCACGACCGGCCCGCCGGGGGGCGTACTCACCTCCGTCTGCGCCTCGGCGCGCGGAGGCGCGAGGGGGGAGTGCGGATAGGACGGTGGTGCTCCCAATGGTCCGTGCCCCAGATGCCCGTCGGCGAGCAGCGTGTCGTGCCCGCGCGTGGCTCCCGGCATGTACGTGCGCAGCCCGCCGCCGCCCCGCAGTATCGGCAACGACTGGTCCGCCGCCCGCAGCCGCGCGGCGACCGCGGTGCGCCGCTCGGCCTGATAGCTGTCGAGCAGCGTCTCCGACGCGACGTGGTGCCAGTCCTCGGCCAGTTTCCAGGCCAGATTGCCGACGTCCCGCAGCCCTTCGTCCAGCCCTTGGGTACCCACCGCGCCGAGCAGATGGGCGGCGTCCCCGGCCAGGAACGCCCGGCCCGCGCGCCAGCGCCTGGCGAGCCGGTGGTGCAGCGTGTAGACGCCGGTGTCGAGCAGCTCGTACGGAGGGGTCTCCCCGCACCAGCCGGCCAGGGTGTCCCGCAGCCGCGCCACCAGCGCGTCGGGCGTCACCAGCTCGCCACGCGAGGGCAGGAGCCAGTCCAGCCGCCACACGCCGTCGGCGAGCGGCCGCGCGGAGACCTCCTCGCCACCCCCGCGCCAGGGCGGCTGCCGGTGCAGCAGGGCCTCGCCCGGCCAGGGCAGATCGGCGCGGAGCGCGGCGACGGCGTGCCGCTCCACCGCCGTACGCCCCGGGAAGCGGATGCCGAGCAGTTTGCGGACGGTGGACCGCGCGCCGTCGCAGCCCACCAGATGGCTGCCCTGCCAGCGGGCCGCACCGGTCCCACGGGTGTGCGCGGTGATCGAGCGGCCGTTCTGCTCCAACGAGTCGAGCCGGCTGCCGGTGACCAGCCGCACCAGATCCTGTCCGGCGATGGCCTCGCGCAGCCCGCGCGACAGGGCGTGCTGCGGGATGTGCAGGGGAGTCGGGGCGCCTTCCGCCTCACCGAGAGGCAGCTCGCGCATCAGCTGCTTGCGGCGCATCAGACGCCAGCCGGCCCAGCGGGTGCCCTCGTCACCGAGGGTCGTGCAGCCGAGCCGGGCCACCAGGGCTGCGGTGTCGGGCCGCAGTATGGCCGTACGGGCCGGACGGGGATCGTCCGTACCGTCCCCTTCGTCCAGTACGACGGAAGGGACGTCCTGGGCGGCGAGGGCCAGCGCCAGCGCGAGCCCGACGGGGCCCGCGCCGACGACGATCACCGGGTCCACGGCACGACCCCTCCGGCCCGCGCGGTCATACGGTCAAGGGCGGTAGGAGCCCGGTGCGTGATCACAGAACGTATGCAACCCACTGGGGGTGCTCGCGTCAAGCGCTGCTCAGCGCGGCGCGCACACCCCCAGTCCCGTCAGCCTCAGACGCCGCTGGCGTTCGCCGGGGCGCCCGGCGCGTTGGCCTGATCCGCGTCATCGGCCCCGAGCACCGCGCCCGTGCTCTTCTTGCTGCCGCGCAGCCGCTTCTCCAGCCACCCCGCGAAACTGGTGAGCGCGAAGTTGAGGGCGATGTAGATCAGCGCGAGGACGACGATGGTCGCGATGGTGTTCGCGCCGTAATTGGCGGGGATCGTGTCCTTCTGCGAGAGAAGATCGGCGAATCCGAGCACCGCACCGCCCAGAGCGGTGTCCTTGACGATCACGACCAGCTGGCTGACCAGGGCCGGCAGCATCGCCGTGACAGCCTGCGGGAGCAGGACGTACCCCATGGTCTGGCCCTTGCGCATGCCGATCGCCTTCGCGGCGTCGGTCTGGCCGCGCGGCAGCGTGAGGATCCCGGCGCGCACGACCTCGGCGATGACCGACGAGTTGTACAGCACGAGGCCCGTCACCACCGCGTAGAGCGGGCGCAGATCGGACGAGACATTGCTGAACTGCACGTACAGCGCACTCGCGAAGATCATCATCATCAGGACCGGGATGGCCCGGAAGAACTCCACCACCGCGCCGACCGGTACCCGGACCCACGCGTGGTCGGAGAGCCTGCCGATGCCGAGCAGCGCGCCGAGGGGCAGGGCGATCACGATGGCGAGGGCCGCCGCCTTGAGCGTCTCGCCGAGACCCGGCAGCAGATAGGTGGTCCACACCTTGGAGTCCTTGACGAACGGACTCCACTTCTCGGCCGCCAGCTGGTTCTTGTCGGCCATCACGGACAGGATCCACCAGGCCGCCAGGGCGAACAGGACCAGGAACACGACCGTATAGATCACATTGCGCCGCTTGGCGGCTTTCCCGGGGGCGTCGTACAGAACGGACGTCGCACTCATCGCTTCACCGCCACTCGCTTGCTGACCCAGCCCAGCAGCAGACCGGTGGGAAGGGTGAGAACGATGAATCCGAAGGCGAAGACCGCGAAGACCGCGAAGAGCGCGCTGGATTCGTTCTCGATCATTTTCTTCATCAACGCCGAGGCCTCCGCGACACCGATGGCGGCGGCCACCGTGGTGTTCTTGGTCAGCGCGATCAGTACGTTGGCGAGCGGTGCCACCACGGAACGGAACGCCTGCGGAAGAATGATCAGCGTCAGTACCTGGCGGAAGCTCAGCCCGAGGGCGCGTGCCGCCTCCGCCTGGCCGACCGGCACGGTGTTGATACCGGAGCGGATCGACTCGCAGACGAAGGTGCTCGTATAGGCGACCAGCCCGAGAACGGCGAGCCGGAAGCCGATGGACTTGAAGTCCTGGCCGCCGAGGGTGAACTGGAGGGTCTGGCCGAGCCCCAGTGAACAGCCGACCAGCACCAGGGTCAGCGGGGTGTTACGGACCACGTTGACGTACCCGGTACCGAAGGTACGCAGAAGGGGCACGGGACTGACCCGCATCCCGGCGAGCAGCGTTCCCCATATGAGGGAACCGACTGCGGAGTAGAGGGTGAGCTGCACCGTCACCCAGAAGGCGCCGAGCAGGTCGTACTGCCCGGAATCAAGAAAGTCGAACACGATGCCCCGCGCTCTCCCCTGGTTGGCTGGTCGGTACGCGCCGCCGGACCGGCCGGCGGCGCGTCACTGCTGTCTTCAGTCGGCGATCTGCGGGGCGGGCTCGTTCTTGTAGTTGGCCGGGCCGAAGTTGGCCTTCACGGCCTTCTCCCAGGAGCCGTCCGACACCATCTTCTTGAGGGCGTCGTTGACCTTGGTCTTCAGCTCGGTGTCGCCCTTCTTGAGGCCGATGCCGTAGGGCTCGTCGCTGAGCTTGAGACCCAGCAGCTTGAACTTGCCCTTCAGCTCCGGCTGCGCGGCGTAACCGGCGAGGATGGAGTCGTCCGTGGTCAGCGCGTCGACGGCCTCGTTCTCCAGGCCCGTCAGGCACTCGGAGTAGCCGGCGAACTCCTGAAGGTCGGCCTTCGGCGCGAGGGTGTCGTGGATGTTCTGCGCCGAGGTCGAGCCCGCGACCGAACAGAGCTTCTTGGAGTTCAGGTCCTCGGCCTTGGTGATGGAATTGTCGTCCGCGCGGACCAGCAGGTCCTGGTGGGCGAGGAGGTACGGGCCGGCGAAGTCGACCTTCTTCTTGCGCTCGTCGTTGATCGTGTAGCTGGCGGCGACGAACTTGACGTCACCATTGGCGATCAGGTTCTCGCGCTCGGCGCTGGGGGCCTTTTTCCAGACGATGTTCTTCGCGTCGTAACCGAGTTCCTTGGCGACGTACGTCGCGACGTCCACGTCGAAGCCCGCGTAGCTGCCGTCGGGCTTCTGGAGGCCGATACCGGGCTGGTCGAACTTGATACCGATGGTGATCTTGTCGCCGCTGCCACTGCCGCTGCTGTCGTCCTTGCTGTCGCCGCCGCAGGCGGTGGCGGTCAGGGCGATGACCAGGGCGGTGGCGGCCGCCGCGGTTGCCTTCTGAAGCTTCATGGGTGAACTTCCCTCGGTGAGACGTGAACGAACAGGTTCTGCCAACTCGGTAGAGCCGTAAGAAGAGCTGTGAAAGAGCCGTGAGCAGAGCCCCGACCACTGATGCGGTGATCAATGACGCGGACACCGGCGGTACGGATACGGCGGTGCGGGAATCAGTGGGTGAGACCGGCGGGCGGGATCAGCGCTGCGATCAGCGGAGTCGGTGGAATCAGTGGTGCAGGATCTTCGACAGGAAGTCCTTGGCCCGGTCGCTGCGCGGATTGCTGAAGAACTCGTCGGGTGACGCCTCTTCCACGATCCGGCCGTCCGCCATGAAGACCACCCGGTTCGCGGCCGAGCGGGCGAAGCCCATCTCGTGGGTGACGACGACCATCGTCATTCCGTCGCGCGCCAGTTGCTGCATGACCTCGAGCACTTCATTGATCATCTCGGGGTCGAGCGCCGAGGTCGGCTCGTCGAAGAGCATGACCTTCGGGTCCATCGCCAGCGCCCGCGCGATGGCGACGCGCTGCTGCTGACCACCCGAGAGCTGCGCCGGGTACTTGTCGGCCTGCGAGCCGACGCCCACCCGGTCGAGCAGCGCCCGCGCCTTCTCCTCGGCCGCCTTCTTGTCGGCCTTGCGGACCTTCAGCTGGCCCAGTGTGACGTTCTCCAGCACGGTCTTGTGTGCGAAGAGGTTGAACGACTGGAAGACCATGCCGACATCGGCGCGCAGCCTGGCCAGCTCCCTGCCCTCGTCCGGCAGCGGCTTCCCGTCGATCGTGATGGCGCCCGAATCGATCGTCTCCAGGCGGTTGATGGTGCGGCACAGTGTGGACTTGCCGGACCCGGAGGGCCCGATGACGACCACGACCTCGCCACGGGCGATGGTCAGGTCGATGTCCTGGAGCACATGCAGCGCGCCGAAGTGCTTGTTCACGTTGCTCAGTACGACCAGGTCGCCCGTCGCCGGCCCGGCGTCCTCGGTGCCCTTGGTCGCTGACACTCCGCTCATCGGCTTTTTGCTCCGTCCTCCTCGGTTGGGAGGACCTTAGTCACGCACTGCGATCAGCGTCATTACATCTGAGCTGAAATTGAGCATAACGATCCGGCCGCAACCGGACACTCCGTGTGAAGGGGACGGTGCGGGGAGTACCGGGTGGGTAACGGAAACCTCGGCGTAACGGGAAGACACTTGACTGGCGCGGCACCATCGGCGTGGATGCCAGGTACGTACTTACTCGGGTACGTACCGATGCACGTACTCGTTCATGACCGCGACCGCGAAGAAGGGGGCCCGTGAGACTGCTGCTCGTGGAGGACGACGACCATGTCGCCGCCGCCCTGTCGGCCGTGCTCGCCAAGCATGGATTCCAGGTGACGCATGCCCGCAACGGCGAGGAGGCGCTTCAGGCGCTGCTTCCCGCCGCCAACGCCGGCAAGTCACCGTTCGGGGTGGTGCTGCTCGACCTCGGCCTGCCCGACCAGGACGGCTACCAGGTCTGCGGCAAGATCCGGAAGATCACCGCGACCCCGGTGATCATGGTGACGGCGCGTGCCGATGTCCGGTCCCGGATCCATGGCCTCAACCTGGGGGCCGACGACTATGTCGTCAAGCCGTACGACACCGGTGAACTGCTCGCCCGGATCCACGCCGTCAGCCGGCGCACGACGAGCGGGGACGAGCCAGGACCCGGGCCGGAGACCGCCCAGCGGCTGGGCCGGCTCACCCTCGAACTGCCCACCAGACGCGTCAGCGTCGACGGCGCGGCGGTCCAGCTGACCCGTAAGGAATTCGATCTGCTGGCGCTGCTCGCCCAGCGCCCCGGTGTGGTCTTCGGCCGGGAGCAGATCATCAGCGAGGTGTGGCGCACCAGTTGGGAAGGCACCGGCCGCACGCTCGAAGTCCATGTCGCCTCGCTGCGCGGCAAGCTCGGCATGCCCGCGCTGATCGAGACCGTACGGGGAGTCGGCTACCGGCTCGTCGTCCCGGCCGCGCACCAGGGGCCGTAGCCGCCCGTGAGCAGCCGCCTGTTCCCCCTGCTGATCGTTCTCATGGCGGGCGTACTCCTCGCGCTGGGGTTTCCGCTCGCCGTGAGACTCGCCGCCGCCGAACAGCAGAAGGTCGTCGTGGACCGGATCGACGACACGGCGCGGGTCGCGGCGCTCGCCCAGTTCGTCGCCGAGGGCTCCTCGGGAACCGAGGAGCGCCGTGAACTGCTCGCGGAGGAACTCGACCGCTACTACGACGTGTACGGCATCCGGGTCGGCGTCTTCTACCGGGACGACGACGCGATGGCCAGCGCTCCGGAGAACTGGAGCGTGCCGGTGGACGGACAGGGCCGCAAGTCCTTCAAGGAGGCCCTGCTCGGCCGCCGCAGCGGCGACCCCGAGCAGGTCTGGCCCTGGCAGGACGGCCGGCTCATCGTCGACTCGCCGGTGGTACGGGACGGAGACGTGGTCGCGGTCGTGGTGACCGACTCCCCGACCGACCAGATGCGCTCACGGATCCTCAGGGGCTGGCTGTACATCGCCGCGGGCGAGGCGCTGGCCATGCTGGTCGCCGTGGGGCTGGCCGTCCGGCTGACGGGCTGGGTGCTGCGTCCCGTACGGGTGCTGGACGCGGCCACCCACGACATCGCCACCGGCCGGATGAAGTCCCGGGTCGCCGCGGCCGGCGGTCCGCCGGAACTGCGACGGCTGGCCGACTCGTTCAACGAGATGGCCGACAACGTCGAGGACGTACTGGAACAGCAGCGCGCCTTCGTCGCCGACGCCTCCCACCAACTGCGCAATCCGCTCGCCGCGCTGCTGCTGCGGATCGAACTCCTCGGCCTCGAACTGCCCGAGGGGAACCCGGAGATCGCCGCCGTACGGACCGAGGGCAAGCGGCTCGCCCAGGTCCTGGACGACCTGCTGGGGCTGGCGCTGGCCGAGCACAGCGCCGCCGATCTGCGGCTCACCGACATCGGTGAGGTGGCGACCGAGCGGGTCGCGGCCTGGCGCGCCCTCGCCGAGGAGAAGGGCGTCGGACTGACCGAGTGCCGTGCCGCGGTCACCGCCTGGGCCGACCCCATCGCGCTCTCCAGCGCACTGGACGCCGTGATCGACAACGCGCTGAAATTCACTCCGGCGGGCGAAGAGGTCACGGTCACCGTCACCGGCGAGGGCGCCACCTCCACGATCGTCGTCAGCGACGGCGGACCCGGTCTCACGGACGACGAGATCGCCCGGATCGGGGACCGCTTCTGGCGCAGCGGCCGGCACCAGAACATCAAGGGCTCAGGACTCGGCCTGTCCATCACCAGGGCGCTGCTCACGGCGGGCGGCGGCTCCATCTCGTACGCGCACGGGGAACCACGCGGCCTGCGGGTGACGCTCAGCCTCCCGCGATCGGCGCCGACACCGTGAGACCCGGTGCCCCGCGCGCTCGTCGGGACGTCAGGGTTTGACCGACCGGTAGTACTGCTGGGCGCCCTCGTGCAGGGGGAGCGGGTCCGTGTATATCGCGGTCCGCAGGTCCACCAGCTGCGCGGGGTGGACCTCCTTGCCTATGCGGTCCCGGCTCTTGATCACGGTACGGGTGAAGCCCTTCACCAACTCGGTGGAGACCCGGTCCGTGGTGACCAGGAGATTGGCCACCGCGACGGTCGGCACCGCCTTGTTCCCCTGCGCCTCGCCGTAGGCGTCCGCGGGCATCGCGGCGGACCGGTAATAGCGCGCGGCCGCCCCGCCCGAGGCGTGCAACTGGTTGATCAGGGAGGGCGTCAGCGGGACCAGGTTGATGGCGAAGCGCTTGGACAGCTTCTGGATGGTGCTGGTCGGCAGCCCGCCCGACCAGAAGAAGGCGTCCAGCTCGCCCCGTTCGAGCTGGCCCGGCATCGTGTCTATGCCGGACGAGACCGGGGTGATCCCGTTCTCCGGGTCGAGCCCCGCGGCCGTCAGGATCCGGTCGGCTATCAGCCGGACCCCCGACCTGTCCTGCCCCACGCCCACGCGCCGGCCGGCCAGGTCGGCGACGGAGCCGATCTTCTTGTCCTTGGCGGCGACCAGCTGCACATAGTCGTCGTACAGGCGCGCACAGCCGCTCAGCCGGTCCGCGCCCGGCTTGTCGTCCATCTGGTACTTCGCCACCGCGTCGGCCGTGGCGATGGTGAACTGAGCGTCACCGGAGGCCACCCGCGCGATGTTCTCCTGCGATCCCTCGCTGCTCCGCAGCGCGACCGACACATCGGGCAGATCGCGGCCGAGATCCTCCTTCAGCAGCTTTCCGTACCGCTCGTAGACCCCGCTGTTCACCCCCGTGCTGAAGACGACCGAGCCGTTCGGCGTCGACTTCCCGATCGGCAGCAGCCACCACAACAGCAGCCCGAGCACCACCAGGAACGCCGCGGCGCCCTGGAGAACGCGGGCCCTGCCGGGCCGGGCCGGGAAAGTGAACATGTGCCGATCCTGTCAGCTCACTCCCCGTGATGACCAGGGCTTGGCTTGAGGTCGCCACGGGCCTCCCGGGAATCCCCGGGCGACGGCCGCGCGGGACCCCGTACCCTGGTGGGCGAGATGAGCGCGAAGACTTACGAGGTGCGCACCTACGGGTGCCAGATGAATGTCCACGACTCCGAGCGGCTGTCGGGCCTGCTGGAGGGAGCCGGATACGTCCGCGCGCCCGAAGGCGCCGACGGGGACGCCGATGTTGTCGTCTTCAACACCTGCGCGGTGCGGGAGAACGCCGACAACAAGCTGTACGGCAACCTCGGCCGGCTGGCGCCGATGAAGACCAGGCGGCCCGGCATGCAGATCGCCGTCGGCGGCTGCCTGGCGCAGAAGGACCGCGACACCATCGTGCGGCGCGCGCCCTGGGTCGATGTCGTCTTCGGCACGCACAACATCGGCAAGCTGCCGGTCCTCCTGGAGCGCGCCCGCGTCCAGGAAGAGGCGCAGATCGAGATCGCGGAGTCCTTGGAGGCGTTCCCCTCCACGCTGCCGACCCGCCGCGAGTCCGCGTACGCCGCGTGGGTCTCCATCTCGGTCGGCTGCAACAACACCTGCACCTTCTGCATCGTCCCGGCGCTGCGCGGCAAGGAGAAGGACCGCCGCCCCGGCGACATCCTCGCCGAGATCGAGGCGCTGGTCTCCGAGGGCGTCTCCGAGATCACGCTGCTCGGCCAGAACGTCAACGCGTACGGCTCCGACATGGGCGACCGCGAGGCGTTCTCCAAGCTGCTGCGCGCCTGTGGCGCGATCGAGGGGCTGGAGCGTGTCCGCTTCACCTCGCCGCATCCGCGTGACTTCACGGACGACGTGATCGCGGCGATGGCCGAGACCCCGAACGTGATGCCGCAGCTCCACATGCCGCTCCAGTCCGGCTCGGACCCGATCCTGAAGGCGATGCGCCGCTCGTACCGGCAGGACCGCTACCTGGGCATCATCGACAAGGTGCGCGCCGCGATCCCGCACGCCGCCATCTCCACCGACATCATCGTGGGCTTCCCCGGCGAGACCGAGGAGGACTTCGAGCAGACGATGAAGGTCGTGCGCGAGGCGCGCTTCGCGCAGGCGTTCACCTTCCAGTACTCCAAGCGCCCCGGCACCCCGGCCGCCGACATGGACGGGCAGATCCCCAAGGAGATCGTCCAGGAGCGCTACATGCGGCTGTCCGCCCTCCAGGAGGAGATCTCCTGGGAGGAGAACAAGCAGCAGGTCGGCCGGACGCTGGAGGTCATGGTCGCCGAGGGCGAGGGCCGCAAGGACGGAGCCACCCACCGGCTCTCGGGCCGCGCCCCCGACAACCGTCTCGTCCACTTCACCAAGCCGGACGAGGAGGTGCGGCCCGGCGATGTGGTGACCGTGGAGATCACCTACGCGGCCCCGCACCACCTGCTCGCCGAGGGACCCGCCCCGGCGGTGCGCCGCACCCGCGCCGGTGACGCCTGGGAGCGGCGGAACGCCGCCTCCGCCCCGAAGCCGGCCGGTGTGCTGCTGGGACTGCCCACGGTCGGGGTCCCGGCCCCGCTTCCGGCGGTCACGGGCGGTTGCGCGGTCGAGTGACGGCCACCAGGTGGGGGCTGATCGTCGAGCAGAATCTCGGATTCGGCAATCAGAAGCGGGTGTGGGCGCCCGATGTCCTGGCCCATGTGGACGGGACCAGGGAAGAGGCGATGGCCGAGCTGCTCGGGCGCGCCAGACGCTTCTCGCCCATGCATCCGGCCAATCCCAAACGCACCAGGCTCTACGCGGACGGGGACGGCTACCTGCTCGTCATCGAGGGCGTGTGGCAGCAGTTCCACTGCCGGTTCACCGTGGCCGAGCTGCTGTACGACAGCGACCCGCCGCCCCCGGCTCCCGCCCCGCCTGCCGAACCGGTCCGGGCGGATCCGCCGCTGCCTCCGCCGCCGCTTGCTCCTCCTCCGCCGCCGGAACCGCCCCGCCCTTGGGACGCGGACGTTCCGGAGGTGCCCTCCTGGCTCGGCCGCGAGGACCTGCCGGGCGCGGGCGCTCCGTGACGCCCTTCCCATGAAGGGGGCATCCGCTCCTCGCGGGTACGGCCGGGCGTCGCGCCGTTTAGGCTGCCGATCATGCTCGTATCCGCCGCCGTGTGCCCCAGCCCGCCCCTGCTCGTGCCCGCCGTAGCCGCCGGTGCCGCTCCCGAACTCGACGCCGCGCGCGCCGCGTGCGCGCGGGCGCTCGGCGTGCTGGCCGCCGCACGCCCCGACCGGCTGGTCGTCGTCGGCCCCGCGGGGGAGACGGGCCTCGGGGTCCACCCGCAGGGCGCCGTCGGCTCCTTCAGAGGCTTCGGCGTCGACTCCGAAGCCGTACTCGGCGGGGTCCGCACCGAGCCTGGGCCGGAATCGGCGGCGGGACGCGAACTGCCCGCCTCCCTTGCCGTCGCCGCCTGGCTGCTGGAGCACGTCCTCTGGAGCGGCGCCCCGGTATCGGGGCTGGGCGTGGGGGAGGCGCTGGCCCCCGAGGACTGTGCCGGGGCGGGGCGGGAGCTCGCCGCGGGAGCCGACCGGGTGGCCCTGCTCGTCATGGGCGACGGCAGTGCCTGCCGTACGGTCAAGGCCCCCGGGTATCTGGACGAGCGGGCGCCGGCCTTCGACGCGGAAGCGGCGCGGGCCCTGGCGGCCGCTGATGTGCCGGGGCTGCTGGCGCTGGAAACGGAACCTGCCCGCGCGCTCAAGGCGGCGGGCCGGGCGCCCTGGCAGGTGCTCGCGGGCGCGGCGCAGGGCGCGGGGCTGGGCGGCGAGTTGCTGTACGAGGACGCGCCGTACGGCGTCGGTTACTTCGTGGCCGTCTGGTCCTAGGACCGCCCCGCGTCCGGTTCATGGACATGGCCTGGGCGCGTCCCGCCGACGGGCGGCGGGACGCGCCCAGGTGTGCGTGCGGTGGATCAAGAGGAGGCGGCGGGCGGCGGGGGAGTTCCGTCGTCCTTGTGGGCGAGCTTGTCCAGGGCGCCCTTCGCCTTGTCCGTGCCGGTACCGATCTTGTCGCTGTACTTGCCCTTGGTCTTCTCGTCGACCGTACGGGCAGCCTTGTCCAGTCCCTGCTCGATCTTGTCCCCGTGCTGCTGCGCGAGGTCGGTGACCTTGTCACGGGCCGGACCGATCTTGGCCTTCAGTGAATCCAGGAAGCCCATGGGCCACCTTCCCTCGGAGGAAACAACAGCCTATGTACCTCACAGATTACTCGCGGCGGCGGCATCGCGCGCCGTGCGCCGCGCGCGCCGGCGTGCGGCCACCGGCGTACGCACCGGCGTGCGGCGCTGCGTAACTCGTTCGGGCAGGAGCCCGCGAGTTTGCGAGACTGGGGCAGTGAGAAGCGCAGCTACCGCACCGCGGGTCATCGCCGTCGTCGGTCCCACCGCGGCCGGCAAGTCAGATCTCGGCGTTCACCTCGCCCGGCAACTCGGCGGTGAGGTCGTCAACGCCGACTCCATGCAGCTCTACCGGGGGATGGACATCGGCACGGCCAAGTTGACGACCGAGGAACGTGCCGGCGTCCCGCACCATCTCCTCGACATCTGGGACGTCACCGAGGCCGCCAGCGTCGCCGAGTACCAGAAGCGGGCCCGGACGGAGATCGACCGGCTGCTCGCGGCGGGCCGTACCCCCGTGCTGGTGGGAGGCTCCGGGCTGTACGTACGCGGCGCCATCGACGCGCTCGACTTCCCCGGTACCGACCCCGGGGTACGGGCCCGGCTGGAGGCGGAGCTGACCCTGCGCGGCTCCGGCGCGCTGCACGCGCGGCTGGCCGCCGCCGACCCGCAGGCGGGCCGCGCGATCCTGCCCAGCAACGGCCGCCGGATCGTCCGGGCGCTGGAGGTGATCGAGATCACCGGCAAGCCCTTCACCGCCAATCTGCCCGGCCACGAAGCCGTCTACGACACCGTGCAGATCGGCGTCGACGTCGCCCGCCCGGAGCTGGACGAGCGGATCGCGCGGCGCGTCGACCGGATGTGGGACGAGGGGCTCGTCGACGAAGTGCGCGACCTGGAGACCCGGGGACTGCGCGAGGGGCGCACCGCCTCGCGCGCCCTCGGCTACCAGCAGGTGCTCGCGGCGCTCGCGGGCGAGTGCACCGACGAGGAGGCGCGCTTCGAGACCGTACGCGCCACCAAACGCTTCGCGCGCCGCCAGGATTCGTGGTTCCGCCGCGACTCACGCGTGCACTGGCTGGGCGGCGGAACCGAGCAACGGGGGGAACTCCCCGACCTGGCGCTGGCGTTGGTCGAACGAGCGGTTACAGCCTGATCACGTGATGGCATCGGGACGCTCAGGGCGCCCTTGCGGTACTCCACGGCGTGCCATCATCGAGCATCGGTCGACCATCGGGCATCGATCGACCACTGGAGTCCGACTTGGGAGGGCGCGTGGCGATGGAGGCCGGCCCTCGCGACAGAGAACCCACGGCACCGAGGGCAGCGGACGACGCCCCGGGCCTGAGCCCTGACGGGCCGGAAGAAGAGACAGTGACCCCCGAGGTCGAGGTCGAACTCCGCCCTCAGCGACGCCTGCGGATCTGGCAACTCGCCCCGATCGTGGCGCTCGCCGCCATCGGCTCGCTGATGTTCGCCTTCCCCCTCGCCTTCGGCACCGGGGACGGCGGCGCCGTCGTCGCCATGCTGGGGCTGCTGATCAGCTGCTGCGCGGCAGGCTGGGGCATGATGGCCGCCCGCCGCGTCGGCCACACCTGGCCCGGCCTGCCGGCCCGCGCCTCCGGCGAACGCCCCGACTGGCGCGTCATCGCGCTGTACGTGACGGTGGCCGCCGCCCTGGTGGCCCTGGCCGTCTGGCGCGTCGCCCGGCTGCGCTGACACCCGCCGGATCACGGGTGCGGACGCCGCCCGGCGGACGGTGTCGGTGGCTGCTCGTACGATGGATCAGTGAGCACTTCGCAGACCGCGCCGATCGCCTTCCTCAAGGGCCACGGGACCGAGAACGACTTCGTGATCGTCCCCGACCCCGACAACGCCATCGACCTGCCCCCGCGCGCCGTGGCCGCCCTGTGCGACCGCAGGGCGGGCGTCGGCGGCGACGGGCTGCTGCGCGTCGTCAGGTCGGCGGCGCACCCCGAGGCGCGCGCCATGGCGGGCGAGGCCGAGTGGTTCATGGACTACCGCAACGCCGACGGATCCATCGCCGAGATGTGCGGCAACGGGGTCCGGGTCTTCGCCCGCCACCTCCAGCGCGCCGGTCACGTGGAGGCGGGCGACCTGGCCGTGGCGACCCGCGGCGGAGTGAAGCGGGTGCACCTCTCCAAGGGGACCGGCGGCTCCAAGAGGACCGGCGGCTCCGAGGAGATCGGCGGCTCCGAGGGAGTGGACGGCTCCGAGGCGCTGGACGGCTCCGAGGCGCTGGACGGCGACATCACCGTCCACATGGGCCGGGCGCTGCTCCCCGGGGGCGACGGCGTGAGCGTCTCGGTCGGCGACCGCTCCTGGCCCGCGCGCAACGTCAACATGGGCAATCCGCACGCGGTCGCGTTCGTCGACGACCTGGCGCACGCCGGGAACCTGCTCTCCGCGCCCGCCGTCACCCCCTCCTCCGCCTACCCCGACGGAGTGAACGCCGAATTCGTCGTCGACCGGGGCCCGCGCCATCTCGCCATGCGGGTCCACGAGCGCGGTTCGGGCGAGACCCGCTCCTGCGGCACGGGCGCCTGCGCGGTGGCCGTGGCCGCCGCCCGCAGGGACGGCGTGGACCCCGCGGTGACCGGATCCCCCGTCACCTACACCGTCGATCTCCCCGGCGGACGGCTCGTCATCACCGAACACCCCGACGGTTCCGTCGAGATGGCCGGGCCCGCCGTGATCGTCGCCGAGGGATACATCGACCCGGTATGGCTCGAAACGGCCCTCGCCTGAAGCATCGCTCGAATGGGTGATCCGTTTCACGCCGGGCGGGAGCGGGACTGCTCCACGTGGTGGGCTCGATAGCATCAAGCACCGGCCCGGAGGGCGCTCCCGCTCATCCACCGCCGGTCGATGCTGCCGGAGGCTCCCCATGAGTGCAGAGGCCACCACCCCTGGTGCCCACAGCCGCAGACGCGGCCTTCCCAGGATCGACCTCCGCAGACTCGGCAGGGCGGCGCTCCTCGGCCCCGCCTCCCGGGACCGGCTGCCCGACGCCATGGGGCATGTCGCGGACGCCCATCGCGCGCACCACCCGGACGCCGATCTCGCCGTACTGCGCAGGGCGTACCTGCTCGCCGAAGCCTCCCACCGGGGGCAGTTCCGCAAGAGCGGCGAGCCGTACATCACGCATCCGCTGGCCGTGACCCTGATCCTCGCCGAACTGGGCGCGGAGACAACGACCCTGACGGCCTCGCTCCTCCACGACACCGTCGAGGACACCGAAGTGACGCTCGACCAGGTCAGGGCGGAGTTCGGCGACGAGGTCTGCTATCTCGTCGACGGCGTGACCAAACTGGAGAAGGTCGACTACGGGGCCGCCGCCGAACCCGAGACCTTCCGCAAGATGCTCGTCGCCACCGGCAACGACGTCCGGGTGATGTCGATCAAGCTCGCGGACCGGCTGCACAACATGCGCACCCTCGGCGTGATGCGCCCCGAGAAACAGGCCCGCATCGCCAAGGTCACCCACGACGTCCTCATCCCGCTCGCCGAACGCCTCGGCGTCCAGGCGCTCAAGACCGAGCTGGAGGACCTGGTGTTCGCGATCCTCCACCCCGAGGAGTACGCGCACACCCGCGCCCTGATCGCGGACAACGCCACCGCGGGGGACGCCCTCGCGGCCATCTCCGAGGACGTCAGGCGCGTGCTGCGCGAGGCGGGCATCACGGCGGAAGTCCTGGTGCGGCCCCGGCACTTCGTCTCCGTGCACCGGTCCGGGCTCAAACGCGGCGAACTGCGCGGCACGGACTTCGGCAGGCTGCTGGTGCTGGTGGGGGAGGACGCCGACTGCTACGCGGTCCTCGGCGAGCTGCACACCTGCTTCACCCCGGTGATCTCCGAGTTCAAGGACTTCATCGCCGCGCCCAAGTTCAACCTGTACCAGTCCCTGCACACCGCCGTGGCGGGCCCGGACGGCGCCGTCGCCGAAGTCCTCATCCGCACGCACCGGATGCACAAGGTCGCCGAGGCCGGCGTCGTCGCGCTCGGCAATCCGTACACCGCGGCAGACAACGGCACGGGCCCGGACCGTACGGATCCGCGGGCCGCCGCGGAACCGTCGGACGGCGAGCGCGCCGACCCGACCCGGCCCGGCTGGCTCTCCCGGCTGCTGGAGTGGCAGCAGGCCGCCACCGATCCGGACACCTTCTGGACGACGCTGCGCGCGGACCTGGCCCAGGACGCCGAGATCACCGTCTTCCGCGCCGAGGGCGGCATGCTGGGGCTGCCGCCCGGGGCGACCTGCGTGGACGCCGCGTACGCGCAGCACGGCGAAGGTGCCCACGGCTGCCTCGGCGCGCGGGTCAACGGCCGGCTGGCGCCGCTGAGCACCGTCCTGCGGGACGGCGACACGGTCCAGCTGCTGCTGGACCGGGACGCGGCCTCGGGACCCGCGCCCGAGTGGCTCGACCACGCCCGTACCCCCGCCGCGCGGATCGCGATCACCGGCTGGCTCGCGGCGCACCCCGGGACCGAGGGGCTGCCCGCCGCCGCGCCCCGTACGCCCCAGCCCGTCAGCTCCGACCGGCGGGGCGGCGCCAACGCCGTGGTGGACCTGCCGGGCGCGACCGTACGGCTGGCAGGCTGCTGCACCCCCGTACCGCCCGACGCGGTCACCGGCTTCTCGGTGCGCGGCGGCGTGGTCACCGTCCACCGGCGCGAGTGCCGCGCGGTGGAGCGGATGCGCGCCCTCGACCGGACCCCGGTCGCGGTGAGCTGGGGGGACGAGCCGGAGTGCCGGGTCACGCTCTACGCCGAGTCCTTCGGCCGGCCCAGGCTGCTCGCCGACCTCACCGAGGCCATCGCGACGGCCGGCGCCGCGATCGTCGCGGCCAACGTCGAACCGCCGAGCGAGCAGCGCGTACGCCACACCTACACGCTGGAACTCCCCGACGCCGCCGGTCTGCCCGGTCTGATGCGGGCGATGCGCGACGTACCGGGGGTGTACGACGTGAGCCGCGCCCAGCAACCGGCGACGGCCTGAACTACCACGACGGCCGGAACGACCGGGGACGGTCCTGAACGCCCGGCCCCGGGACCGGCCTCAGGACCGTCCCCCGGGGCCGGGCGCCGCGCACGTCAACATCGCGCATCTCGGCATCCGGCGGTCGGCCGCCCCCTGACCTGCCCCTTTCGGGTGTGCGCGGCGCGCGCCGTCGCCATGCGCCCGGCGGGCGCTGGTAGCGATGGCGCATGCTGCTCACCTCTCGCCGACTGCGCGCCGCCCTGCTGGCCGCTGCCTCGGCCACGCTCGTCGCCGCCACCCTGCCCGCGCCCGAACCGCTCGGCATCGGCGATCCGCTCTTCCCCTATCTGGGCAATCCCGGATACGACGTGCTGACGTACGACCTCGCCTTCACCTACAGCGGCGACAACACCAAGCCGCTGGACGCCGTCACCAAGATCGACGCACGGGCGACCGAGCCCCTGGACCGCGTCAACCTCGACTTCACCCACGGCACCGTCCGCTCGGTCGAGATCAACGGCGCCGAGGCACAGTTCGCCACGGCCGGCGAGGACCTGGTGCTCACGCCGCCGAAACCCGTCAAGGCCGGCGCGCGCCTGCGGATCACCGTCAACCACACCAGCGATCCCAACGGCCGGGGCGGCGGCTGGCTGCGCACCTCCGACGGACTGGCCATGGCCAATCAGGCGGACGCCGCCCACCGCGTCTTCCCCGGCAACGACCACCCCGCCGACAAGGCGTACTTCACCTTCCGCGTCACCGCCCCCGAACAGCTCACCGTGGTCGCCAACGGTCTTCCCGAAGGGAAGACCCGGCGCGGCCCGAACACCACCTGGACCTACCGTACCCAGCACCCCATGGCCACGGAGCTGGCACAGATCTCCATCGGCACCTCGGCCGTCGTGCACCGCGCCGGGCCGCGCGGACTGCCCGTACGGGACGTGGTGCCCGCGGCGGACCGCGAGAAGCTGGAGCCCTGGCTCAGGAAGACCCCCGAGCAGCTGACCTGGATGGAACGGCAGGTCGGGCCGTACCCCTTCGAGACGTACGGCGTGCTGATCGCCGGCGCCGACACCGGCTTCGAGCTGGAGACCCAGACGCTCTCGCTCTTCGAGCGCTCCCTGTTCACCCGCCCCGAGTACCCCGAGTGGTACGTCGACTCGGTCATGGTCCACGAGCTGGCCCACCAATGGTTCGGCAACAGCGTCTCGCCGCACCGGTGGTCCGACCTGTGGCTCAACGAGGGGCACGCCACCTGGTACGAGGCCCGCTACGCGGAGGAACAGACCCCGAAGGCGACGTCCGAACCGGCCCAGAAGTCCCTGGAGGAGCGGATGCGCGCCGCGTACACGCGGTCCGACGGCTGGCGCGCGGCCGGCGGCCCCCCGGCCGCCCCCGAGCCCCCGACGGCGGGGCAGCAGATCAGCCTGTTCCGGCCGGTGGTGTACGACGGCAGCGCCCTGATCCTCTACGCCCTGCGTCAGGAGATCGGCGCCGACGCCTTCCAGCACGTGGAGCGCGACTGGGTGAGCGGCCACCGGGACGGGACCGCGACCACGGCGGACTTCGTCGCCCTCGCCTCCCGGGTCGCCGGACGTGACCTCACCGGCTTCTTCACCCCGTGGCTGTACGGCAGGAAGACCCCGCCCATGCCCGGCCACCCGGACTGGCGCAGCGACGCACCCGCCGCCAAGCACGGGGCACGGGAACCACTGCCGAAACCGGAGTGACGGCGGGGCCGAACCGTGCCACCATCGACGAGTCGGCGACGCGGCCGGGAATCATTCCCGATCGTCACGCGTTGTGACGGGTGTAACGGACTTCTCTCTTTCGACGTAAGGATCCAATGACCTCCTCTTCATCCCCTTCCCAGGCCGCGCAGAACTCCGCGGACCCCCGCACGGACAGCCTTCGGGCCGATGCCCTGATGGAAGAGGACGTCGCCTGGAGCCACGAGATCGACGGAGAGCGGGACGGCGATCAGCTCGACCGCTCCGAGCGCGCCGCGCTGCGCCGGGTGGCCGGTCTCTCCACGGAGCTGGAGGACGTCACCGAGGTCGAGTACCGCCAGCTGCGCCTGGAGCGCGTGGTGCTGGTCGGCGTATGGACCTCGGGCACGGTAAGGGACGCGGAGAACTCGCTGGCGGAGCTGGCCGCGCTCGCCGAGACCGCCGGTGCCGTGGTGCTCGACGGTGTGGTGCAGCGTCGCGACAAGCCCGACCCGGCCACGTACATCGGCTCGGGCAAGGCCCAGGAGCTGGCTGAGCTGGTGCTGGAGAGCGGCGCCGACACCGTCGTCTGCGACGGTGAGCTGAGCCCCGGCCAGCTGATCCACCTCGAGGACGTCGTCAAGGTGAAGGTCGTCGACCGTACGGCGCTGATCCTGGACATCTTCGCCCAGCACGCCAAGTCCCGTGAGGGCAAGGCGCAGGTCGCCCTGGCCCAGATGCAGTACATGCTGCCGAGGCTGCGCGGCTGGGGCCAGTCGCTCTCCCGGCAGATGGGTGGCGGCGGCGGTGGAGGTATGGCCACCCGCGGTCCCGGTGAGACCAAGATCGAGACGGACCGTCGGCGGATCCGCGAGAAGATGGCGAAGATGCGCCGGGAGATCGCGGAGATGAAGACCGGCCGCGAGCTGAAGCGACAGGAGCGGCGGCGCAACAAGGTGCCGTCCGTCGCGATCGCCGGATACACCAACGCCGGCAAGTCGTCCCTGCTCAACCGCCTCACCGGCGCGGGCGTCCTGGTGGAGAACTCGCTGTTCGCCACCCTGGACCCGACCGTGCGCCGGGCCGAGACACCGAGCGGGCGCCTCTACACCCTGGCCGACACGGTCGGCTTCGTCCGGCACCTGCCGCACCACCTCGTCGAGGCGTTCCGTTCCACGATGGAGGAGGTCGGCGACTCCGACCTCATCGTGCATGTGGTGGACGGATCGCATCCCGCGCCGGAGGAGCAGCTGGCCGCCGTGCGCGAGGTCATCCGTGACGTGGGCGCCCTCGACGTACGCGAGATCGTGGTGATCAACAAGGCGGACGCCGCGGATCCGCTGGTGCTCCAGCGGCTGCTGCGCGCCGAGCGATACGCGATCGCGGTCTCGGCGCGTACGGGGCAGGGAATCGCCGAGCTGCTGGCGCTGATCGACGAGGAGCTGCCGCGCCCGGAGGTCGAGGTCGAGGTGCTCCTGCCGTACACGCACGGCGCCCTGGTCTCCCGGACGCACGCCGAGGGCGAGGTGCTCTCGGAGGAACACACCTCGGAGGGCACGGTGCTCAAGGCACGGGTCCACGAGGAACTGGCGGCGGCGCTGGCCCCGTACGTACCGGTGGCCGGCTGATCCGACCGACCGGGGCCGGGGCTCGTTCCCCGTTCGCACGGTCCGTAGGAGCGGTTCGCACGCGGGCCCGCCCCCTCATCACGAGGGGGCGGGCCCGCGATTTCACTGGTCGGCGAACTTCTTGCTGACGCCGTTGTAGACGCCCTTGGCCACATCGCCCAGTCGCGGTCCGGCCAGCCAGCCCGCCGTGACCGGGCCGATGGACGTGTTGGAGACCAGGGCGGGCTTGCCGTCCTGACCGGCCGCGACCCAGCCGCCGCCGGACGAACCGCCGGTCATGGTGCAGCCGATGCGGTACATCGTCGGGTCATCGGCGTTCAACGACAGCCGGCCCGGACTGTCCTGGCACTGGAAGAGCTTCTGCCCGTCGAACGGCGGGGCCGCCGGATAGCCGGTCGCCTTCACGTCCGGGATCTGCGCGGTGGCCGGAGCGTTGAAATCGACCGGCAGAGCCGAACCGACCGTCTCTTCGAGGGACTTGCCCGTGGCGCCCTTCTCCGGGGTGACGTGGATCACCGCGAAGTCGTACGGGGCTCCCTGACCGCCCGTCGAGGAGCCCTGGGAGATCCACTGCTCGGAGGTCTGCGCCCAGTCCGCCCACCACACACCGTGCGGGGCGATCTGCTCCTTGGACGCCTTCTCCAGATCCGCCGTGGACAGCGCCCGGTCGTTGTACGCGGGTACGAAGGCCAGGTTGCGGTACCAGCCCCCGCTCTTGCCGGCGTGGACGCAGTGACCGGCCGTCCACACCATGTTGGACTTCCCGGGGTGGGCCGGGTCCTCGACGACTGTCGCCGAGCAGACCATCGAGCCGTCGGGACCGTCGAAGAACAACTTGCCGGACTGGGCCGCGCTCTCCCCGTACGGCGCGCTCACCGGCTGTGCGCCGACCGGCTTCGGCTCCGGGTCGGTGACTCCCTCGTCACCCGAGATGTCCTGGTCGCCCACCGGGTTCTCCGGCGGCTTCTCCGCGTCCCGCATCCGGTCGGAGTCCCAGAGCCCCTCGATGATGGGGTTGACGTAATCCCTGGCCTCGCGCAGCCACTTGTCGCGGTCCCAGTTCTTCCACTCACCGCCCCGCCACTTGTCCATGTCGATCCCGTGCTCCTTGAGCCGGTCCTTGAGATCGTCGGGGATGGTGATCGCGCCGTTGGCCGCGTCGGTCGCCGACGCCGTCGGCTGCTTCGCGGCGTCGTCCTCGTCGGGACCGCAGCCCGTCGCCGTGAGCACGAGGGCCGCGGCTATCGAGACACCCGCGAGAACGGGGGAGGTTCTGCGCCGTGCGCTCCTTCCGCGGCGTGCGGCGAGTGTCGGGCGAATGGGTCGCATGGCGTAATCCCCCTGGGACTTCGGAACATTTCGGAACAACGAAACAGACGGCGCATGCCGGTCGCGGTGGCCGCGGCCGGCATGCGGCCCCCACTATGCCGGTGCCGATGGGGACGGTGCGCGGCAGGGCGGCGGTTCCGTACCCCGGGCATCTCCCGAGGGGTGGACAACTCCCGGCCTTCCGGACGCCTCGCACTTCCCGGACCTCGTACACCTTCCGGACGCCTCGTATCTTCCGGACGCCGGACGTCTTCCGGTGCCGCGCGCCCGGTGCCGCACGGCCGGGTGCCAAGGATCTGCCGACGGGCCGTGATCACCGGCCCGCCCGGTCGTTGGTAGGTGCGGGGACGGGGCGGCGTACCCGCGTCGAACATCGGACGGGCGGGCGCCGTACTGACGGGGGACCGCACTGTGACAACGGGAGGACCGACAGCCGTGACCGTGACCGAACCGCCTCCGGCAGCACCGACCGTTACGCACGAGGGCATTCTCCGGCGTCAGTCCCTGCGCGAATCGGCCGCCCGTACCTACGCGAGATCGCTCCCCATCGTCCCGGTGCGCGCCCGGGGGGTGACGATCGAGGGCGCCGACGGCCGCCGGTATCTGGACTGCCTCTCCGGCGCGGGGACGCTGGCGCTGGGGCACAACCACCCGGTGGTCCTGGAGGCGATCAGAAGGGTCCTCGACTCGGGCGCGCCGCTGCATGCCCTCGACCTCGCCACCCCGGTCAAGGACGCCTTCACCACCGAGCTGTTCGCCACGCTGCCGCCGCGGTTCGCCCGCCATGCCCGCGTGCGGTTCTGCGGACCCGCCGGCACCGACGCGGTCGAGGCCGCCCTGCGACTCGTCCGCACCGCCACCGGCCGCACCGGCCTCCTCTCCTTCACCGGGGCGCACCACGGGACGGCCGCCGGAGCGCTCGCCGACTCCGGCGGCGGAGAGGACGCGGGGGTGACCCGGCTGCCGTACCCGTACGACTACCGCTGTCCCTTCGGCACCGGCGGGGAACGCGGGGCCGAACTCGCCGCGCGCTGGACCGAGAGCCTGCTGGACGACCCCGGAAGCGGACTGCCCGCCCCCGCGGGGATGATCCTCGAACCGGTGCAGGGCGAGGGCGGGGTGATCCCCGCTCCCGACGCCTGGCTGCGCAGAATGCGCGAGATCACCGCGGACCGCTCCATCCCGCTCATCGCCGACGAGGTGGAGACAGGAGTGGGACGGACCGGTACCTTCTGGGCTGTGGAGCACAGCGGGATCACCCCTGATGTGATGGTGATGTCCAAGGCGATCGGCGGCTCGCTCCCGCTGGCCGTGATCGTCTACCACGAGGACCTGGACAGCCGGCGGCCCGGCGCCCACCCGGGCACCTTCCAGGGCAATCAGCTCGCGATGGCGGCGGGCGCGGCCACCCTCGCGTACGTACGGGAGAACCGGCTCGCCGACCGCGCCGCCGCGCTCGGCGCGCGCATGCTCGGCCGGCTCCGGGGCCTCGCCGCCGACCACCCCTGTGTCGGAGACGTGCGCGGACGTGGTCTCATGATCGGTGTGGAACTCGTCGCCCCGGCGGCAGGTGACCCTGCCCCGCCGGACCCCGCGCTCGCGGCAGCTGTCCAGCAGGAGTGCCTGAGCCGTGGCCTCATCGTCGAACTCGGCGGCCGTGAGACGGCCGTTGTGCGACTCCTTCCCCCTCTCACTCTCACCGACGAGCAGTCCGTCGCCGTCCTCGACCGGTTCGCCGACGCGCTGGCCGCCGCCGAGCGCACCGCGCTCCGCCGGAAAGACTCCGGCCCGTCCAACTGACCCCGGACACCTCACAAGGAAGCCCTCTTCGTGAACCCCACACCCTCACCCGATGTGCCCGAGTCCGACGGCCGCTCCACCGCCGAGGCGGCGACGGTGCCACGGCAACCGGCGGGTGGCTTCGACGAACAACCCCTTCCCGTCGCGGACTTGGACAGCGCCGCCCAGGCGCCCGACCAGCTCGACCACGCCGACCCGCAGAAGGCGGCCGACGCGGCGGCCGTCGAGAACCTGCTGCGCTGCTGGGTACGCGAGAACAACCTGCCCCGGCCGCAGGGCACGGTGCTGCGGATCCCCCTCGACATCAGCGGCACCGCTCTCCTCGTCCCCGTCCGCCACTGGTCGGCCACGGGCTGGCACCGCTTCGGCATGCCCTTCCTGGAGAACGCCCCCCAGGACGCCCCCGCGGCGGAAGCGGTCACCGTCGCGGCCCTCCTCGGCCGCGAGTCGGGCCGCTACCAGGGCGCCGACCTGGTGGGCCGCGTCGCCAACTCCCTGGTGCACACCGCCGACTTCATCGCCGACCGCCGGGACGATCCCGCCGCGCCCGAGGACACGGACCTTTTCCTCACGGCGGAGCAGTCCCTGCTCCTCGGCCACCCCCTGCACCCCACGCCCAAGAGCCGGGAGGGCCTCTCCGAGGCCGAAGTGCGCTGTTACTCACCCGAGTTGCGCGGCTCCTTCCCGCTCCACTGGATGGCCGTCGACCGGTCCGTACTCGCCACCGACTCGGCGTGGACCGAGCAAGGGCGGGTGCTGCCCGCCGAACAGCTCACGGCCCGGTTCCTCGGGGACGTACCCCTTCCCGAGAACACCGTCGCGCTTCCTCTCCACCCCTGGCAGGCACGCGATGTGACGCACCGTCCGGCCGTCCGCCGGCTTCTCGACGCCGGACTTCTCCACGACCTGGGTCCCCACGGGGCCTCCTGGCACCCGACCTCTTCCATCCGTACGGTGCACCGGCCCGGCGCCGCCGCCATGCTGAAGCTCTCGCTCGGCGTCCGCATCACCAACTCCCGCCGCGAGAACCTCCGCAAGGAACTGCACCGGGGCGTCGAGGTCCACCGGCTGCTGCGCAGCGGGCTCGCCAAGGAGTGGCAGGCCGCCCACCCCGGCTTCGACATCGTGCGCGACCCCGCCTGGCTGGCCGTCGACACTCCCGACGGGGAACCGGTGACCGGCCTCGACGTGATGCTGCGGCACAACCCCTTCTCCCGGGACGACGACGCGGTCTGCATCGCCGGGCTGACCGCGCCCCGTCCCGCTCCCGGCCGCGCCGGAATGTCCACGCGCCTGACCGAGGCCGTGTCCGCGCTCGCCGCCCGCACCGGCCGCTCCGTCGCAGCCGTGTCCGCCGAGTGGTTCCTGCGCTATCTCGACCACGTCGTACGTCCGGTGCTCTGGCTGGACGGCGCGGCGGGGATCGCCCTGGAGGCCCACCAGCAGAACACCCTGGTCATCCTGGACGCCGAAGGCTGGCCCGTCGGCGGCCGCTACCGCGACAACCAGGGCTACTACTTCCGTGAGTCCCACCGCCCTTCACTGGAGCGCCGGCTGCCCGGCATCGGCTCGGTCAGCGACACCTTCGTCCCGGACGACGTCACCGACGAGCGCTTCGCCTACTACCTCGGCATCAACAACGTCCTCGGACTGATCGGAGCGTTCGGCGCCCAGGGGCTCGCCGACGAACGCGTCCTCCTCGCCGCCTTCCGGCAGTTCCTCACCGGCGCCACCGGACTCGGATCGCCGCTGCCGGGCCAGCTCCTGGAGAGCCCCACCCTGCGCTGCAAGGCCAATCTGCTCACCCGGCTCCACGGCCTCGACGAACTCGTCGGCCCCGTCGACACCCAGTCCGTCTATGTCACCATCACCAACCCCCTTCACGACTGATCGCGCCCGCCCGACCGAACCGCCGAGAGGAGAGCGCACCGTGCCCCCCAGCGACGCGCGCACCGGTACCAGCACCAACACCGGCATCGGTTCCGGTCCTGGTCCTGGTCCCGGTCCCGGTTCCACACCGCCGTCCGGCGGCGCCGCTGAGGACACTCTCGACCTGCGGCTGTCCGAAGAACTCGTCGCGATGTTCGGAGGGAGTGACGCCGTGACCGCGACCCCGCCCGGCGCCGGTACCCCGCCCGGCGCCGGCATCCCGGCCGGTGACCTGCTCGACACCCCCGCCGGCTGGGGCCCGGTCACCACCCCGGCCGGCGTCTTCCAGCTCGTCCCCGTACGGATCGAGCGTGATCTGGAGCTGATCACCCGCTGGATGAACGATCCGGCCGTGGCCGCCTTCTGGGAGCTGGCGGGGACGGAAGACGTGACCGCCGCCCATCTGCGCCTCCAGCTCGACGGCGACGGGCGCAGCGTCCCGTTCCTCGGTGTCCTGGGCGGGACCCCGATGAGCTACTGGGAGCTGTACCGCGCTGACCTGGACCCTCTCGCCCGCCACTACCCGGCCCGCCCGCACGACACCGGCATCCATCTGCTCCTCGGAGGCGTCGCCGATCGAGGGCGTGGCGTGGGGACCACTCTGCTGCGAGCGGTCGCCGACCTCGTCCTCGACCACCGCCCCCGCTGCGGACGCGTGATCGCCGAACCGGATCTGCGCAACACCCCCTCCGTCTCGGCCTTCCTCAGCGCCGGCTTCCGCTACACCGCCGAAGTCGACCTTCCCGACAAACGAGCCGCGCTCATGGTGCGCGAACGCGCCTTCCGTGACCTGATGTGACCGGTCGCGCTCCCGCTCCCACCGCACTCGTCCGCACCGCACTCGTCCGCACCGCACTCGTCACCCGCACCGCTCGACCCCGTATCGATTCCCACCCGAGGAGTCCTCGTGTCAACGTCCCCTGCCACTCATGACTCCGCCGGTCCCACCGGCCCCATATCCGCCGATCCCGCGGTGGATCCGTCCGTTCTGTTCTCCCCACCCGAGCTGAACGCCCATGCCTGGAGCCGGGCAAGCGGTCCACTTCTCGCCAAAATGATTGGGGAGTTCGCGTACGAGGAATTGGTTGATCCCGCCCCCGATCCCGGGACCGCCGAGGACCACTACTCCCTGACGCTCGACGGCGGTGAGACGCTCACCTTCCGCGCCGCACGCGGCTCCTACGGCAGCTGGCGCGTCGACTCCGACTCCCTCGCGTGCGACGGCCGGGCCTTCACCGACCCCCTGCGCTTCCTGCTGCTCTCCCGCCGGCTGCTCGGCCTCGACGGCGCGACCCTGGGCCACCTCGTACGGGAACTGACCACCACCCTCGCCGCCGATGCCAAGCTCGCCCACACCGCGCTCACCGCCGCGAAGCTCGCGGACCTGGACTACGCGGAACTCGAAGGACACCAGACCGGTCACCCCTGGATCGTCCTCAACAAGGGCAGGGTGGGCTTCTCCGCCACCGACACGGACCGCTGGGCACCCGAGGCCCGCACCCCGGCCAGGATCCCGTGGATCGCCGCCAGCACCTCTCTCGCCGCCTACCGGGGCGTCCCCGCACTCGACGTCCCCGACCGGCTGTACGCCGTCGAACTCGACGATCATGTGCGCGAGCGTTTCGACTCCGTGCTGCGCGACCGGGGCCTGGACCCGGCCGGGTACCTCTACCTGCCGGTGCATCCCTGGCAGTGGGACGAGGTCCTGGTCCAGCTCTACGCACCCGCGATAGCCGAGGGAGCGATCGTCCCGCTCCCCACCGACGGCGATCTGCGACTGCCGCAGCAGTCCATCCGTACGTTCCTCAACATCGAGCGGCCCGACCGGCACACGGTCAAACTGCCGCTGTCGATCCTCAACACCCTCGTCTGGCGCGGACTGCCCACCGAACGCACCCTGGCGGCCCCCGCCGTCACCGCGTGGATGCACGGCATCCGCGACGCCGACCCCTTCCTGCGCGACGCGTGCCGGGTGATCCTGCTCGGCGAGGTCGCCTCCGTGACCGTGGAACACCCCCTCTACGACCGGCTTCCCGAAGTCCCGTACCAGTACAAGGAGCTGCTCGGCGCCATCTGGCGCGAGCCCCTCCACACCCGGCTCGCCCCGGGTGAGCGCGCCCGCACCCTCGCCTCCCTCATCCATACGGATCCGGCGGGCCGCGCGTTCACCGCCGAACTCGTCGAACGCTCCGGACTCGCCCCCGGCGAGTGGCTCCAGCGCCTCTTCGCCGCGCTCCTGCCGCCCCTGCTGCACTTCCTCTACCGCTACGGGACCGTCTTCTCCCCGCACGGTGAGAACGCCATCGTGGTCTTCGACGACCAGGACGTGCCGGTACGGCTGGCGATCAAGGACTTCGTCGACGACGTGAACATCAGTGCCAGGCCGCTGCCCGAGCACGACGACATGCCCGACGACGTGAAGGAGATCCTCCTTACAGAGGAGCCCGCCTTCCTCACCCAGTTCATCCATTCAGGGCTTTTCGTCGGCGTCTTCCGCTACCTGGCGCCGCTGTGCCAGGAGCAGCTGGGGGTCTCCGAGGACGACTTCTGGTCCCTCGTACGGGCGGAGATCCTCCACCACCAGGCCCGGTTCCCGGAGCTGAAGGAGCGCTTCGAGACATTCGACCTGCTCACGCCCCGTATCGAGCGGCTGTGCCTGAACCGGAACCGGCTGCATCTCGACGGCTACCGCGACCGCTCGGAGCGGCCGCACGCCGCCGTGCGGGGCACCGTTCCCAACCCGCTCGCCGTCCGGCTTTCGGGCGACTGACCACCGTTGTCAGCGGGGCCCCGTAGGGTGGTCGGGCTATGACGAAGCCATCACTCCCCGAGCTCCTCCACGCCGCCGTCAGCTCTGTCGGCGGCGTGGAACGGCCTGGCCAGGCCGCGATGGCCGAGGCCGTCGCCGAGGCCATCGACACCCCGTCCCATCTGCTCGTCCAGGCGGGCACCGGCACCGGTAAATCCCTGGGCTATCTGGTGCCCGCCCTGGCACACGGCGAGCGGGTCGTGGTGGCCACGGCGACCCTCGCCCTCCAGCGCCAGCTGGTGGAACGCGACCTTCCGCGCACGGTCGACGCGCTCCATCCACTGCTGCGCCGGCGGCCCGAGTTCGCCATGCTCAAGGGGCGCTCCAACTATCTCTGTCTGCACCGGTTGCACGAGGGCGTGCCGCAGGACGAGGACGACGGTCTCTTCGACCAGTTCGAGGCCGCCGCGCCCACCAGCAGGCTGGGCCAGGACCTGCTGCGGATGCGGGACTGGGCGGACGACACGGAGACGGGGGACCGCGACGATCTGACGCCGGGGGTCTCCGACCGTGCCTGGTCCCAGGTCTCCGTCTCGTCGCGGGAGTGCCTGGGGGCGACGAAGTGCGCCTACGGCGCCGAGTGCTTCGCCGAGCTGGCGCGCGAGCGCGCCAAGCTCGCCGAGGTCGTGGTCACCAACCACGCGCTCCTCGCGATCGACGCGATCGAGGGCGCTCCCGTGTTGCCGCAGCACGAGGTGCTGATCGTCGACGAGGCCCATGAGCTGGTCTCCCGGGTCACCGGCGTCGCCACCGGAGAGCTGACCCCGGGGCAGGTGCAGCGCGCCGTGCGCCGCTCGGCGAAGCTGGTGAACGAGAAGGCGGCGGACGCGCTCCAGACGGCGTCCGAGAGCTTCGAACGGGTTATGGAACTGGCCCTGCCGGGGCGGCTGGAGGAGATCCCCGAGGACCTCGGCTACGCGCTGATGGCGCTGCGTGACGCGGCCCGCACCGTCATCTCGGCGCTCGGCTCGACCCGGGACAAGTCCGTGCAGGACGAGGATGTCGTACGCAAGCAGGCGCTCGCCTCCGTCGAGTCCATCCACGGGGTGGCCGAGCGCATCGCCAACGGGTCCGAGTGGGACGTCGTCTGGTACGAGAGGCACGACCGGTTCGGCGCGTCGCTGCGGGTGGCGCCGCTGTCCGTGTCGGGGCTGCTCAGGGAGAAGCTGTTCACGGACCGTTCCGTGGTCCTGACCTCGGCCACGCTGAAGCTCGGCGGAGACTTCAACGGGGTGGGTGCCTCGCTCGGCCTGGCGCCGGAAGGCACCGAGGGCGATGACGTCCCTCAGTGGAAGGGTATCGATGTCGGCTCGCCCTTCGAGTACCGCAAGCAGGGGATCCTCTACGTCGCCCGCCATCTGGCCACGCCGGGCCGGGAGGGTTCGCGCGGCGACATGATGGACGAGCTGGCGGAGCTGGTGGAGGCTGCGGGCGGTCGTACGCTCGGTCTCTTCTCGTCCATGCGGGCCGCGCAGGCGGCCGCCGAGGAGCTGCGCGGGCGGCTGGACGCGCCGATCCTGCTCCAGGGCGAGGAGACGCTGGGCGAGCTGATCAAGGCGTTCGCCGCCGATCCGAAGACCTGCCTGTTCGGCACGCTCTCGCTGTGGCAGGGCGTCGATGTGCCGGGGCCGAGTTCGCAGCTGGTCGTGATGGACCGGATTCCCTTCCCGCGTCCCGACGATCCGCTGATGAGCGCGCGCCAGAAGGCGGTGGAGGAGGCGGGCGGCAATGGCTTCATGTCGGTGGCCGCGACCCATGCCGCGCTGCTGATGGCACAGGGCGCCGGACGGCTGGTACGGGCGAGCGGGGACCGGGGCGTCGTGGCCGTACTCGATCCGAGGCTGGCCAACGCCCGCTACGGGAGCTTCGTGCGGGCCTCGCTGCCCGACTTCTGGTACACCACGGACCGCAACACGGTACGGAGGTCGCTCGCCGCGATCGACGCCGCTGCCGTGGCCGACGGGCGGTAGCCCGGGAGCCGCGGGGGTGCCCGGAGAGCAGAGTTGCGGTACACGAGGGATCCGGCGTGTACCGCAACTGTGGGTCGAAGGGGTGTCGAAGAGAGGTCACACCCTCCGGAGGACCGCCACCACCTTGCCGAGGATGGTCGCGTCGTCACCGGGAATCGGCTGGTAGGCGGCGTTGTGCGGGAGCAGCCAGACATGGCCCTCCTCGCGCCGGAAGCGCTTGACGGTGGCTTCGCCGTCCAGCATGGCCGCGACGATGTCGCCGTTCTCCGCGACGGGCTGGCGGCGGACCGTCACCCAGTCGCCGTCACAGATCGCCGCTTCGATCATCGAGTCGCCGACGACCTTCAGTACGAACAGCTCTCCGTCGCCCACCAGTTGGCGGGGGAGGGGGAAGACATCCTCGACGGATTCCTCCGCGAGGATCGGCCCTCCGGCCGCGATCCGGCCGACGAGCGGCACGTACGAGGCGGCCGGCTTACCGGTCGTGTCCGTCTGCTGTGTGCTCGGCTGGTCCGACCCGCGCACTTCGTACGCCCTGGGCCGGTGCGGATCGCGGCGCAGGAAGCCCTTGCGCTCCAGGGCCATCAGCTGATGCGCCACCGATGAGGTGCTGGAGAGGCCCACGGCCTGGCCGATCTCCCGCATGGAGGGCGGGTAGCCCCGCCTCTGCACGGAGTCACGGATGACTTCGATGACCCTCCGCTGCCGGTCGGTGAGACCGGAGCTGTCCGCCCTGATTCCTGGAGGTCGGCCGGGCAGTGAGCGGGTGGGCTTGGAACCCTCCGGGTTCATGACTGCGTCATTCATGGCATGCACCGGCTCGAATCGGCTCTGGGAGCGGTCCTGGGCAGTGATGGTGGCACTGTCTGCGGTGGTGGTCACGTCGGCCCCTCTCGAAATGTTCTCCCTGGCTGGACAACGGTAGTAGCTTTCGAAAGGTTGCGCCAAACACACGTTCGAGTGAAAAATCGAAGAGTGCCTACTTTGAGTGGTCGGCCGGGTGTATAGGCGTGTCGTTCGGCACCTGCTGTGCCTCTGCCGTCACGGTACCGGTCGGGTGTGGCGCCGACGCGGCCCCGGACGCGTCCGCCAGTCTTCCACCGGGTGGCCCGGAAGCGGGGGCGCCGCGCCCTTCCCGTACTCTCGTGGCCGGTCCGCCGAGCCACGGCGAAACCCCGGCCCGCCCGCCCCGACGCGCGACACGCGCTGGGGCCTGGGGTGCAATAAAACCCCAGATCTAGTGGTTGGATTGTCATAGCCACCCAGAAGTTGTGGTGCCCCCGTCTTTTGGTGGGGACGGCATCACCTATGCTGGGGGTCGCTTCGAGGGGCTCGTTCCGGGCCCTGACGGGGCTATTCAGTCGCGCTGTGAAGGAGGGTTGGTAGCCATGCACTGTCCCTTCTGCAGGCACCCCGACAGCCGGGTCGTCGACAGTCGCACCACCGACGACGGGACGTCCATCCGGCGCCGCCGCCAGTGCCCCGACTGCTCCCGCCGTTTCACGACCGTCGAGACCGCTTCACTCATGGTGATCAAGCGCAGCGGCGTGACCGAACCCTTCAGCCGTACCAAGGTCATCTCCGGTGTGCGCAAGGCGTGCCAGGGGCGGCCGGTCACCGAGGACGCCCTCGCCAAGCTCGGCCAGCGGGTCGAGGAAGCCGTGCGCGCCACCGGGAGCGCCGAGCTGACCACCCACGACGTGGGACTGGCCATACTCGGCCCGTTGCAGGAACTCGACCTGGTCGCCTACCTGCGCTTCGCGTCCGTGTACCGGGCGTTCGACTCGCTCGAAGACTTCGAGGCCGCCGTCGCGGAACTGCGCGAGCGGCCCCCTTCAGAGGAATCCGGCGTCGACGGGGCCAGTGTGGTCCCCGTGCCCGCCACCCCCGCGGACTGACCGGCCGGCTCGATCCCGGCCGCTCCGCGGTGACGAAAAAGACCTGCCCCGGGTGTGCTCCGTGCGCGCCCCAGGCACCAGACAGCACCCTGTGTCATGGGAAGAACATGGCACTTCAGGGCGTTTTTGTACGTATATGGGAGGCGGCATGACAGAGACGGCGAGCGGCCCGGCGCGAGGTACCCGATCCAAGGGGGCCAAGGGCGGCAAGGGTCTGCGTATCGAGCGAATCCACACGACCCCCGGCGTGCATCCGTACGACGAGGTGGTCTGGGAGCGCCGTGACGTCGTCATGACCAATTGGCGCGACGGCTCGGTCAATTTCGAGCAGCGTGGCGTCGAGTTCCCCGACTTCTGGTCGCTGAACGCGGTCAACATCGTCACCAGCAAGTATTTCCGCGGGGCCGTCGGCACCCCGCAGCGGGAGACCGGGCTCAAGCAGCTCATCGACCGGATCGTGAAGACGTACCGCAAGGCCGGTGAGGAGCACCAGTACTTCACCTCGCCCGCCGACGCAGAGATCTTCGAGCACGAGCTGGCCTACGCCCTCCTGCACCAGGTCTTCAGCTTCAACTCGCCGGTCTGGTTCAACGTCGGCACGCCCCAGCCGCAGCAGGTGTCCGCCTGCTTCATCCTGTCGGTCGACGACTCCATGGACTCGATCCTCGACTGGTACAAGGAAGAGGGGATGATCTTCAAGGGAGGCTCGGGCGCCGGCCTGAACCTCTCCCGGATCCGTTCCTCCAAGGAACTCCTCTCCTCCGGTGGCAACGCCTCCGGCCCCGTCTCCTTCATGCGCGGTGCCGACGCCTCCGCCGGCACCATCAAGTCCGGCGGTGCCACCCGCCGCGCGGCCAAGATGGTCATCCTCGACGTCGACCACCCCGACATCGAGGACTTCATCGAGACCAAGGTGAAGGAGGAGGAGAAGATCCGCGCCCTGCGCGACGCGGGCTTCGACATGGACCTGGGCGGCGATGACATCACGTCCGTCCAGTACCAGAACGCCAACAACTCGGTCCGGGTCAACGACGAGTTCATGAAGGCCGTCGAGGCCGGCTCCAAGTTCGGGCTGCGCGCCCGGATGACCGGGGACGTCATCGAAGAGGTCGAGGCCAAGACCCTCTTCCGCAAGATGGCCGAGGCGGCGTGGGCCTGCGCCGACCCGGGCATCCAGTACGACGACACGATCAACCGCTGGCACACCTGCCCCGAGTCCGGCCGGATCAACGGCTCGAACCCGTGCAGCGAGTACATGCACCTGGACAACACCTCGTGCAACCTCGCCTCGCTGAACCTGATGAAGTTCCTCAAGGACGACGGCAAGGGCCACCAGTCCTTCGAGTCCGAGCGCTTCGCCAAGGTCGTCGAGCTGGTCATCACCGCGATGGACATCTCCATCTGCTTCGCGGACTTCCCGACGCAGAAGATCGGCGAGAACACCCGCGCCTTCCGCCAGCTCGGCATCGGCTACGCCAACCTCGGCGCCCTGCTGATGGCCACCGGCCACGCGTACGACTCCGACGGCGGCCGCAGCCTGGCCGGCGCCATCACCTCGCTGATGACGGGCACCTCCTACCGCCGCTCCGCCGAGCTGGCCGCGGTCGTCGGCCCGTACGAGGGCTACGCCCGTAACGCCGAGCCGCACAAGCGCGTCATGAAGCAGCACTCCGACGCCAACGGCACCGCGGCGCGCGTCGACGACCTCGACGGCCCCGTCTGGGCCGCCGCCACCGAGGCATGGCAGGACGTGCTGCGCCTCGGCGAGAAGAACGGCTTCCGCAACGCCCAGGCGTCGGTCATCGCGCCCACCGGCACCATCGGTCTCGCGATGTCCTGCGACACCACCGGTCTGGAGCCCGACCTCGCCCTGGTCAAGTTCAAGAAGCTGGTCGGCGGCGGCTCGATGCAGATCGTCAACGGCACCGTGCCGCAGGCGCTGCGCCGTCTCGGGTACCAGGCGGAGCAGATCGAGGCGATCGTCGCGCACATCGCCGAGAACGGTGTGGTGGTCGACGCGCCCGGTCTGAAGACCGAGCACTACGAGGTCTTCGACTGCGCCATGGGGGAGCGCTCCATCTCCGCCATGGGCCATGTCCGCATGATGGCGGCCATCCAGCCGTGGATCAGCGGCGCGCTGTCCAAGACGGTCAACCTCCCGGAGACCGCGACCGTCGAGGACGTCGAGGAGGTCTACTTCGAGGCGTGGAAGATGGGCGTCAAGGCGCTCGCGATCTACCGCGACAACTGCAAGGTCGGCCAGCCCCTCTCCGCGAAGAAGAAGGAAGAGGAGAAGGTCACCGAGAAGGCCGAGGAGACCATCCGCCAGGCGGTGGAGAAGGTCATCGAGTACCGCCCGGTCCGCAAGCGCCTGCCCAAGGGCCGCCCCGGTCTCACCACGTCCTTCACGGTCGGCGGTGCCGAGGGGTACATGACCGCCAACTCCTACCCCGACGACGGTCTCGGCGAGGTCTTCCTCAAGATGTCCAAGCAGGGTTCGACCCTCGCCGGGATGATGGACGCCTTCTCGATCGCCGTGTCGGTCGGCCTCCAGTACGGCGTTCCGCTGGAGACCTACGTCTCGAAGTTCACCAACATGCGCTTCGAGCCGGCCGGCATGACGGACGACCCGGACGTACGGATGGCGCAGTCGATCGTCGACTACATCTTCCGCCGTCTCGCGCTGGACTTCCTGCCCTTCGAGACCCGCTCGGCCCTCGGCATCCACTCGGCCGAGGAGCGCCAGCGCCACCTGGACACCGGTTCGTACGAGCCGTCCCTGGACGACGCCGGCCTCGACGTGGAGAGCCTGTCCCGTCCGGCTCCGCACATCAGCCCCGAGCCGGCCGCGCCGAAGCCCGCCGTCATCCCGGCGGCCAAGGAGGCGCACACCTCGGCCGAGCTGGTCGAGATGCAGCTGGGCATCAGCGCCGACGCGCCGCTCTGCTTCTCCTGCGGTACGAAGATGCAGCGGGCGGGATCCTGCTACATCTGCGAGGGCTGCGGTTCCACCAGCGGCTGCAGCTGATCCGGTCCGCCGCGGCCCGGTGCCGCGGCGGCCGGCAGGACCGAGGGGCGGTGGGCCGGACACGGCTCGCCGCCCCTCGGGGCGTGAACAAGGGGCGGAATGTCGAGCGTGCGGCGGATCGGTGCGGGTCAGATGCCCATCGGTTCGGGTCAGGAACCCATCAGGGTGCCGAACGACTGCGGGTCGGTGTCGAAACCGCGGACGGACGTACGGAACTCCCACGCGCCCGAGTCGGCACGGGTGAACTCGGCGACGGTGGCGGCGGTGGCCTCGGAGAGGCCGGTGAAGTCGTGCCGTGCCAGCTCCGTGTACTCCTCCATGACGCGGAGCACCGGATTGGCGATGTCGCCGAACGTCCGCCGCCCGTCGCGCTGCTGGATCGCCACCCCCACCACCACGCGGACGTAGTCGGAGCCCAGCCGGTCCAGCTCCAGCGTCATCTCCTCGTCGTCGCCGAAGCCCTGGCCGGTGCGGCTCTCGCGATCCAGCGTGATCGTGCCGTCGGGGGAGCGGCTGCCGAAGTGCACCAGATAGGCGGGCTCGACCGGTGCGTCGGACGTGAAGGTGGCCGCGACGATGTCGAGATCGTGCGGGGGCTCGCCTCTGGTGCTCGGGTCCCATTTGAGGACCACCTCGACCTTGGACACTCCCTTGTTGAGACTGCTCATCCGTTCCCCCTCTGTCCTGACCGGTCCCTGCCCAGCACCGGGCCGGCCGACGGAAACCCGGCCGCGATACGTACCATGGACACCAGGCTAGACCGGGGCAGTGACAACGCGCTTTGCAATGTGGCGAGTTGACGCCAGCGTGGCCAATACTCGCCAAGATTCGCCGGGTCCGTGTGCGGACATGGCCCACGGGGCATGCGTATCGCATCGGTATCGCCTGCCCGGCAGCGTGACCGGTGCCACGTCCCGCGCCGTACGATGGCGCCGTGCTGGTCAAGTGGACTCGCTGCACCGTGATCGACCGTCGAGGTTTCGAACGCGGGCAGCGGAAATGGGCGGGGTTGCTCGGTGAGCCGGGATTCCGGGGGCAGAGCGGGGGATGGAGCAGGGCCAAGCCCGGCGTGGTCCACGTGTTCGCGTTCTGGGAGAGCCGCGCCTTCTACGACTCGTTCATGGCGCGCTCGCACGACCGGCTGGCCGCCGCCCAGTCCGGAACGTTCAAGGACACCCAGGTCAAACTCTTCGACTACCGCTTCGATGTGAAGACGGGCTTCGAGCCGAGATTCACCGACGCCGACGTGGTCCGTGTCGCGCACTGCAAGGTGCACGAGGACCGGGTGGAGCACTTCGCCCTCATGCAGGAGAAGGTCTGGAACCCTGCGATGGCCGGATCGCCGGGCATGGTGCGCGGACTGTTCGGGGAGGCCCCCGGGAACGAATTCATCGTGCTCTCGATGTGGCAGTCGGCCGCCGAGCACGGAAAGTACCGGGTCGAACGCGTCGAGCGGCTCACCCTGCGCGCGCAGACCGCCTCCGACGTGGCGGCGCTGGCGGGGGACGTCATCGACCTGGAGGCGTCCTGGACGGTATGACCGGCGGCGCGATCGCGCCCGAACGGGCCCCCTGGGAGCCGGGCGGTCGCACGGCCCGGCGCGCGGCGCTCTAGGGTCGGGGCATGGCACGACCGCGACGCATCGTCCTTGTCCGGCACGGCGAGTCGGAGGGGAACGCGGACGACACCGTGTACGAACGCGAGCCCGACCACGCCCTGGGGCTCACCGAGACCGGCCGCGCCCAGGCCGAGGAGACCGGCGCGCGGCTGCGCGAGACGTTCGGCGACGAGCGGGTGGGCGTCTTCGTCTCCCCGTACCGCCGCACCCACCAGACCTTCCAGGCGTTCGGTCTCGACCCGGAACTGGTGCGCATAAGGGAGGAGCCCCGGCTGCGGGAGCAGGACTGGGGGAACTGGCAGGACCGGGAGGACGTACGCCTCCAGAAGGCGTACAGGGACGCCTACGGGCACTTCTTCTACCGCTTCGCGCAGGGCGAGTCCGGCGCCGACGTCTACGACCGGGTCAGCGCCTTCCTGGAGTCCCTCCACCGCAGCTTCGAGGCACCGGACGCGCCGCCGAACGTGCTCCTGGTGACCCACGGGCTGACCATGCGGCTGTTCTGCATGCGGTGGTTCCACTGGCCGGTGGCCGAATTCGAGTCGCTGACCAACCCCGGCAACGCGGAGACCAGGACCCTGCTGCTGGGCGAGGACGGCACCTACGCCCTGGACAGGCCCTTCGAGCGCTGGCGCGTCCCCGAGTCCTACGGCCCCACCGGATAGAATGACCGGGCGATGAACGCTGACTCCACCCGCGACCGGACGTCCGGCCCGCGCGCCGACCGCGCACTGGCCAGCCTGCGGGGCCTGGCCGTGGGAGACGCCCTGGGCTCCCAGTTCTTCGTGCCCCGCAACCACCCCCTGCTGAAACGCCGCGAGCTGCCTCCCGGCACCTGGCAGTGGACCGACGACACCGAGATGGGCGCGTCCGTCCTGGCGGTGCTCGCCGGACACGGCCGCATCGACCAGGACGCGCTCGCCCACTCCTTCGCACTCCACCACGACTTCGAACGCGGATACGGTCCCGCGGTCAACCGGATGCTGCGCCTCATCCGCGAAGGCGGCGACTGGCGCCAACTCGCCGCCGGCCTCTTCAACGGCCAGGGCTCCTGGGGCAACGGGGCCGCGATGCGGATCGCGCCGCTCGGTGCCTGGTACGCGGACGACCCCGAGCAGGCCACGCACCAGGCCGAGGTCTCCGCCTACACCACGCACCAGCACCGCGAGGCCGTGGTCGGCGCGATGGCGGTGGCCGCCGCCGCTGCCCTCGCTGCGGACCCGGCGGGACCGCCCTCGCCGGAGGCGCTCCTCGACGCCGTGGTCGCTCTGGTACCGCGCAGCGCGGTCGGAGCGGGGCTGCGCCGGGCCCGGGACATGCTGGACTACGGGGACCCGGGCACCGTAGCTGCGGTCCTCGGCTGCGGCCGCCGCACCAGCGCGCACGACACCGTGCCGTTCGCCCTCTGGTCGGCGGCGCGGGCCCTCGGCGACTACGAGCGCGGCTTCTGGACCACGGCCCAGGCGGGCGGCGACATCGACACGACGTGCGCCATCGCCGGCGGCGTGATCGCCTCGGCCCGGGCGGGCGCGCCACCGGACCACTGGCTGTCACGGACCGAGCCGCTGCCGCACTGGCTGCCGCTCGACTCCTCCATGGCACCGGGCGGCGGCCCCGGCTGACGGGGACAGCCCCTGCCGCGCGACCAGTTGGGCCGAGAACGCGGCGGGACGGCCCGTGCGAGGGCGGTCCGCCGGCCACTCTCCCGTCCCGCCCGCACCGGTTCGCGCGGAACGGTCGGTACCCGGTCTGTCGCGCGGCCCGGCGGCGGCGTAACCTGGCTACTGCCATGCCGTACGAACCACCCACGCACACCGTTGAGCGCTCGCTGCGCGCCACCACCGATGCCAAAATCATCGCGGGCGTCGACGAGGTCGGACGCGGCGCGTGGGCCGGGCCGGTCACCGTGTGCGCGGCCGTCACCGGCCTGCGCAGGCCCCCGGCCGGCCTCACCGACTCCAAACTGATCAGCCCCAAACGCCGTACGGAGCTGGCCGGTGAACTGGAGGCGTGGGTCACCTCGTACGCCCTCGGGCACGCCTCCCCGGAGGAGATCGACGCCCTCGGGATGACCGCCGCGCTCAGGCTCGCCGCCGTACGCGCCCTGGAGGCGCTGCCGGTACGGCCCGACGCGGTGATCCTCGACGGCAAGCACGACTATCTCGGAGGGCCCTGGAAGGTGCGTACGGTCATCAAGGGCGACCAGTCCTGCATCTCGGTCGCGGCGGCCTCGGTGCTCGCCAAGGTCCGCAGGGACGCCATGATGGCCGAACTCGGCGCCGGGTCCGAGGAGTACGCGCGCTTCGCCTTCGACGCCAACGCCGGCTATCCCTCGCCGGTGCACAAGGCGGCGCTGGCGCAGTGGGGTCCGACCGCACACCACCGGCTCTCCTGGTCCTATCTCGACGCGCTGCCACGATGGCGGCATCTCAAGAAGGTCCGGATCTCCGTGGAAGCCGCCGCCATGGAAAGCGGGGGCCAACTCGGCTTCGACTTCTGAACGTCCGGCATGCCGGGACATACGACCCGGCATGTTCGGTGCCCCTCCCGCCCACGCGCCTTTCCGGCAGTGGGCATGGGTACGAATGTGCCCGCCCCGCCGATGCTCGTCGCAGCGGCGTTCGACAGACATCCAGCCATGCCTCTCATCCCCCAGGAGCCTCAGATTCACGAGAGAGCACAGGGTCCCAGCGCCACGCCGGCCACCGGCCGCACCGCGCCGACCCCTCGTCCCGTACCCGGTCCGCGTCCCGTCCCAGGGCCGCGCTCCGCTACGACACCGCGGCCCGGACGTCCGGGCCCCGGTCCCGCGAGGCCCGCGCCGCCGGCGCAGCGCTCGCACAGCTCCGCCGGCGAGCCCAAGGCGCCCGGCACCGCTGCTCCCACCCCTCCTTCCGCACCGCGGATCCAGCTCGTCCCGGCCTCGGCCGACGGCGCGCTCGACGCCGCCGAGGAAGCGGTCGATCTGCTGCTCGACTCCGGCCGGGCACCGGGCGACATCCTGGTGCTCACCACCGGCGAACAGCACCCGTGGGCAGCCCACGAGCTGTCCTTCGGCGAAGCCGCGTACTGGGCACAGCACGACGCGGGGGAAGACGTGTTCTTCGCCGGCGCCGCCGCTGCCGACCGGGTACGGCCCCGGCCCGTCGTGGTCGTCGCGGTCAACGGCGGCGGTGACGACGCCGTCGTCCGGCTGCTTCCCCCGGCCCGTGAGCGGGCCACCGCGCTGCTCGTCGTGTGCGGTGACTCGGAGCGGATCAACGCCGTACTCGGCGCGGGCGTCTGAGCCGTACGGCATCCCGCGCGCTCCCGCCGAGGGGCGCGCGCCGTAAGGCCCGGTCGTGACCCGGCTGCCCGTTCAGGGGGCGGCCGGGCCGCCGAGCCCGCGGTCCGTGCGCGGCCTGTGCCGCTCCGGCCCGTGCCTCTCAGGCCCGTGCCGCGCGGTCAGCGGGCGGCCGTGCGGCGCAGTGCTTCCACGGCCCCACCGCCCCCGCCCAGGGGCGACGCGTCGGGATCGGCCGCCGTGTCCGAGAGCGCGGCGGGCGGGGAGTCGGAGTTCGGCCGCCGGCCGCCACGGCCCTCGCCCAGCACCTGCCAGCCACCGCGCGTCAGCGTGACGTACGCGCCGCACCGCAGGCCGTGCAGCGTGCAGGCGTCGCGCAGCCCCCACATCCAGGCCCCGTCCTCCTGCGTCCACCGCTCGTCGCCCTCCCGGCAGTAGAGCAGCACCGCGGTACGCACGGGGGTGCGCCGGCGCAGATCGTGCGGGAGGACCCGCCGCAGATGGGCCAGCAGCGCGTTGCGGAACTCCCAGCCGTCCACCGGCGCGGGACGCGGCACGAACGACGCGCTGGCGGCGAGCCGTTCCTCGTGGTCGAGCACGGCCACCACGGCCGTCCCCGGAGTGGGCCGGTGCCGGCTGTGCAGTCCGCTCACCACCTCACGCGGATCCCGCAGCAGGGGTATCCCCGCCGCCGCCCACTCGGCGGGTTCGAGCATCCTGGCGAGGCGGCTGACGGAAGCGGCCGGGGGGTTCACCGAACCGGCCGCGGACGAAGCGAATCCGAAGGTCATGTTCCTCCCTTCGCATACGCGCCCACACTGCGGGCAAGGTCGAGTGGGGACGCGCCGCGGCACAACCCTGGGGGACCGCGAACGGGCCGTGCGGGGGCAGTTCCAATTCTCACCGGCGCGGGGGCGCGCGGCAACGAGCAATTGGCGCCGTGGACCGGAATGCGCGGGTATGACGGTGATATCCCTGCCCCGATCCTTCGAGGTCGAAGCCTCGCGTCAGCTCTGAACGGCGAGGACCAGCGGGAACACCCCCGCCGCTCCGGCCCGGCGCAGCAACCGGGCGGCCACCGCGAGAGTCCAGCCGGTGTCCGAGAGATCGTCCACCAGCAGGACCGGGCCGCCCGCCGACGCCAAGGCGTCCGCCAGTTCGGAGGAGACGGCCAGGGTCTCGTGCAGCGCGCGCACCCGCTGGGCGCTGTTCGTACGGGACACCCGCGTCTGCGCCGCCCCCGGCGCGTACTCCACGGTGCCCAGCAGAGGCATCCGGCCCGCCTGCGCGATCCTGCTGCCGAGCGAGCCGACCAGCAGGGGCCTGCCGTGCGACGCCACGGTCACCACGCCGACCGGCCGGGGCAGCGCGTCCTGCGCGCCGGAGGCCCAACCGCCGGGCCCCCTGGCCCAGTCGGCGAGCACGCTCACCACCGCGCCCGCCACCTCGTCGGACACCGGGCCGTCCGCTGCCTGCGCCGCGAGCATCGGGCGGAGCCGGTTACCCCAGCCGATGTCGGACAGCCGCCCCAGCGCACGGCCCGGGAAGGACTGCTCGCCTACGGGGATACGGCCCTTGAGATCGACACCGACCGCCGCGAGGCCGGTCGGCCACATCTTGCGCGGCTCCACCTCCACACCCGGCCTGCCCAGCTCCCCGCGCGCGGCGTCCAGGGCGGCGCCGGTCACCTTGTCCTCGAACCGCGTCCCCGCGCAGTTGTCACACCGCCCGCAGGCCACGGCCTCCTCGTCGTCCAACTGCCGGCGCAGGAACTCCATCCGGCAGCCGGTGGTGGACGCGTAGTCCCGCATCGCCTGCTGTTCGCTCTGCCGCTGCCGCGACACCCAGGCGTACCGCTCGGTGTCGTACACCCACGGCTGCCCCGTGCCGGTCCAGCCGCCCTTCACGCGCCGCACCGCCCCGTCCACGTCGAGGACCTTCAGCATCGTCTCCAGACGCGTACGCCGCAGCTCCACCAGCGGTTCGAGCGCAGGCAGCGACAGCGGCCGGTCCGCCCGCCCCAGGACATCGAGAGTGCGGCGGACCAGCTCCTCCGGCGGGAAGGCGACCGAAGCGAAGTACTGCCAGATCGCCTCGTCCTCCTTGCCGGGCAGCAGCAGCACCTCCGCGTGCTCCACCCCTCGGCCCGCACGGCCCACCTGCTGGTAGTACGCGATCGGCGAGGAAGGAGAGCCGAGATGCACCACGAAACCGAGATCGGGCTTGTCGAACCCCATCCCCAGCGCGGAGGTGGCGACCAGGGCCTTGACCCGGTTGCCCAGCAGATCGTCCTCCGCCTGCTGACGCTCCGCGTTCTCCGTACGGCCCGTGTACGAGGCGACCGTGTGCCCGCACTGGCGCAGATAGGCGGTGACCTCCTCGGCCGCCGCGACCGTGAGGGTGTAGATGATCCCCGAGCCCGGCAGGTCGCCCAGATGGTCGGCCAGCCAGGCGAGCCGGTGCGCAGCGTCCGGCAGCCGCAGCACATGCAGGCTGAGACTCTCCCTGTCCAGCGGCCCGCGCAGCACCAGCGCGTCCGTCCCCGCGCCCGTGCCCAACTGCTCCGCCACATCAGCCGTCACCCGGGAGTTGGCCGTGGCCGTGGTGGCAAGGACCGGAACACCGGCGGGCAGCTCCGCGAGCATGGTGCGCAGCCGCCGGTAGTCGGGCCGGAAGTCATGGCCCCAGTCGGAGATGCAGTGCGCCTCGTCCACCACCAGCAGACCGGTGGCCGCGGCGAGCCGGGGCAGCACCTGGTCACGGAAGTCGGGATTGTTCAGTCGCTCCGGGCTGACCAGCAGAACATCGACCTCGCCGCCGGCCACCTCCGCCTGGATCGTGTCCCACTCCTCCGCGTTGGACGCATTGATCGTCCGCGCCCGGATCCCGGCCCGCGCGGCGGCCTCCACCTGATTGCGCATCAGCGCGAGCAGCGGGGAGACGATCACGGTCGGACCGGCGCCCGCCGCCCGCAACAGCGAGGTCGCCACGAAATACACCGCCGACTTCCCCCACCCCGTGCGCTGGACGACCAGGGCCCTGCGTTTGTCGGCGACGAGCGCCTCGATGGCCCGCCACTGGTCCTCACGCAGCCTGGCGGCGCCGGTGGCGTCACCCACGAGGCGGGCGAGGACGGAGTCGGCCGAGGCCCGGAGAGCTGCGCGGTCTGCGTTGGTCATGCGCCCATGCAACCCGATGGGTCCGACAAACCGCGAATGGGGCCGACACCCTGTGGATAAAGTTATCCACAGGGGTCGCGGGATTTCGCCCGACACGGGACCGTCGAGCCATGAACACGCACAAGCACCACGAATCGACCGGATCCGCCGACGAACAGCAGATCACCCTGCGCAGCCCCGCCGAACTCGCCGACGCGCTTCCCTACTTGCTCGGCTTCCACCCGAACGACTCCGTCGTCATGGTGGCCCTCCACGGCGACCGCGGCCGCTTCGGCGGGCGGCTCAGGCTCGGCATTCCGCGCTCGCCCCGGGAATGGGCGCCGGTGGCCGAGCAGCTCGCCGAGTGTCTGATCGAGGGCAGCGAACGGCGCGGCTCCCGGCCCCACGGCGTTGTCGCCTTCCTCTGCCAGGACCCGGCCCGGGGAGAGACGGGCCGGCAGGTGATGGAGCGGCTGCGCCCCTTCGCACAACGGCTGCGCACCGCCTGCGGAGGGCTCGACGTGCCCGTGCACGAGGTGCTCTGTATCTCCGACGGGCGTTTTTGGTCCTACTGCTGTCCCGATACGCGCTGCTGTCCTCCGGAAGGCACCGGACTGGCCCTGCCCGGTACGTCGGTGATGGCGGCCGCGGCCGCCTACGCCGGGGTGCGGGTGCGCGGGTCCCTGAGGGACATGGAGGCCCGTCTGGAGCCCTGGAGCACCCCGGCCACCGAGGAACAGGAGCGGGCGCTGGACAACGCGGGCGCGGCGCTCGTCCCCAGGATCCTGTCCGGAGGAAGCCGCGAACGGGTCGGCGAGGAGACGCTGAAACTGGCCCGGGGCCTCCTGAGGCGGCTGGAGCAAGCACCGGACAGTGGCAACGTCGCACAGGACACCGAGGACGACGGACTCATCACCCACGAGGAGGCGGCGGCCGTCATCCTCGGCCTCCAGGACCGGGAGACCCGGGACCGGGCGGCCGAGTGGATGGAAGGCGCCGAGGCGGCGTCCGCGCTCCGGCTCTGGCGCGCGCTGTCCCGGCGCTGCGTCGGCCCCTACGCCGAACACGCGACGGCCCCCCTGACCCTGGCCGGATGGGTCGCCTGGTCGACCGGCGACGAGCCCGCCGCCCGGGTCGCCCTCGGCCTGGCCCTGCGGCTCGACCCGAAGTACGTCTTCGCCCAACTGCTGCATCAGGCGTGCAACGAGGGACTGGACCCGGAGACGCTGCGCCGCTGTCTGCGGGCGGAGCGCGACGCACGCGCCGTGCCCGGCTCGTGCCGGCCCGCCGGGCCTTCGAGGCGAGAAGGCGCGGCCCGTCCGTCCTCGGGGTCGCGTCGGCCGAAGGCACCCAGGGTCCAGCCCCGTACGGGACCGCGAGCCGGTGCGCGGACGGCGCGCGACCGGGCGGGACGGCGCAGCGGCGAGCGCGGCAGCAGGAGCGGCCGGTGACGACGGCACACCGGACGGCGCGCGGCTGACGGGCATGAGGGGGGCCGCGGCGGGGCGGCCGGTGGCGCGCGGACCGGAGAGATCGGAGAGATGGCCAAGAAGTCCCCACCGAGGATGGCGGAAGGAGTGTTTATCGTCAGGCAGACGACTATGATCAACGCATGCCCCCCTACGACCCGTCGGCCTTTCCTGCGTTCGCTGTCACCGTCGATCTGGTCGTGCTCACCGTGCGCCGCCATGTGCTCTGCGCGCTGGTCGTGCGGCGCGGCGAGCCGCCCTTCCAGGGGCGGTGGGCGCTGCCCGGCGGCTTCGTGAGGGGTGATGAGGACCTCGCCGGCGCGGCGGCACGTGAACTCGTCGAGGAGACCGGCCTCTGCGCACACGATCCGCTGTCCCCCGCGCCCGGGAACGCGGCCCACCTCGAACAGCTCGCCACCTATGGAGATCCCGTACGGGACCCCCGGATGCGGGTGGTCAGCGTGGCCCATCTGGCACTGTCTCCCGACCTGCCGGCGCCCCGGGCCGGGGGAGACGCCAACAGTGCGCGCTGGGCCCCCGTGGAGGCCCTGCTCAAGGGGGAGGGGGAGTTCACCGGAGAGGACGAGCAGTCCGCCCGGCTCGCCTTCGATCACGCGCGGATCCTCGCGGACGGGGTGGAGCGGGCCCGCTCCAAGATCGAGTACTCCTCGCTGGCCACGGCGTTCTGCCCCTCCGAGTTCACCGTCGGCGAGCTGCGCAGGGTGTACGAGGCGGTGTGGGGCGTGGCGCTGGATCCCCGTAACTTCCACCGCAAGGTGACGGGCACCCCGGGCTTCCTGGTCCCGTCGGGCGGCACCACCACCCGGCAGGGCGGCCGCCCCGCCCAGCTGTTCCGGGCCGGCGGGGCGACCGTCCTCAACCCGCCCATGCTGCGCCCCGAGGTCTGAAGCGGGGCAGGGGAGGGGCCGGGCGAGAAGGAGGGCAGGCGGGAGGGGGAGGGAGGGGAGGGGGCGGGGCCCCCGATCGGACACCCGGGCGACGCCTTACCTCGCAAGTCGGATATATGGCGTTATCTTGCTGCGGTACCCGCTCCGCCGCCGAGCGGTCTCACCTCCCCGCGAGAGAAGCGATGCTCCAGGCCATCGGATTGACCAGCGCCCCCCGCCGCGACCTCCCCCCGGCCGTGGACGATCTGACCTTCGAGGCCCCGCCGGGCTGTGTCACCGCACTGCTCGGCGCCCCGGGCGCGGGGAAGACCACCGCGCTGCGGCTGATGCTCGAACTCGAACCGGGGCGTGGGGTCACCTGCTTCCGGGGCCGACCGCTCCACCGCATCGCCCACCCCGCACGCGAGATCGGGGTGCTCCTCGGCGATGTGCCCGGTCACCCCGCGCGCACCGTCCGGGGGCAGCTCCGGATGCTCTGCGCCGCCGCGGGCGTACCGGCCTCGCGCGCCGACGAACTCATCGAGGTCGTCGGCCTCGGCGCGCTGCGCGACGAGGGCCTCGGCTCCCTCTCGCTGGGCATGGACCGCAGGCTGGGCCTCGCCTCCGCTCTGCTGGGCGACCCGCACACCCTTGTGCTCGACGCTCCCTCTGCCGGTCTCTCACCCCGGGAGAACAGCTGGCTGTTCGGACTGCTGCGTGCCCACGCCGGGCACGGCGGCACCGTCCTCTACACCACCAGCGACTCCAAGGAGGCCGCCAGGACCGCCGACCGTGTCGTCACCATCGACCGGGGCCGGCTCGTCGCTGACCAGGACGCGGCGTCCTTCGCCCGCACCCGGCTGCGCCCCCGCGTCGCCGTCAGGACCCCGCACGCCGCCCGTCTCGCGGACGCGCTGAACCGGGAGGCACGCGCGGGCCGCCGTTCCGTCGAGGTGGTCACACGGGAGGACGCGGGCAGTCTGCTGACCGTGTACGGCAGCAGCTGCCCGGAGATCGGTGAGACCGCCTTCCGGCACGGCGTGCTGGTCCACCAGCTCGCTGACGAGATCGGCGACGCCGGACCCGCCGCGGCCGCCCCCGTCCCGGCCCCCGTCATCCCCGGCCTCGCCGTGACCGTCCCCGCCGCCGCGACCGCCCTCGCCACCGCCCCCGGCCCCGAAGTCGAGGAAGCCGCGCGTCACCCCGAAGCCGCTCCCGGCTCCGAAGTGGTTCGCGTGCCCGGGCCCGCGTCCGCCCCCGAGGCGGGGGCCGCCCGCGCCCCGCGCGGCGGCTCCGTCCCGCTGCCGCCGCCCCTGCCGTCGCGTCCCGTCCGCAGCCCGCTCCGGCCGGTGCGTTACGAGCTGCGCCGCATGTTCGGGGTGCGCAGCGCGCCGCTGATCGTGGCCGCCGTACTCGTCGCCTCCGTGGCCCTCGCCGTCCCCCTCGCCCGTACCGGCGCCACCCCGCTGCCCGGGCTGCTGGCGGCCTGGCCCGCGATCCTGCCGCTGCCGCCCGCGGCCCTCGGCGCCGGCCTGCTCGGCGCGCTCTCCTTCGGCGACGAGTACCGCTATCCGGCGCTCGCCGGCGCGCGCGGCACGGTCCCGCGCCGCCTCGGGCTGCTCCTCGCCAAGCTGGTCGTGACGGCGGGCGCCGCCCTGCTCCTCGCTTCCCTGTCGGTGCTGGCCGACGCCGGAGCGCTGCGCCTGGCGTACGGGGCGGCGGCCGCGCCCGTGCCGGACAACTGGATCGCGCTGAGCGCCGGTTGGGCCGGGCTGGCGGTCGGCTGCGCCTGGGCCGGGCTGCTGGGCGCCGGGGTCTTCCGGATCACGATCGCCGGAATGGCCGCCGTCGTCGCCGTACCGACCCTGGTCGGCCCCCTCGTACAGAAGGCGCTCGCCGGACCGTCCGTGCGTTCGTTCGTCGGACTCCCGGACAGGCTGCGCGAGCTGACCTGGCTGGAATGGCCCCGGCAGGCGGACCACTGGCTGATGGCCACGGTCGGGCTCGTCGCCCAGCCGGTGGCCGCGGCGCTCGCGTTGTCACTGTCGGTCCTGCTCTGCGCGTATCTGCTCACCGGCCTTCGCCGGAGGGCCCGTTGGTGACCACGGAACGACCGGACCGTGCCGCGGTGTCCGCAACTCCCCCGATAACGCCCGCTTCTTTCCGATAAGGCGTCAATCGAGGGGCGGGCGCCGATCACCCTTTCGTGTGCTTTTCACCAAAGACCTCAAGGGCGGTGGAATCAACGCCGACAAAGGATGCGTGAGTACCCTTGCGCACACCATGATGACCGCCGCCCGCTCCGTCGAGTCCGGCCTCGCCGACCCGGGTGGACTCGACCGTTACCCGTACGCGGAGGCGCCCAGCGCCGATCGCGTGCCCGCCCCCGTCTGGGACAGCGCCGATACCGATCTGGGCCGGGTGGGCCGCCGCACGACCGGCAGCCGCGGCCGCGGGCTGCACGGCCAACTCGTCCAGCAGCTCGGTCAGATGATCGTCTCCGGCGACCTGGGCGCCGACCGCCCGCTCGTTCCCGAGGAGATCGGCCAGCGCTTCGAGGTCTCCCGCACGGTGGTGCGGGAGTCGCTGCGCGTTCTCGAGGCCAAGGGGCTCGTGAGCGCCAGGCCCAATGTCGGTACCCGCGTCCGTCCGGTGAGCGACTGGAACCTGCTGGACCCCGACATCATCGAATGGCGCGCCTTCGGACCGCAGCGCGACGACCAGCGCCGTGAGCTGAGCGAGCTGCGCTGGACGATCGAGCCCCTCGCCGCGCGGCTGGCCTCCGGCCACGGCCGGACGGATGTCCAGCAGCGCCTTTCCGAGATGGTGGGGATCATGGGCCACGCGCTCGCCCAGGGTGACTCGATCACCTTCGCGCGCGCCGACGCCGAATATCACTCCCTGCTGATCCAGCTCGCGGGCAACCGGATGCTCGAACACCTCTCGGGCATCGTCTCGGCCGCCCTCCAGGTCTCGGGCGGCCCGATCACCGGATGCGACCGTCCGACCGAGATCTCGGTCGGTCATCACGCGCGGATCGTCGACGCGCTGGGTACCGGCGACGGCGCCGCAGCGGAGTCGGCCATGCGTCAGTTGCTGATGGTCCAGCCGGAGGTGGAGCGCGTCGTTCCGGCGCCGCGCGAGCACTGAGCACGTTTCCCGGGCCGGGGCGCACGGGGAGGTACGCGTCGTGTGTCGCCGGGCCCCGGGGTCCGGCGACGCGAGGGTGAGCCTTAAATCCCGCTTCTGGTCACTTGTCGCGATTGGGGTGTGACTCGGGCCACGTGGATTGGGCGTAACACTCCTGGAGACAGTGCGATGACCTAAGAGGTGACTGCCGAGGAAGGAATACGTACGCCACGCCGTGGCGCTGTATTCAGCTCCGAGGCGCAAGCCCGCGCCGTCGGCACATCCCCAGCCGACGGTCGTCGGCTCCGGCCCGATCGTGGGCGGGGCCGGAAGCCGTTTCCATCGTTCCGAGAGGTTGTTCGTGTCGGCCAGCACATCCCGTACGCTCCCGCCGGAGATCGCCGAGTCCGAGTCTGTGATGGCGCTCATCGAGCGGGGAAAGGCTGATGGGCAGATCGCCGGCGATGACGTGCGTCGCGCCTTCGAGGCCGACCAGATTCCGCCAACCCAGTGGAAGAACGTTCTGCGCAGCCTCAACCAGATCCTCGAGGAAGAGGGTGTGACGCTGATGGTCAGTGCCGCGGAGTCGCCGAAGCGCACCCGCAAGAGCGTCGCAGCGAAGAGCCCGGTCAAGCGCACCGCCACCAAGACCGTCGCGGCCAAGACGACCACGACGACCAGGACCGTCGCGGCCGCCGGCGCCGCCCCGGCGGCACAGAGCGCGGACGCGGGGGCCGACGAGTCCCTCGCCCCCGCCAAGAAGGCCGCCGCGAAGAAGACCGTCGCCAAGAAGGCCACGGTCAAGAAGACGGCCGCCAAGAAGACGACCGCGAAGAAGACCGCGGGCAAGAAGGACGCCGACGAGGTCGACGGCGAGGAGCCGACCGAGGAGATCCAGGCCGGCAAGGGCGAGGAGGAGGAGACCGAGGGCGAGAACAAGGGCTTCGTCCTCTCCGACGACGACGAGGACGACGCGCCCGCGCAGCAGGTCGCCGTCGCCGGTGCCACCGCCGACCCGGTCAAGGACTACCTCAAGCAGATCGGCAAGGTCCCGCTCCTCAACGCCGAGCAGGAGGTCGAACTCGCCAAGCGCATCGAGGCCGGTCTCTTCGCCGAGGACAAGCTCGCCAACTCCGACAAGCTGGCCCCCAAGCTCAAGCGCGAGCTGGAGATCATCGCCGAGGACGGCCGCCGCGCCAAGAACCACCTGCTGGAGGCCAACCTCCGACTGGTGGTCTCGCTGGCCAAGCGCTACACCGGCCGCGGCATGCTCTTCCTGGACCTGATCCAGGAGGGCAACCTCGGTCTGATCCGCGCGGTCGAGAAGTTCGACTACACCAAGGGCTACAAGTTCTCCACGTACGCCACCTGGTGGATCCGTCAGGCGATCACCCGCGCCATGGCCGACCAGGCCCGCACCATCCGTATCCCGGTGCACATGGTCGAGGTCATCAACAAGCTCGCGCGCGTGCAGCGCCAGATGCTCCAGGACCTGGGCCGCGAGCCCACCCCGGAGGAGCTGGCCAAGGAACTCGACATGACCCCCGAGAAGGTCATCGAGGTCCAGAAGTACGGCCGCGAGCCGATCTCGCTGCACACTCCGCTGGGCGAGGACGGCGACAGCGAGTTCGGAGACCTCATCGAGGACTCCGAGGCGGTCGTGCCCGCCGACGCGGTGAGCTTCACGCTCCTCCAGGAGCAGCTGCACTCGGTGCTCGACACCCTCTCCGAGCGTGAGGCGGGCGTGGTCTCCATGCGCTTCGGTCTCACCGACGGCCAGCCCAAGACGCTGGACGAGATCGGCAAGGTCTACGGCGTGACGCGTGAGCGCATCCGTCAGATCGAGTCCAAGACGATGTCGAAGCTGCGCCACCCGTCCCGTTCGCAGGTGCTGCGCGACTACCTCGACTAGGCGGTCGAGCCGCTCGGCTGACGCGCGCCCCCTCGCACCGGTCCGGCCGGTGCGAGGGGGCGCGCGCGAGCATTGACGAAGACCCGGATGCCTCCAGGCTCCGGGTCTTCGCGTTTGTGCGCCGCTGTGCGGGGCCGAACAGGTTGAATGACTCTGGGTAGGTCATTGTTCACCGGAGAGTCAGGATTCTGTATGCGTCGTTCCCTTGCCCGAGTGCTGTCCGGCGGGCTGGCCGTGATCGCGGCCGGCGCCGTGCTGCCGCTCGCGACGGCCGGTCCCGCTTCCGCCGACCGGGTGGTCATCGGCGGCCGGCCCGTGAAGTCGGCCGACAGCCCCTGGGTGGTCGCGCTGTCGAGCCGTGACCGGTTCGGCACGTCCCGGGCGGGCCAGTTCTGCGGGGGCGTGGTGGTGGCACCGAGAAAAGTGCTGACCGCGGCCCACTGCATGGGTGAGGACGCCCTCGGGGGACCCGCGAGCGAGGTGCGGGACCTGCGGGTCATCGTGGGCCGTGAGCGGCTGCGTGGCAGCGGCGGGCGGGAGGTGTCCGTACGGTCCGTACAGGTGGACCCGGGGTACGCGCCGAGCGGTGACGGTCCGGATCTGGCCGTACTCACCCTGGCGAACGCGCTGCCCGGGGGGTATGTGATCCAGCCGGCGGAGCCCGGCGACCCGGCCTCCGCGCCAGGTGCCGCGGCGGCGGTCTACGGCTGGGGCGACACGTCGGGCGACGGCCAGTACGCCATGGCGCTGCGCTCGGCGGCCGTGACGGTGCTGCCGGACCAGGACTGCTCCCGGGCCTACCCGGGGGGCTCCGGGGACCGCTACGAGGCCGCCACGATGCTCTGCGCGGGCGATCCGGCGGGCGGGCACGACGCGTGCCAGGGCGACAGCGGGGGGCCGCTGGTGGCCCAGGGGCGACTCATCGGCCTGGTCTCCTGGGGGAGCGGCTGCGGGCGCTCCGACAGCCCTGGGGTCTACACGCGGGTGACCACGGGGCTGCGCCTGGTCGCCGAGGCGTCCGGAGCGCGCGTGGGGAGCTGAGCCCCAGGCGGCATCGGCGCCTGCGGGCCGGATCCACAGTGACGAGAACGGGCGGCCACCCCGTGGTGCTGGGTTGGTCGCCCGTCGGCCGGTCGCGAGGACCGCCCCTTGGCTCGTCGTGGATGCGAGGTGTCTAGTGTTCCTCTTCACCGCCGCCGGCCGGTACGGCCGTCAGTCGGTCGGTCTCATCCTGTATTTCCGCGGCGATCTTCTTGAGTTCCGGCTCGAACTTGCGACCGTGGTGGGCGCAGAAGAGCAGTTCACCACCGCTGGACAGGAGGACGCGCAGATATGCCTGGGCGCCGCACCGGTCGCAGCGGTCAGCCGCGGTCAGCGGGCTCGCGGGGGTCAGAACAGTAGTCACGTCGCCTCTTCTCTAGCTCGACGAGCTGTCGTACCAGGGTCAACATCCAACCAGGCCGAAAACGTTCCCGCTCGCGGCTTTTCCTCGAAAGTTTCTTCCGTGGCGGCCGGGTGCCGACGGTTGGCGGCGAATGAGCCGTATTGCTTCGCTGGGCTTCGCTCTACGGGTTTCGCGTTTCTTGACGTCGCTTGCGTTGCTTGTCGGGGGTGCCCTCGCCCGGCTGGCTTGCCGGTTGTTGATGAGGACGTGCCCGGAGCCTAAATGGTTCATGCCTGGAAGGGAACGTGATGTGTGCTTCACTCCAACGAAGGATCGAACACCTATGCGACCTTGGACTAGCATGAGAAAAGGGCGAGGGTGGCGTGACAACGGCTCTACCAGGCATCTGTACCCTCTGACCGGTGACAGACGCCGGGCCTTTACCCCACGGGGCCACATCTCAAATTCAGCGAGGAGCGAACCGCGTGACCGCCGATACGTCCGTGCCGTCCACAGCGCTGCTGACAGCAGACCGTGACGGCTCCAACTACACCGCGCGGCACCTGCTCGTCCTTGAGGGGCTCGAAGCGGTCCGCAAGCGCCCCGGAATGTACATCGGCTCGACCGACAGCCGCGGTCTGATGCACTGCCTCTGGGAGATCATCGACAACTCCGTCGACGAGGCCCTGGGCGGCCACTGCGACCACATCGACGTGACCCTCCACGAGGACGGCTCGGTCGAGGTCAAGGACAACGGCCGGGGCATCCCCGTCGACGTCGAGCCCAAGACCGGCCTCTCGGGTGTCGAGGTCGTGATGACCAAGCTGCACGCCGGCGGAAAGTTCGGCGGCGGCTCGTACGCCGCTTCGGGCGGTCTGCACGGCGTGGGCGCCTCCGTCGTCAACGCGCTCTCCGCCCGGCTGGACGTCGAGGTGGACCGCAACAGCTCCACCCACGCGATCAGCTTCCGGCGCGGTGTCCCCGGAATGTTCACCGAGCAGGGCCCCGACAGCCCCTTCGACCCGGCGAACGGACTGCGCAAGGCCAAGCGGGTGCCGAAGACCCGCACCGGCACCCGGGTGCGCTACTGGGCCGACCGGCAGATCTTCCTCAAGGACGCCAGGCTCTCCCTGGAGACGCTCCACCAGCGCGCCCGCCAGACCGCCTTCCTGGTCCCCGGACTGACCATCGTCGTCCGGGACGAGCGGGCCGCCGCCGAGAACGAGGGCGGCCCGGCCCCGGAGACCTTCCGCTTCGACGGCGGCATCAGCGAGTTCTGCGAGTACCTGGCGCAGGACAAGGCGGTCTGCGACGTGCTGCGCCTCACCGGGCAGGGCACCTTCAAGGAGACCGTGCCGGTCCTCGACGACCGGGGCCACATGACTCCCACCGAGGTCACCCGCGAGCTGGGCGTCGATGTCGCCATGCGCTGGGGCACCGGGTACGACACGACGGTCAGGTCGTTCGTGAACATCATCGCCACCCCCAAGGGCGGCACGCATGTGAGCGGCTTCGAACGGTCCCTGACCAAGACGGTCAACGAGGTGCTGCGCTCGGCGAAGATGCTGCGCGTCGCCGAGGACGACGTCGTCAAGGACGACGCCCTGGAGGGCCTCACCGCCGTGGTCACGGTGCGGCTCGCCGAGCCGCAGTTCGAGGGCCAGACCAAGGAGGTCCTCGGCACCTCGGCGGCCAACCGGATCGTCGCCAATGTCATCGCCAAGGAACTCAAGGCGTTCCTGACATCGACGAAGCGCGACGCCAAGGCGCAGGCCCGCGCCGTGCTGGAGAAGGCCGTCGCCGCCGCCCGTACCCGGATCGCGGCCCGTCAGCACAAGGACGCCCAGCGCAGGAAGACGGCGCTGGAGTCCTCCTCGCTGCCCGCCAAGCTCGCCGACTGCCGCAGCGACGACGTGGAGCGCAGCGAGCTGTTCATCGTGGAGGGCGACTCCGCGCTCGGTACGGCCAAGCTCGCCCGCAACAGTGAGTTCCAGGCGCTGCTCCCGATCCGCGGCAAGATCCTCAACGTTCAGAAGGCATCCGTCTCGGACATGCTCAAGAACGCCGAGTGCGGCGCGATCATCCAGGTCATAGGGGCGGGCTCGGGCCGGACCTTCGACATCGACGCGGCCCGTTACGGCAAGATCGTGCTCCTGGTCGACGCCGATGTCGACGGTGCCCACATCCGCATCCTGCTGCTCACGCTCTTCCAGCGCTACATGCGGCCGATGGTGGAGGCGGGCCGGGTCTTCGCGGCCGTGCCGCCGCTGCACCGCATCGAGCTGGTCCAGCCCAAGAAGGGCCAGGACAAGTACGTGTACACGTACTCGGACAACGAGCTGCGCCGCACGCTGCTGGAGTACCAGCGCAAGAACATCCGCTTCAAGGACTCCATCCAGCGCTACAAGGGGCTCGGTGAGATGGACGCCGACCAGCTCGCGGAGACCACGATGGACCCGCGTTTCCGCACCCTGCGGCGCATCAACATCGGTGACCTGGAGTCGTCCGAGCAGATCTTCGACCTGCTGATGGGCAACGAGGTGGCGCCGCGCAAGGAGTTCATCACCAGCTCGGCGGCGACGCTCGACCGCTCGCGCATCGACGCCTGAGCACCCCCCGCGCGGCACCCCCAGCGCGGCACCTCTGTAGGAAGCGGCCTCCACCCACGGGTGGAGGCCGTTCTTCCACCCGCGTTCCACCCGCGCTCCGATGCCCCGGGCCGGGTCGTCTCCGTAACGTCGAAGTCGTTGTACTTCCCGTCCCCGGAGGCTCCCATGTCACTTGTCAACCTGTTGGCGATCGTCGCGGTCGTCGCCCTGGTCGTGGCCCGTCAGTTCAAGGCCCAGCAGATCAGGACCGGCGGGCGGAAGTGGCTGGTGGTGCCCGTCGTCCTGGCGGTCATGGCCCTGCGCGAGCCCCGGCTCCTCGACCCTGACCACGCGACGGTGGCGGCGCTGCTGATCGGCGTCGAACTGGTGGTGGGTGTGCTCATGGGCGTGGGCTGGGCCCTGACCAGCCGTATCCGGACCGGGCCGGACGGCACGGTGTGGTCCAAGGGCACCCGGGCGACCGCGGCGGTCTGGGGCGTGGGCATCGCGGCCCGGCTCGGGCTGATGGGCCTCGGCGTGCTGCTGGGCGTCCACCAGGGCACCGGGGCGCTGCTCCTCGCGCTCGCCGCCACCCTGCTGGTCCGCGGCGGTCTGCTGGCCCAGCGGGCCCGCGCGCTCCAGCCCTCGAACGGACCGGCCGCGTCGTACGGTGACCACATGGCCACCGCGCCGTGGAAGGACCGCGTGTGACGCCCCGGCCCTGGACCGCCTGGCCCGCACGGGAAGCCCTCGCCCGTGCGGGCCTGACCGATGCCAGAAGGCGGCTGGCCCGGCTGGTACGGCTGCTGGTGGGCGGCGCGCTGCTGTGGTCCACCTTCAGCCAGCGCCAGGTCTCCGGCTGGGGCGCGGTCGCGGCGATGGCCGGGATCCTCGCGGTCGGATTCTGTGCCTGGGGTTTCTACCGCGCCACCCTGGAGCACCGGCTGTGGCCCTCGGTGGGGCTGCTCGTCCTGCTGCTGAGCGCGGCCTTCGCGGCGGATCGGACCGGGTTCGGGGTCGCCGCCGTCGTGCTGTGGTGCGGCTGCGCCGTCACCTGCATCCAGCGGCTGCCGCTGGTCGCCGCGCTGCCCACCGCGCTCACCGCGTTCACCGGGTACACGATCCTGACCGGCGAAGGACTGTTCTCCACGCTGATCACCACGGGCGGGCTCTTCCTCGGCGGCTACGCCCTGCGGCTGGACGCCGAGGCGCGCGGTAACGCCCACCGGCTGCTGGTCCAGGAGCGCGCCGCCCGTGCGGCGGAGGCGGAGACGGCCGCCCTCGCCGAACGGGCCAGGATCGCCCGTGACATCCACGATGTGCTGGCGCACAGCCTCTCCGCGCAGCTCGTCCATCTGGAGGCGGCGCGGCTGCGGATCGAGCAGGAACCGCACGGACCCTTCCGCGACCAGATCCTGGAGCGCGTCGTCGCCGCGCGCTCCATGGCGCGCGAGGGGCTCGCCGAGACCCGTCAGGCGCTGTCGGCGCTGCGTGGCGAGATGGCGCCGCTGGGGGACTACCTCCGGGAGCTGGCCGCGACGGACGGCGCCGAGGTCGTGGTCGAGGGCGCCCCGAGGCCGCTGCGCGCGGAGGTGTCCCAGGCGGTGCGCAGGGTGGCGCAGGAGGCGCTCACCAACGTACGCAAACACGCCCCCGGCGCCCGGGTCTCGATCCTGTTCAGCTACGGCGCCGACGACGTGACCCTGGTCGTACGGGACTCCGGGGGCCGGCGGAAGGGCCCGGCCGGGCTGCCGGCGTCCGGCTCCGGGTACGGTCTGCTCGGGATGAGGGAGCGCGCCGAGCTGCTCGGCGGCACTCTGGAGACCGGTCCCGCCGGTCCCGTCGCTGCTGCCGATTCCGCCGACTCCGCCGGACCGCGTGGTTCCGGAGGGCCGTGCGCGCCCGGGGATACCGGCGCCCCGGCCCCTGACGAGAAGGGTTTCAGCGTGCGTCTGCGAGTGCCGGCATGACGGCCAGGGTGATCGTGGCCGACGACCAGTCCGTGGTGCGCGAGGGCATCGTGATGCTGCTCGGGCTGCTGCCGGACATCGAGGTGGTCGGCGCGGCCGGGGACGGCGAGGAAGCCGTCGCCCTGGTCGCCGAACTCGATCCCGATGTCGTCCTCATGGATCTGCGGATGCCGCGCTGCGACGGCGTGGAGGCCACCCGCCGGATCCGCCGCGACCACCCCGGTACACAGGTCGTGGTGCTCACCACGTACGCCGACGACGACTCGCTGTTCGCCGCGCTCCAGGCCGGAGCGCGCGGCTATCTCACCAAGGACGCGCGGGGCGAGGAGATCGTCCGGGCCGTCGAGGACGTCCTGGCCGGGCAGGCCGGTCTCGCCCCCTCCGTACAGCGCAGGCTGCTGGAGCGGGTCACCGCCCCGCCGCCCGCCGCGCCCGCGGCGGAGCTGCCCGACGGGCTCACCGCGCGGGAGGCCGAGGTGCTCGCCCTGGTCGCCGAGGGGCTGTCCAACAAGGAGATCGCCCAGCGGCTGCACATCGGGGCGGCCACCGTGAAGACCCACATCAACAACCTTTTCGCCAAGACCGGGGTGCGCGACCGGGCCCAGGCTGTCCGGTACGCCTATCAGCGCGGTCTGATCCAGCCTCCCGGGACACCCATCACCTGATGGGATGAAATCTGGGGCGAAAAGGAGCCAGTGGCGCGCCGCCTCCACCCATCCTTCTTGCTACGCGGCCGAAACGGTCCGCCGACAAGGAGAGTTGACCGGTGGAGAAGCAGGAAGGGCGGGCCGCCGAGGCGGTACGGCTCGACGACCCGTGGTACGACGCGCTGGCCTCGGACTGGGGCGATCCCGGCGGTACGGGCGGTTCGGACGGTACGGGCGGTACGGATGTGCCCCCGGCGGCTTCCGGCTCCGCTTCCCGGCCCGCCGGGGGCGCGGCGTGCGACATCTACCGGGAGGTGCAGCGCAGCGCCGCCTTCCAGGAGGTGCGCGGCCGTTACCGGAGGTTCGTCGTGCCCGCCTCGATCGCTTTCCTCGTCTGGTATTTGGCGTATGTCGTGGCGGCGACGACGGCGCCCGGGCTGATGGCCCGGCCGGTGGCGGGCGCGGTGAACGTGGCGATGGTGGCCGGTCTCGGCCAGTTCCTCTCGACCTTCCTGCTGACCTGGGCGTACGCGCGCCATGCCCGGCTGTACCGGGACCGCGCGGCGCTCGAACTGCGCTGGGTCGTGTTCGACCAGGAGCGCGTCCAGGAGCGTGTCCAGGAACAGGCCCACCAGCAGGCCCACCAGCAGGCCCATCAGCAGGCCGAGGGGGCCGCCCGATGAGCGGCGACCACCAGACGCTGGCGCTGGTCCTGTTCAGCGCGTTCGTCGCGGTCACGCTGGGCATCACCACCTGGGTGAGCCGTGGCCGGCGCGGTTCCGCCGAGGAGTTCTACGCGGGCGGCCGGCTGTTCTCCCCGATGGAGAACGGTTTCGCCATCGCCGGTGACTACATGTCCGCCGCCTCGTTCCTCGGGATCTCGGGCCTGATCGCCCTCTTCGGCTACGACGGGATGCTCTACTCGGTCGGCTTCCTCGTCGCCTGGCTGGTCGTGCTCCTCCTCGTCGCCGAACTCGTCCGCAACTGCGGCCGGTTCACCCTCGCCGACGTGGTCGCGGCCCGGATGCGCGAGCGGCCCGTCCGGATCGCCGCCGGGACCTCCTCGGTCACCGTCTCGGTGCTCTATCTGGTCGCGCAGATGGTCGGCGCGGGCAGCCTGGTCGCGCTGCTGCTCGGCTCCACGAGCGCGGCGGCGCGCACCTGGACCGTGATCGGCGTCGGCGCCCTCATGGTCGTCTATGTCTCGCTCGGCGGGATGCGCGCCACCACCTGGATCCAGATCGTCAAAGCCGTCCTGCTGATGGCCGGAGCGGTCACGCTGACCGTGCTCGTCCTGGTCCGCTTCCACGGCGACGTCAACGCCCTGCTCAACACCGCCGTCGCGCACAGCGGCCACGGCGAGGAGTTCCTCGCCCCCGGGCTGAAGTACGGCGGTGACTGGACCGCGCGCTTCGACTTCATCAGCCTCGGACTGGCCCTGGTCCTGGGCACGGCGGGGCTGCCGCACATCCTGTCGCGCTTCTACACCGTGCCGACCGCCCGTGCGGCCCGCCGCTCGGTCGTCTGGTCGATCGGGCTCATCGGCGGCTTCTACCTGATGACGATCGTGCTCGGGTTCGGCGCGGCGGCGCTGGTCGGCTCGGACGCGGTACGGGCGTCCAACCCGGCCGGGAACACCGCTGTGCCGCTGCTCGCCCTGGACCTCGGCGGCGGGGCCGGATCGACCGGCGGCACGGTGCTGTTCGCGGTGGTCGCCGCGATCGCCTTCGCCACCATCCTCGCCGTCGTCGCGGGCATCACGCTCGCCTCCTCCGCCTCCGTCGCCCACGATCTGTACGCCTCGCTGAGGCGGGCGCGCGGCGAGCCGCGCGGCGAGGTCGCCGTGGCGCGGACGGCGGCGGCCGGAATCGGCGCGGTGGCCATCGGGCTCAGCCTGCTGGCCCAGGAGCTGAACGTCGCCTTCCTGGTCGGCCTCGCCTTCGCGGTCGCCGCCTCCGCCAATCTCCCCGTCCTGCTCTACTCGCTGTTCTGGCGCGGCTTCACCACGCGCGGCGCGGTCTGGTCCGTGTACGGCGGGCTGGTCCCGGCGCTGTTGCTGGTGGTGGTCTCGCCCGTGGTCTCCGGGAGCCCCGAGGCGCTCTTTCCCGGGCTCGACTTCCATCTCTTCCCGCTCCAGAACCCAGGGCTGGTCTCCATTCCGCTCGGCTTCCTCGCGGGCTGGATCGGTACGGTCACCTCCCACGAGGAACCCGACGAGGCGAAGCACGCGCAGGCCGAGGTCAGGTCGCTGACCGGCGCGGGGGCGGTCTGAGCGGTCCGGCGGGCGCGGTCCGGCGGGCGCGCCCCGGCGGCTCAGCCGTTCGCCGGCCAGGTGTAGCGGTGTTCGGGACGCCCCGTTCCGCCGTACCGGAGCGTGAGCCGTATCCGTCCGGACCGCTCCAGCACCTTGAGATAGCGCTGCGCGGTCTGCCGGCTCATTCCGGCCCGCTCCGCGATCTCCTGCGCCGACAGCGGCCCGTCGGCGCTCCGCAGCGTCCGGCGGATCACCGCCGCCGTGGTGGGGGAGTGGCCTTTGGGGAGGGCAGGGGCGGTGGCGGCGGACAGCGCGCCGAACATCCGGTCCACCTCGGCCTGCTCCGCGTCGCCGCCGCGCTCGACCGTGCGCCGCAGCGTCGCGTACGCCTCCAGCTTGGCCCGCAGCCCGGCGAAGCCGAACGGTTTGACCAGGTACTGAAGGGCGCCCTGGCGCATCGCCGACTGGACGGTGGCGACGTCGCGCGCCGCCGTCACCATGATCACGTCGGTCTGGTGGCCGAGCTGCCGCAGCTCCCGCACCAGCGCGACGCCGTTCCTGTCGGGCAGGTAGTGGTCGAGGAGGATCAGGTCGACCGGGCACTGGGAGATCCGGGCGAGGGCCTCGGTGGCCGAGTGAGCCTGGGCCACGACGCGGAACCCCGCCACCTTCGCGACATAGGCGGTGTTGATCCGGGCCACCCGGAGGTCGTCGTCCACGATCAGTACGTCGATCACCGGGTCTCTCCCGCCGCGCTCGGCCCGTACGCGGGGAGGCGGGCCGGTTCGCCGGTGTCCGCGTCCGCTCGCGCGCCGGGTGCGGTGTCGTCCCCGTCCGGGGCCGGTTCGGTCAGTGCCTCCGGGAGTACGACGGTGAACTCGGCGCCCCCGAGCGGGGAGACGCCGGCCCGCGCGCTGCCGCCCTGCCGCTCGGCGAGCCGGCGCACCAGCGCGAGCCCGAGGCCGCGTCTGCCGTGGGCGGGCGGGTCCTTGGTCGACCAGCCCTCGGAGAAGACGAGTTCACGCCGGCCGGCCGGGATGCCGGGGCCGCTGTCCGAGACCACGAGGACGACCGTACGGTCCTCGGCGAGCAGCTCCACCTCGATGCGCGGGTCGTCGGAACCGGCCGCCGCGTCCAGGGCGTTGTCCACCAGATTGCCGACCACCGTCACCAGACCCTGCGGGTCGACCAGCCGGTCGGGCAGCAGCGTGTCGGGCGAGAGGCGCAGCCGGACGCCCCGCTCGGCGGCGACGGTGGCCTTCCCGACCAGCAGCGCGGCCGGCAGCGGGTCGTGGATCCGCTCGGTGACCTGTTCCGCGGTGGTCCGGTGCACGCCGACCACCTCGTTGACGAACTCCGCGGCCTCCTCGTGCATGTCCAGCTCCAGCAGCCCCAGCAGGGTGTGCATATGGTTCGCGTGCTCGTGGTCCTGGGCGCGCAGGGCGTCGATCAGGCCGCGTGTCGCGTCCAGCTCCCGGCCGAGCTGCTCCAGCTCCGTACGGTCCCGCAGCGTCACGACCGCGCCGCCGTCGTCGGTCGGCATCCGGTTGGCGACCAGGACACGGCTGCCCTGGACCGCGAGCAGATCCTCGCCCCGCACCCGTCCCGTCAGCACCTCCGTGGTGCGTCCCTCGCCGAGCGACTCCTCCAGCGGCCGGCCCGTGGCGTCGGGGCCGAGGCCCAGCAACCGCTGCGCCTCGTCGTTCATCAGCCGGATCCGGCCGGTGGAGTCCAGCGCGACCACCCCCTCGCGCAGGCTGTGCAGCATGGCCTCGCGTTCGGTCAGCAGCGCCGAGATGTCGGAGAACGCCAGGTCGTGGGTCTGGCGCTGGAGGCGCCGGGAGATCAGGTAGGCGGCGAGCGCCCCGGCGGCCAGTGCCCCGCCCGCGTACGCGAGGAGCCCGGGGATCGCGGCGAGGAGCCGGTTGTGGACGCTGTCGTACGCGATGCCGACCGAGACGGCGCCGACGATCCGCCCCGTACCGTCGCGCAGCGGCACCTTCCCGCGGGCGGAGCGGCCGAGCGTTCCGCTGTCGAGTTCCATGAGGTGGTCGCCCGCGAGCGCCCCGCTGGGGTCGGTGGAGACGACCCTGCCGATCTCCTTGAGGTCGGTGTGCGACCAGCGCACCCCGTCGCGGTCCATGACGACCACGTATTCGGCGCCGGTGGTCTTCCTGATCCGCTCCGCCTCGGCCTGTACGGGGCCGTCCGCGGTGGGCCGGGACGCCAGCAGGTCGGCGGCCGTCCGCGGCGACGCGGTGGTCTCCGCGATGACCAGGGCGCGGCGCATCGCCTGGTCGTCCAGCTCATGGCTGAAGGGCGCGAGAAAGAGCCCGGTGGCCAGCACGGTGACCCCGGCGGCGACGGCGAGCTGCATCAGCAGCACCTGGGAGAAGACCCGGCGCGGCCAGCCGAATCGCCGTCGTCCGGCCGTGGTGCTGGCCGTGGTGCTGGGTCCGGCGCTCATGCCTACGAACGGTAGAGGGCCGGGGACGCATTCCGAAATCTCCCCGGCGTCTCCCCGGCATCCTCCCGTCGTCTTCCCGGCGACGGACGCGCGTCGCGGCGGGAAGGCGACGGGGACCGGCCCGGACCCGGCCGGTTCGCTACGCTCTTTACGCTCGAATTGCGTCATGAAGCAAGTGGCTTGCAAAGCTTGCGATAGTCTTGCGTGTATGACGCGACGACTTGCTCAGGTGGCGAAGAAGGTTGGGGTCAGTGAGGCCACGGTCAGCCGGGTGCTCAACGGCAAGCCCGGTGTCTCGCAGGCCACCCGGCAGTCCGTGCTGACCGCGCTCGACGTCCTCGGCTACGAGCGCCCCACCCAGCTGCGCGGCGAGCGCGCCCGGCTCGTCGGCCTGGTCCTGCCGGAGTTGCAGAACCCCATCTTCCCCGCGTTCGCCGAGGTCATCGGGGGAGCGCTCGCCCAGCAGGGCCTCACCCCCGTCCTGTGCACCCAGACCAAGGGCGGCGTCTCCGAGGCGGATTACGTGGAACTGCTGCTTCAGCAGCAGGTGTCCGGAGTGGTCTTCGCGGGCGGTCTCTTCGCGCAGGCGGACGCCCCGCACGACCACTACCGGCTGCTCGCCGAGCGCCGGATCCCGGTCGTCCTGATCAACGCGCCGATCGAGAACCTCGACTTCCCCTGCATCTCCTGCGACGACGCCGTCGCGGTCGAGCAGGCGTGGCGCCATCTGGCCTCGCTCGGCCACGAGCGCATCGGGCTGGTGCTCGGCCCGGCCGACCACGTGCCGTCCCGGCGCAAGCTGGCCGCCGCGCGGGCGGCGGCGGTCGCGGCGGGGACGAGCCTGCACGACGAGCACATCGAGCGGACCATGTTCTCCCTGGAGGGCGGGCAGGCGGCGGCCACGCGGCTGCTCGACCGGGGCGTCACGGGCATCATCTGCGCCAGCGACCCGCTGGCCCTGGGGGCGGTACGGGCCGCGCGCCGGCGAGGTCTCGCGGTGCCCGGCGGGGTCTCGGTCGTCGGCTTCGACGACTCCGCGTTCATGAACTGCACCGAGCCTCCGCTGACGACGGTCCGTCAGCCCATCGAGGCGATGGGCCGGGCGGCCGTCGAGATGCTCACCGCGCAGATCCAGGGCAGTGCCGTGCCCCCCGGTGAGCTGCTGTTCGAACCGGAGCTGGTGGTACGGGGCTCCACGGGGCAGGCGCCGCGCGGCTGACCGCCGTACGCATCGGCGCGACCCCCGTCCACCGGCCCCGTCCACCGGCGCCTCGTCCACCGGCCCCGCATGCCCACGCGTGCGGGGCCGGTTTCGGTTTGACGGACGAGTTGCGCGTCCCTGAGTCGACACATGCGACCGACTGTCAAGTATTTGCGAAATTGGAGCGACATATTGCGGACACCTGTTGTTAGTGGTTGAGTGAGCGCCGCCACACAGCGAGCAGCTGTGGGGGTTTCCCGCGCTCCTGCCCAAGAGGGGTCCCACCGATGAGTAGCTCCGGGTTCCGCCGTACCCGCACCACTGCCATAGTCACCGCTCTCGCCCTGACCGGACTGGCCGCCTGCGGCTCGGACGGCGACAGCTCGGCCGGGGGCAGGACGCGCATCACCGTCAACTGCATGCCGCCCAAGAGCGCGAAGATCGACCGGCAGAGCTTCGAGGACGACATGAAGACGTTCGAGAAGGCGAACCCGGACATCGACGTCGTCGGCCGCGACGCCTTCCCCTGCCAGGACCCCAAGACCTTCGACGCGAAGCTCGCCGGCGGCCAGATGGAGGACGTCTTCTACACGTACTTCACCGACGCCAAACACGTCGTCGACATCAACCAGGCGGCCGACATCACGTCGTACGTGAAGGACATGAAGGGCTACGGCGACATCCAGCAGTCGCTGCGCGACGTCTACACCGTCGACGGCAAGGTCTACGGCGTCCCGCGCACCAACTACTCGATGGGCCTGCTCTACAACAAGAAGCTCTTCCAGCAGGCCGGCCTCGACCCCGACCGGCCCCCGGCCACCTGGGAAGAGGTCCGCGCCGCCGCCAAGAAGATCGCGGGCCTCGGCAGGGGCTACGTGGGCTACGCCGACTACAGCGCCCAGAACCAGGGCGGCTGGCACTTCACCGCCGAGATGTACTCCCAGGGCGGCGACATCGTCACGGAGGACGGCAAGAAGGCGAGCGTCGACAGCCCCGAGGGCAGGGCGGTCCTCCAGAACCTCGAGGACATGCGCTGGAGCGACGACTCCATGGGCAGCAAGCAGCTCCTCATCCTCAACGACGTCCAGCAGATGATGGGCGCCGGCAAGCTCGGCATGTACCTCTCCGCCCCGGACAACGTCCCGATCCTGGTCAAGGAGAAGGGCGGCAGCTACGAGGACCTCGGCCTCGCCCCGATGCCCGGCGGCAAGGGCACGCTCCTCGGCGGCGACGGCTACATGTTCAGCAAGAAGGCGTCCCCCGCCCAGATCAGGGCCGGTCTGAAGTGGCTGGAGTTCCAGACCAACACCCCGGGCTCCGGGCTCAACGACTGGAAGCGCGCCGCCGACCTGAAGGCCCCCGTCGGCCTCCCCGAGCCCCGGCTGTGGACCGGCGCCACCGACGCCGAGGACCAGAAGCTGAGGAAGCTCCACGCCAACGTCCCGGTGGAGAACTACCAGGCGTTCCTGGACGGAAGCGGGCAGCTCGCGGCGAAGCTGGAGCCGCCGAAGGCCCAGCAGATCTACTCCGTCCTCGACGGCGCCGTGTCTGCGGTCCTCACCAGGAAGGACGCCGACATCGACAAGCTCCTCAAGGATGCCGGGACGAAGATCGACGGAATCCTGGCGCGGGGCTGACACACCCATGACGACTGCCCAGGCTCCCCGGCGGCCCGCCGCCGCGCCGCCTCCCGCTCCCGGGCCCCGGCCGGCCGGGAGCGGGACCTCCGGTTCCGCGCGCCGCGCGCTCTCGCACCAGCTGCGCGCCTACGGCTTCCTGGCCGGCGGCCTGATCTGCTTCGCGCTGTTCTCCTGGTACCCGGCGATCCGCGCGGTGATCATCGCGTTCCAGAAGTACACCCCCGGATCGGCCCCGGAGTGGGTGGGCACGGCCAACTTCACCCAGGTCCTGCACGACCCGGAGTTCGGCGCGGCCTGGCGCAACACGCTCACCTTCACCGTGATCGCCCTGCTCATCGGCTTCGCCGTACCGTTCCTGATGGCGCTCGTCCTCAACGAACTGCGCCACGCGAAGTCCTTCTTCCGAGTGGTCGTCTACCTCCCGGTGATGATCCCGCCGGTCGTCAGCGCCCTGCTGTGGAAGTGGTTCTACGATCCGGGCGCCGGCCTCGCCAACGAGTCGCTGCGCTTCCTCCATCTCCCCACGTCGAACTGGACCAACGGCGCCGACACCGCGCTCCTCTCCCTGGTCATCGTCGCGACCTGGGCGAACATGGGCGGCACGGTCCTCATCTACCTCGCCGCGCTCCAGGGGATCCCGGGCGAGCTGTACGAGGCGGCCGAGCTGGACGGCGCCAACATCTGGCAGCGGGTGCGCCATGTGACCGTCCCGCAGACCCGCTTCATCATCCTGATGCTGATGCTGCTCCAGATCATCGCCACCATGCAGGTGTTCACCGAACCCTTCGTGATCACCGGCGGCGGTCCCGAGAACTCCACCGTCACCGTCCTCTACCTCATCTACAAATACGCCTTCCTCTACAACGACTTCGGCGGCGCGTGCGCTCTGAGCGTGATGCTGCTGATCGTGCTCAGCCTCTTCTCCGCCCTCTACCTGCGGCTCACCCGCACCGACGACTGAGAGGAGCCGAGCCACCATGACCCGATCCACCGCGACCCGATCCGTCACGACCCGGGGCGCCACGACCCGAGCCGAACGCGGCCAGGGCACACGTACCCTCGTCTCCCCGCTGGCCCTCGCCACCCCCCGGGGGAAGGCGCTCTACTGGACCGTCTTCGGCGGAGTCGTCCTCGCCTTCGCGCTGGCCTTCCTCTTCCCGGTGTACTGGATGGCCTCCGGCGCCATGAAGTCCCCCGACGAACTGGTGCGCACCCCGCCGACGTTGGTCCCCGGCAGCTGGCACATCGGCGCGTACACCGACGCCTGGGATCTGATGCGGCTCCCCACGCACCTGTGGAACACGGTGGTGCAGGCCGCGGGCGCCTGGATCCTCCAGCTCGTCTTCTGCACGGCGGCGGCCTACGCCCTGTCGAAGCTGAGGCCGGCGTTCGGCAAGGTTATCATGGGCGGCATCCTCGCCACGCTGATGGTCCCCGCCCAGGCACTGCTCGTCCCGAAGTACCTGACCATCGCCGATCTGCCGCTGATCCACACCAGCCTGCTCAACGACCCGCTGGGCATCTGGCTGCCCGCCGTCGCCAACGCCTTCAACCTCTATCTGCTCAAACGATTCTTCGACCGGATCCCGCGCGATGTGCTGGAGGCCGCCGAGATCGACGGGGCGGGCCGGCTCCGCACCCTCTGGTCCATCCTGCTGCCGATGTCCCGGCCGGTGCTCGGGGTCGTGTCGATCTTCGCGCTGGTCGCCGTCTGGCAGGACTTCCTCTGGCCGCTGATGGTCTTCTCGGACACCGACAAGCAGCCCATCAGCGTGGCGCTCGTCCAGCTCTCCCAGAACATCCCCCTCTCGGTGCTGATCGCCGCCATGGTGATCGCCAGTATCCCGATGGTGCTGATGTTCCTGGTGTTCCAGCGGCACATCATCGCCGGGATCAGCGCCGGCAGCACCAAGGGCTGACCAGTACCCCACACCCCCTCGAAAGGAACGCCGTATGGAAGGCAGCCCGCTGAAGCCCGACTCCCTCTGGTGGCGGGACGCCGCCATCTACCAGATCTACGTCCGCAGCTTCGCCGACGGGGACGGCGACGGCACCGGGGACCTCGCGGGCGTACGGGCCAAGCTGCCGTATCTCGTGGAACTGGGCGTCGACGCCCTCTGGTTCACCCCCTGGTACCTCTCGCCGCTCGCCGACGGCGGCTACGACGTGGCGGACTACCGCACCATCGACCCGGCCTTCGGCACGCTCGCCGAGGCCGAGAAACTCATCGCCGAGGCGCGTGAGCTGTCCATCCGTACGATCATCGATGTCGTACCGAACCATGTCTCCGACCGGCACGTCTGGTTCAGGGCCGCGCTGGAGGCCGGCCCCGGCAGCCCGGAGCGCGAACTGTTCCACTTCAGGACCGGACGCGGCGAGCACGGCGAGATCCCGCCCAACGACTGGGTCTCCGAGTTCGGGGGCACGCCCTGGACACGGCTGGCCGACGGCGAGTGGTACCTGCATCTCTTCGCCCCCGAACAGCCCGACCTCAACTGGGCCCACCCCGCCGTGCGCAGGGAACACGAGGACGTGCTGCGCTTCTGGTTCGAACGGGGGGTCGCTGGCGTACGGATCGACTCGGCCGCGCTGCTCGCCAAGGACCCGGCCCTGCCGGACTTCACGGCGGGCCGCGACCCGCATCCCTATGTCGACCTCGACGAACTGCACGAGATCTACCGCTCCTGGCGCGCCATCGCCGACGCGTACGACGCCGTCTTCGTCGGCGAGGTGTGGCTCCCCGACACCGAGCGCTTCGTACGGTATCTGCGCCCCGACGAACTGCACACCGCGTTCAACTTCAACTTCCTGGCGTGCCCCTGGGACGCCGGCCGGCTGCGGACCGCCATCGAGGAGACCCTCGCGGAACACGCGCCGGTCGGCGCGCCCGCCACCTGGGTGCTCTGCAACCACGACGTGACCCGTACGGTCACCCGGTACGGGCGCGAGGAGACCGGATTCGACTTCGCGGCGAAGGAGTTCGGCACCCCGACCGACCTCGGTCTCGGCACCCGCAGGGCGCGCGCCGCCGCACTCCTGTCGCTGGCCCTGCCCGGCGCGGTCTACCTCTACCAGGGCGAGGAGCTGGGCCTGCCGGAGGCCGACGTTCCGCTGGACCGCATCCAGGACCCGATGCACCGGCGCTCCGGCGGAAAGGACCCGGGGCGCGACGGCTGCCGGGTGCCGCTGCCGTGGACGGCGCGGGAGCCGTACGCGGGGTTCGGCTCACAGACGCAGACGCAGACGCAGCCCCAGGCGCAGCCGTGGCTGCCGCAGCCGGAGTCGTGGTCCTCGTACGCCGCCGACCTCCAGGCGGCCGATCCCGGTTCCATGCTCACGCTCTACCGCGAGGCCCTGCGACTGCGGCGCACCGGGCCGGGGTTCGGGGACGGGACGATGCGCTGGCTGGAGTCGGCTCCCGGAGTGCTGGCGTTCGCCCGCGACGGCGGGACGGCGGAGGGCGGCGGCTCCGTGAGCGCCCTGATCTGCGTGGTCAACCTCTCGGCGGAGCCCGCGCCGCTGCCCGCGCACACGGACGTGCTGCTCGCCAGCGGCCCACTGGCGGACGGGCGGCTCCCGCGGGACACGGCCGTCTGGCTGCGCGGCTGATTGCGCCGCGGGCCCCGGCCGCTCAGGGCGGATCCCTGGGCGGCCGGGGCCCGTTGTACTGCCCGCTGGGACGCATCCGCAGCGGCTTCTCCCCGTACTCCTCCAGGGCGTGCGCGATCCACCCCGCCGTGCGGGCCACGGCGAAGACCGTCTCGCCCGCCTCCGCCGGCATTCCGGCGGTCACGGACAGCACCGCGAGCGCCAGATCGACATTGGCGTGCAGCTTCACATGGCGGGCGGTGGTCGCCTCCACCTCACGCGCCGCCGTCAGCACGGGACCCGCGCCCGGCAGCCCGCTCAACGCGCCGAACAGCGCTTCGGCGCGCGGGTCCCGGCCCGGGTAGAGGCGGTGGCCGAGCCCCGGCACCGGGCGCCCCGCGCGCAGATGGTCCGCCACCACGGCCGCGGCGCTGCCCCGCTCCAGGACCTCGGTGAGCATCCGGTGGGCCAGCCCGCTGGCCGCGCCGTGCAGCGGGCCGTCCAGCGCGCCGAGGCCGGCGGAGACCACGGCGTACGGATGGGCGCGGGCGCTCGCCGCGACCCGTACGGCGAGGGTCGAGGCCGCCAGATCGTGGTCGATGAGCAGGGAGAGCGCCATGTCCAGGGCGCGTACGCCCGCTTCACCTGCGGGCTGTTCGGTCAGCCTCGGCCACAGCCGCCCGGCCAGCCGGGCGTCGCCGCCCCGGGGACGTCCCAGCGCGGGGAGCGCGTCGACCAGCGTGGGGATGAGCGTACGGGCCGTGGCCAGCACCGCGTCCGCGGAGAGGTCGAAGCGCAGCGGATCGGCGACCGCCGCCGCGATCGCGGCCACCCGCAGCCGGTCCGTCGAGCCGCTGTACGGGGGCAGCGCCGCGACCGCCTGCCGGGCGGCGGCGAGCGCCTCGGCGGGGGCGGTGAACCGGATCCCGGGCCGCAGGGTGCCCGTCCAGAGCCAGTCGGCGATCTCCTCGTAACGCAGCCGGCGCGCCAGTTCCGTGGCGTCGACTCCCCGGTAGTAGTACCGGTCGGTGTCGATCAGCGTGATGCCGGTCCTGATGCGCTGGAGGAGTCCCTCGCCGCCCGCCGAGGGCTCACGCCCGTTCCTGCGGACCAGCGCGTCGACCTCCGAGGCGTCGAAGGTGCTGCCGCGTCCGGCCGGATCACGGCGGCTGGCGAGCTGCCCCCGGCTGACATACGCGTACACCGTCTCCGGCTTCACCCCGAGCCGCTCCGCCACCTGCCGGGTGGTGAGCCGCTGTCCGTCGTCCATGTCCTCACCGTACATGTATTGATTCAATCAACGTTGACACTGATCGAGTCAAGCATGGACAGTCGAATCAAGTTCAAGGAGGAAAACATGCCGACCAACGGGACCACCGCACGCTCGTCCACCCCGCCCCCGTCCGCCCCGCACCCCCTCGACGTGCCGCGCGGTCTCGCGGGCGTCGTCGTCACGGACACCGCGCTCGGGGACGTCCGGGGCCGCGAAGGCTTCTACCACTACCGTCAGTACTCCGCCGTCGAGCTGGCGGACAGCCGCGGATTCGAGGACGTCTGGCACCTGATGTTCCACGGAGAGCTGCCGGACGCCGCCGGCCTCGCCGCGTTCACGGCGCGGACCGCGGCCCTGCGCCGGCTGCCCGGGGACGTCGCCGCCGCACTGCCCGCCATCGCCCGCGCCTGCGCGGGATCCGGCCCGCTCGCCGGACTGCGGACCGCGCTCTCCCTGATCGGCGCCTCGGCGGGACTGCGCCCGCTGTACGACATCGACGCCGACCAGCGCCGTACGGACGCGCTCGCCGCCTGCGCCGTCGTACCGACGCTGCTGACCGCGCTGTACCGGCTCGGCCGGGGGCTGGAGCCGGTCGAACCGCGCGACGACCTGCCGTACGCCGCCAACTACCTCTACATGCTCACCGGCGAGGAGCCGGACCCCGCGCGGGCGCGGGCCGTCGAGCGCTATCTCGTCTCCACCGTCGACCACGGCTTCAACGCCTCCACCTTCACGGCCCGGGTGATCGCCTCCACCGGCGCCGACCTCGCCGCCTGTCTCGTCGGCGCGGTCGGGGCGCTCTCCGGGCCGCTGCACGGCGGAGCGCCGAGCCGGGCCCTCGACACCCTCGACGCCATCGGGACCGTCGACCGCATCGACCCGTGGATCCGGGAACGCGTCCTGGCCGGCGACCGGATCATGGGGTTCGGGCACCCCGTCTACCGCACCGAGGACCCGCGCTCCCGCATGCTGCGCGGCATCGCCGAGGAGTTCGGCGGCCCGCTGGTCGACTTCGCCGTCCAGGTCGAGGCACGGGTCGAGGCGATCCTCGCCGAGCTGAAGCCCGGCCGCGAGCTGCACACCAACGTCGAGTTCTACGCCGGAGTGGTCATGGAGCTGTGCGGACTGCCCCGGGCGATGTTCACCCCGACCTTCGCCGCCGCCCGGGTGGTCGGCTGGAGCGCCAATATCCTGGAGCAGGCGGAGGACTCCAAGATCATCCGCCCGGCGGCCCGCTACGCGGGACCGCCCCCGCCCCAGCCGGTGCCCGCCCGCTGAGCGCGGGACCGATACGGACCGACGCGGCACGGAGGCGGCACTCTTGAGCAGGAAACGGATCCCGGTGGTTGTCCTGACGGGATTTCTGGGATCGGGCAAGACGACGCTGCTCAACCATCTGCTGCGCCGCCGCGCCGGCAACCGGATCGCCGTGGTCGTCAATGACTTCGGCGCCATCGAGATCGACGCCATGACGGTCGCCGGGCAGGTCGGATCGACGGTCTCGCTCGGCAACGGCTGTCTGTGCTGCGCGGTCGACGCGAGCGAACTCGACGGCTATCTGGAGCGGCTCACCCGGCCGTCGGCGCGGATCGACATCATCGTCATCGAGGCGAGCGGACTGGCCGAGCCCCAGGAACTCGTCAGGATGATCCTCAACGGGGACAATCCGTACACCGTGTACGGCGGGCTGATCCAGGTGGTCGACGCGGCCGAGTTCGGCGCCACCCGGGAGCGTCATCCCGAGACGGACCGGCATCTGGCCCTCGCCGACCTCGTGGTCCTCAACAAGACCGACCGGGTCGGGGAGCCCGAGCACCGGCGCGTCCTCGCCGCCGTCGAGGAGCTGAGCCCGGGGACCCCGGTGGTCTCCGCCTCGTTCGGACGGGTCGACCCGGAGTTCCTGTTCGACGCCGCCGTCCGGCCGGACGAGGACGGGAAGGCACGCCAGCTCTCCTTCGAGGACCTGTACGCCGATCTGTACGACGACGGTCATGGCGCCACCGGTGACCACGAGGGGCACGGGGGGCATGAGGACCACGAGGAGTACGGGGGCCATGAGGAGCATGGGGGCCACGGGAGGCATCTCCACGCGGCCTACGACACCGTCTCGTTCACCGCGCGCGCCCCGATGAACCCGCGCCGGCTCATGGCCTTCCTCGACTCCCGGCCCCCGGGCCTCTACCGCATCAAGGGATTTGTCGACTTCGGCGCCGCCGACCCGGACAACCGCTACGCGCTGCACGCCGTCGGCCGTTCGCTGCGCTTCCATCCGGAGCCCTGGCCGCGCGGCGAGGAGCGGCTCACCCGGCTGGTGCTGATCGGCTCGGGTCTCGACGGTTCTCAGCGGCCGGGCGATGTCCTGCTCAAGGAGCTGACGGCCTGCGAGGACACCGCGCCGGGGCCCGCCGATCCGGACGGCCGCGGCATGTGGGGCGTCCTGCGCTACGTACCCGACGACCTGCCCGAGGCGGACACCGAGGACGACCTGCCCACCGAGACCGACGGCCGGCCCGACGCAACGGCGTCCGGGCCCGGACCCGAAGGCCCGGACCCGGACGGGCGGTGACCGAGCCGGCCGCATCGGTCGAGGCGGCCGGCTCGCTTCCGCGGTGATTCCGCCGTGATTCCGCCGGTCAGAGCATCGGACCGGCCAGAACATCGACCTCCGGCGCGAACGGCGTACCCGAGCCGTCCCGCCGGGGGTCGGGCTCCGGCAGCTCCACCGGGGTGCCGTTCTTCTGCGCGGCGCGGGCCGGGCTCGCCCCCGCCCAGGCCAGGACCAGCATGTCCTCGCCCTTCAGGAACCGCTGACAGCGCACTCCGCCGGTCGCCCGGCCCTTGCGCGGATACTGGTCGAACGGGGTGAGCTTCGCCGTACGTACGGAGTCGTCCAGCGTGCCGTGCGAACCGGTGACCGTGAAGACCACCGCCTCCGCCGCCGGATCCACGGCGGTGAAGGAGATCACCGAGGCCCCCTCGGTCAGTTTGATGCCCGTCATGCCGCCGGCGGCACGGCCCTGCGGCCGCACCTGCGCGGCCTGGTAGCGCAGCAACTGGGCGTCGGAGGTGATGAAGACGAGGTCCTCCTCGCCCGTCCGCAACTCGACGCCGCCGACGATCCGGTCACCCTCCTTGAGGGAGATGACCTCCAACTCTTCCTTGTTCGTCGGGTAGTCCGGCACCACCCGTTTGACGACGCCCTGGAGCGTGCCCAGGGCGAGCCCCGGCGACGACTCGTCCAGCGTGGTCAGACAGATCAGCTCCTCGTCGCCCTCCAGCGCGAGGAACTCGGTGACCGCGGCCCCGCCCGAGAGGTTGGGCGCCGACGCTGTGCCCGGCAGCTGGGGCAGATCGATCACGGAGATCCGCAGCAGACGCCCCGTCGAGGTCACCGCGCCGACATCGCCGCGCGCCGTCGCCGGCACGGCGGACACGATCACATCGTGCTTGGTGCGCCTGCCGTCCCCGCCCTCCAGCGCCTCGCCGTTGGCCGTACGGGCCAGCAGACCGGTGGAGGAGAGGAGTACCCGGCACGGATCGTCCGCGACCTCCAGCGGCACCGCCGCCACCGCGGAGCCCGCGGACTCCAGCAGGACGGTGCGCCGGGGGGTGCTGAACTTCTTCGACACGGAGGCCAGTTCGGACGAGACCAGCTTGCGCAGCTCGGTGTCCGAATCCAGGATCCCGGTCAGCTCGTCGATCTCGCCGTTGAGCCGGTCGCGCTCGCTCTCCAGCTCGATCCGGTCGAACCGGGTGAGCCGGCGCAGCGGCGTGTCCAGGATGTACTGCGTCTGGATGTCGCTCAGCGAGAAGTGCTCGACGAGCCGCTCCTTGGCCTGCGCCGAGTTGTCGCTGGAGCGGATCAGCCGGATGACCTCGTCGATGTCGATGAGCGCGACGAGCAGCCCCTCGACGAGATGCAGCCGGTCGCGCCGCTTGGTCCTGCGGAACTCGCTGCGCCGGCGCACCACGTCGAAGCGGTGGTCGAGATAGACCTCCAGCAGCTCCTTGAGGCCCAGCGTGAGCGGCTGACCGTCCACCAGCGCCACATTGTTGATGCCGAAGGTCTCCTCCATCGGCGTCAGCTTGTAGAGCTGTTCGAGAACGGCCTCGGGCACGAAGCCGTTCTTGATCTCGATGACGAGCCGCAGACCGTGCGAGCGGTCCGTGAGGTCCTTGACGTCCGCGATGCCCTGGAGCTTCTTGGCGGAGACCAGGTCCTTGATCTTGGCGATCACCTTCTCGGGGCCGACCGAGAACGGCAGCTCCGTGACGACCAGGCCCTTGCGGCGCGCGGAGACGTCCTCCACGGTCGCCGTGGCCCGGATCTTGAAGGTGCCCCGGCCCTTCTCGTAGGCGTCCTTGATGCCGGTCAGCCCGACGATCCGGCCGCCGGTCGGCAGATCGGGCCCCGGCACGAAACGCATCAGCGTCTCCAGGTCGGCGGCCGGGTGCTTGATCAGATGGCGAGCGGCCGCCACGACCTCACCGAGGTTGTGCGGCGGCATGTTCGTCGCCATGCCGACGGCGATCCCGGAGGCGCCGTTGACGAGCAGGTTGGGATAGGCGGCGGGAAGCGTGACCGGTTCCCGCTCCTGGCCGTCGTAATTCGGCTGGAAATCGACGGTGTCTTCATCGATCGACTCGGTCATCAGTGACGTGGCGTCAGCCATCCGGCACTCGGTGTACCGCATCGCGGCCGGCGGGTCGTCATTGCCGAGCGAGCCGAAGTTGCCATGGCCGTCGACGAGCGGCAGTCGCATGGAGAACGGCTGTGCCATCCGGACCAGGGCGTCATAGATCGACGCGTCCCCGTGCGGGTGAAGTTTGCCCATCACCTCGCCGACGACGCGGGCGCACTTCACATAGCCCCGGTCGGGGCGCAGGCCCATCTCGTTCATCTGGTACACGATGCGGCGGTGTACCGGCTTCATACCGTCCCGGGCGTCGGGCAGGGCCCGGGAGTAGATCACCGAGTAGGCGTATTCGAGGAAGGAGCCCTGCATTTCATCGACCACGTCGATGTCGAGAATCTTCTCCTCGAAGTCCTCCGGCGGCGGGGTCTTCGTGCTGCGGCGGGCCATCGCGGCTGCGGCTCCTTCACAGGTTCTGTACGGCAACTTCTGGAACTGACGCGGACCATTGTGGACCGCGCCACTGACAACGCCGACGTCGACCCGTCGTTCGCCCGGGTGTCGGGGGTGTGCGACAGGGGAACTTCGCCAGGTGTCGGCACGCTTGCATACAGTGGCAGGACTTCCTCCATATCGCGATCGAAGGGACGTACATGCCCATGGGTCACACGGCCACAGCGCAGGCCGGTTCCGGCGGCCTGACAGCGACTGAGCACCGCCTGGCCAACGGCTTGCGCGTGGTGCTCTCCGAGGACCACCTGACCCCGGTCGCCGCGGTCTGCCTCTGGTACGACGTCGGCTCGCGCCACGAAGTCAAGGGGCGTACGGGCCTCGCCCACCTCTTCGAGCACCTGATGTTCCAGGGCTCGGCGCAGGTGGCGGGGAACGGTCACTTCGAGCTGGTGCAGGGAGCCGGCGGCTCCCTCAACGGCACCACCAGCTTCGAGCGCACCAACTATTTCGAGACCATGCCGACCCACCAGCTGGAGCTGGCGCTCTGGCTGGAAGCCGACCGGATGGGCTCGCTGCTCGCCGCGCTCGACGAAGAGTCCATGGAGAACCAGCGGGACGTCGTCAAGAACGAGCGCCGCCAGCGGTACGACAATGTGCCATACGGTACGGCCTTCGAACGGCTGACCGCACTCTCGTACCCCGAGGGCCACCCGTACCACCACACCCCGATCGGTTCCATGGCCGATCTGGACGCGGCGACGCTGGACGACGCCCGCGCGTTCTTCCGTACCAACTACGCGCCGAACAACGCGGTGCTGTCGGTCGTCGGCGACATCGACCCCGAGCGGACACTCGCCTGGATCGAGAAGTACTTCGGCTCGATCCCGTCCCACGACGGCAAGCGGCCGCCGCGCGACGGCTCGCTGCCCGACGTCATCGGCGAGCAGTTGCGGGAGGAGATCCACGAGGAGGTCCCGGCGCGCGCGCTGATGGCCGCCTACCGGCTGCCGCACGACGGCACCCGCGAGTGCGACGCCGCCGACCTGGCGCTCACCGTGCTCGGCGGCGGGGAGTCCTCGCGGCTCCACAACCGGCTGGTACGGCGCGACCGGACCGCGGTCGCCGCGGGCTTCGGACTGCTCCGGCTGGCGGGTGCCCCCTCGCTCGGCTGGCTGGACGTGAAGACGTCCGGCGGCGTCGAGGTCCCGCAGATCGAGGCCGCGGTCGACGAGGAGCTGGCCCGGCTCGCCGCCGAGGGCCCGACCGCCGAGGAGATGGAGCGCGCCCAGGCCCAGTTGGAGCGCGAGTGGCTGGACCGGCTCGGCACGGTCGCCGGCCGCGCCGACGAACTGTGCAGGTTCGCGGTCCTGTTCGGCGATCCGCAGCTGGCCCTGTCCGCCGTCGACCGGGTGCTGGACATCACGGCGGCCGAGGTCCGGGCCGTGGCCGCCGCGCGGCTGCGCCCCGACAACAGGGCGGTACTGGTGTACGAGCCGCTCACCGCCGAGGACACCGCCGAAGCGGCCGACCAGGACGAGACCGACGACCAGGAGGGGGCGGACCAGTGACCGACGCTGCCGTGACCATGGATTTCCATCCGCAGCCGACGGCCGGCGAGGCCAGGCCCTGGGCCTTCCCCGCCCCCGGGCGCGCCACGCTCGGCAACGGGCTGACGGTCCTGCGCTGCGACCGCCCCGGCCAGCAGGTGGTGGCCGTCGAGATCAACCTCGACGCCCCGCTGGACGCCGAGCCCGCCGGGCTCGACGGCGTCGCCACGATCATGGCGCGGGCGCTCTCCGAGGGCACCGACAAGCACAGCGCCGAGGAGTTCGCCGCCGAGCTGGAGCGCTGCGGCGCCACGCTCGACTCGTACGCCGACCACCCCGGGGTGCGGGTCTCCCTGGAGGTCCCCGTCTCCCGGCTGCCCAAGGCGCTCGGCCTGCTCGCCGAGGCACTGCGGGCCCCCGCCTTCTCGGACAGCGAGGTGGAGCGGCTCGTCCGCAACCGGCTGGACGAGATCCCGCACGAGAGCGCCAACCCGGGGCGCCGCGCCGCCAAGCAGCTCTCCAAGGAGCTGTTCCCGGCCTCCCTGCGCATGTCGCGGCCGCGCCAGGGCACCGAGGAGACGGTGGAGCGCATCGACGCGGCGGGCGTACGCGCCTTCTACGAGGCGCACGTACGCCCCGCCACGGCCACCGCGGTGATCGTCGGTGACCTCACCGGCGTCGATCTGGACGGGATCCTCGCCGAAACCCTCGGCGACTGGACCGGCGACACCGCCGCGCCCCGGCCCGCCCCGCCCATCACCGCGGACGACACCGGCCGGGTGGTCATCGTCGACCGCCCCGGCGCCGTCCAGACCCAGTTGCTGATCGGCCGCATCGGCGCCGACCGGCACGACCGCGTCTGGGCCGCCCAGGTGCTGGGCACCTACTGCCTGGGCGGCACGCTCACCTCCCGGCTCGACCGGGTGCTGCGCGAGGAGAAGGGCTACACCTACGGTGTACGGGCCTACGGCCAGGTGATCCGCTCCTCGGCGCCCGACGCGCCGGGCGGGGCGACCGGCGCCGCGATGCTCGCCATCAGCGGTTCCGTCGACACCGCTTCGACGGGTCCCGCGCTGGAGGACCTCTGGAAGGTGCTGCGCACGCTCGCGGCCGAGGGGCTCACCGACGCCGAGCGCGATGTCGCCGTGCAGAACCTGGTGGGGGTGGCCCCGCTCAAGTACGAGACGGCCGCCTCCGTCGCCGCCACGCTCGCCGACCAGGTCGAGCAGTTCCTCCCGGACGACTTCCAGGCCCAGCTGTACGCGCGGCTGGCGACCACCGGCACCGTCGAGGCGACGGCCGCGGTCGTCAACGCCTTCCCGGTGGACCGGCTCGTCACCGTGCTGGTCGGGGACGCCGCGCAGATCAAGGAGCCTGTCGAGGCTCTCGGCATCGGCGAAGTGACGGTTGTCACCGGCTGATCCGGCCCTTTTCGGGAACCCCGGCGACCTCGGTCGCCGGGGTTCCCCCTTTTATGTCAACTTCCCGGACTATGTCCGCTTCCTCAGTGAAAGGCGCAGTCTGTTCTGTGGTGTATGCGACAAAACTGCCTATCTGTTTGGCGATTGAAAGATGAGCCGCTTAGCGTCGGTCCGGCTGTTCGCCCGTTGCGCCGCACCCGTGGCATCGGACAGCCATCGCCGAGTCCCCGTCAGGCGCGAGCCTGGGGAGCCGGGGACCCACTCGTGTCCCTGGGGTGAATCGGACCGCCTTCGCGGGGCTCTGCCCGCGTGGAGGGGCCCGTAGGAGACCTTCCTGCTCCGAACCCGTCAGCTGACCCGGTAGGCGAGAGGGAAGGAAAGGACCAGCCACTTCATGGCGTTCACCCGTGCCACCGGGAAGCACCGTGCCCGCAACGGTAGGAGCCGCAGGGGCGCGAGCGCCGCGGGCGCCGCGACACTCACCGCGACAGGGGTCATCGGAACCCTCGCCGCCTCCCCGGCGCTCGCCGCCGACGCGCGCGTCGAGGCCGCATCGCAGACCGGTCTGGCCCACGCCATCGCCCTCGGCGACTCCCTCCCCGGCGTGATCGACGACCAGGCGGACGCCCAGCGCCACGCCGCCGACCGGGTCGCCAGGATCAAGGCCGAGGCCGTCGCGAAGGCGGAGGCCAGGCGCATGGCGGACGCCCGCGCCAAGGAGATCCGCGCCGAGCGGCAGCGCGCGGCGCGCGCCGCGGAACGCGAGCGCCTCAACACCTTCCAGCTCCCCGTCGCGGGCTCGTACATCACCACCGGGTACCGCACCGGCGGCTCGCTGTGGTCCTCCGGCAGCCACTCGGGCGTCGACTTCCGCGCCGCCACGGGCACTTCGGTCGTCGCCGTCGGCGCGGCCACCGTGGTCGAGGCCGGCTGGGGCGGCTCGTACGGCAACAACATCGTGCTGCGGATGAGCGACGGCACCTACACCCAGTACGGCCACCTCTCGTCCATCGCCGTCTCCGTCGGACAGAGCGTCGCCGCCGGACAGCGGATCGGGCTCTCGGGCGCCACCGGCAACGCCACCGGACCGCATCTGCACTTCGAGGCGAGGACCGGCCAGGAGTACGGCACCGACATGGACCCCGCCGCGTATCTGCGGGCGCACGGCGTCACCGTCTGACGACGCGCGCCGGGCCCCGCCCGGCCGCACCGTCCCGATCCGCCTCCGTTGGCCAAAAGATATCCATGGATTTCGGGCACCCTTCGGAAATTCGCGTTGATTGCAATAGAGTCACGGAACAGGCGTCAATCGGCTGCGTTTCGCGCGGATTAAGGCGGAGGTTCGGACATGCGCATTCCCGCGCACTCGGTATGCACGGCCATTCGCGACGACATCGTCTCCGGCCTGTTCGAGCGGGGCGGCAGACTCACCGAGGAACACCTGGCGCGGCGCTACGGCGTCTCCCGCGTCCCGGTGCGTGAGGCCCTTCGCACGCTGGAGTCGGAGGGCTTCGTGACCACCCGCCGCCATGTCGGCGCGTGTGTGGCCGAGCCCACGGAGCAGGAGGCGGCGGACCTCCTGGAGGTGCGGCTGCTGCTGGAGCCGCTCGGCGCCGCACGGGCCGCCCAGCGCCGTACGGAGGCCCACCTCAAGGTCCTGCGCGGCCTGGTCAGACTGGGGCAGGAGCGGGCCAGGCGCGGCCAGGGCGAGGACCTGCGCTCCCTCGGTGCCTGGTTCCACGAGACGCTCGCCCAGGCATCCGGCAGCCCGGCGCTCACCGCGCTGCTCACCCAGCTGCGGCACAAGATCGCCTGGATGTACCTGGTCGAGCAGCCCGCCCACCCCGTGGAGTCCTGGGCCGAGCACGGCGCGATCGTGGACGCGGTGGCGCGCGGCGACGCCGAGCGGGCGCGGGCCCTCACGGCGCTGCACGCCGAGCGGACCACCGCGGCGCACCGGCTGCGCCGTCCGGAGCGCGGCCGGGAAAAGGTGAGGGCTTCGCAACATGCCGTAAACATCGCGAGCGCTCCGCATTAACAATCACGCCGTATACAAAGACATGAATTGGGCGGGGGATCTTTCTTTGCTGCCCGCGTGAATAAAAGGGAGCCGTGGTCCACTGAATTCCGTGGACCACGGCTCGGTCACGCTGTCACGCTGTTATGAAACGTCCCGCCGTTACGAGATGAGCCGCAGCAGCAGGTTGGGCGAGCCCGTACCGACGCTGGAGAGCGCGCCGGAGGTGGCCCCGCCGGTCAGGGCGCTGAGCACCGCGGCCGGGGTGGCGCTGGTGTGGCCCGCCAGGTAGACCGCTGCCGCGCCCGCCACGTGCGGGGTGGCCATGGAGGTGCCGGAGAGCGTGGCGGTGGCCGTGTCGCTGGTGTTGTAGCCCGCGACGATGGACGAGCCGGGCGCGAAGATGTTCACGGCCGAGCCGTAGTTGGAGTAGCTGGCCTTGGCGTCCGTGCTGGTGGTGGCGCCCACGGTGATGGCGGTGGCGACCCGGGCCGGGGAGTACGAGGACGCCAGGGCGCCGTCGTTGCCCGCCGCGACCGCGTAGGTCACACCGGAGGCGATGGAGTTGGAGACCGCCGTGTCGAGCGTGGTGCTGGCGCCGCCGCCGAGGGACAGGTTGGCGACGGCCGGCTTGACGGCGTTGTTGGTGACCCAGTTGATGCCCGCGATCACCCCGGCGGTGGTGCCCGAACCGCTGCTGTCGAGCACCTTGACCGCCACGACCTTGGCCGACTTGGCCACGCCGTAGGTGGAGCCCGCGATCGTGGTGGCGACGTGGGTGCCGTGGCCCTGGTCGTCGTTGGCCGAGGTGGAGCCGGTGATCGCGTTGTAGCCGTACGAGGCCCGGCCGCTGATCTGCGTGTGCGTGATGCGGACGCCGGTGTCGATGACGTACGCGGTCACCCCGGAGCCCGCCGTGTCCGGGTAGGTGTACGTGCCGTTCAGCGGCAGGGCGGCCTGGTCGATCCGGTCCAGGCCCCAGGGGGCGCTGGTCTGGGTGGCGTCGACCTGGACCTTCTGGTCCTGCTCGACGAGCGCGACGGCCGGGTCGGCGGCGAGACGCTTGGCCTGCGTCTCGCTGAGCTTCGCCGCGTAGCCGTTGAGCGCGCCGTCGAACGTGCGGGCGACCTTGCCGCCGTACTCGGAGACGAGACCCTTGCCCGTCGCCGAGGCCGCGGAGAAGCCGGCCGCTTCCTTGAGCGTGACGATGTAGCTGCCCTCGACCGCGGTGGGGGACCCGGCGTGGAGGATCTTGCCTTCGGCGGGTGCGGCGTGGGCGGGGAGCGCCGCGCCGGTGCCGAGCAGGGCGACAGCGGCTGCCGCGGCGATCGCGGTCGCGAATCTGCGCCGGCTGGAGAGGCTGTTGTCACGTATCACTGTCATCGCGAGGGGTTCCTCCTCGGTGAATTGGCGCGCGGCAAGGTGGGGTGCGCGCCGATGGGGGAAGTGCACGTGTTCGCAGATGTAAACCGGAGGTGAATTTTCCACCTACCGGCGGGTTAAAGATTGCAGCAACTACCCGTGTAGAACAAGAGAGTTGGCGTCTTGTCATATCCCTGTCATGAAGAAGAAATGGATCCTGCGCATATCAGCGCCGGCAGGGCGCGCGGAGGCCCGGAGGAATCGCCGTCACAGGGGCGAAGCGGGCGTCAGGTCGGGCGGAGGCCGCGCGTCGGGCGGAGGCCGCACGAACGACACCGCTCCCGTACTCGCCCGGACAGGGCGGATACGGGAGCGGTGGTGGTGGGCGGGTTGGGACCCCGGAGGTCTCAGACCGTCTCGGGCAGCTCGTCGAGCCCCTCGGCGACCAGCTTCGCCAGCCGGTCGAGAGCCGCCTCGGCGCCCTCGGCCTCGGAGGTGAGCACGATCTCCTCGCCGCCCTGCGCGCCCAGACCGAGCACCGCGAGCATCGAAGCGGCGTTGACCGGGTTGCCCTCGGCCTTCGCGATCGTCACGGGCACGCCGGCGGCCGTGGCGGCGCGGACGAAGATGGAAGCGGGACGGGCGTGCAGGCCCTCGGCCCAGCCGACATTGACGCGGCGCTCAGCCATGGTGTTGCCCTTCAAGTCTAAAAAGTCGTAAAAACGGTGTCTGATCCAGACTCTCATGTGCGAAGGGGTGCGCTTTCCTCGACCCCGCCCGAGCCGTCCCGAACGGCCTCCGGGGGCCGCGCTCCGGCGGCCGGTCGCCGTAGGATCGGTTCATGGAGCCGCCGCCGGACCACGCGTACCCCGCCCACTGGGAAGCGGACGTGGTGCTGCGCGACGGAGGCACCGCCCGGATCAGGCCGATCACCACCGGTGACGCGGGGCGGCTGGTCAGCTTCTACGAGCAGGTCTCCGACGAGTCGAAGTACTACCGCTTCTTCGCCCCCTACCCGCGCCTCTCCGACAAGGACGTGCACCGCTTCACCCACCACGACTACGTGGACCGGGTGGGGCTCGCGGTGACGGCGGGCGACGAGTTCATCGCGACCGTACGGTACGACCGCATCGACGCGCGCGGCATGCCCGCCTCCGCGCCGGCCGACGAGGCGGAGGTCGCGTTCCTCGTGCAGGACGCGCACCAGGGACGCGGGGTCGCCTCCGCCCTGCTGGAACACATCGCGGCGGTCGCCCGCGAACGCGGCATCCGGCGCTTCGCGGCCGAGGTGCTGCCCGCCAACGGCAAGATGATCAAGGTGTTCCGGGACGCCGGCTACACCCAGAAGCGCAGCTTCGAGGACGGCTCCGTACGGCTGACCCTCGACCTCGAACCCACCGCCGAGTCCCTGGCCGTCCAGCGTGGCCGGGAGCAGCGGGCGGAGGCGCGCTCCGTGCAGCGCCTGCTCACCCCCGGATCCGTCGCCGTCGTCGGCACCGGCCGCGCGCCGGGCGGGGTCGGCCGCACCGTGCTCGGCAACCTGACCGGCGCGGGCTTCACGGGCAGCGTGTACGCGGTCAACCGGGCATTCCCCGAGGACCGGCACGAGATCGACGGGGTCCCCGCCTTCCGCTCGGTCGCCGCGATCGGCGAACCCGTCGACCTCGCGATCGTCGCCGTCCCCGCCGAGCGGGTACCGGAGGCGGTCGACGACTGCGGGCGGCACGGAGTCAGGGGAGTGGTGGTCATCTCCGCCGGTTACGCGGAGAGCGGCGCCGAGGGCCGGGCCCGCCAGCGCGAACTGGTGCGCAGGGCCCGCTCGTACGGGATGCGCATCATCGGCCCCAACGCGTTCGGGATCATCAACACGGCAGCCGCCGTCCGGCTCAACGCCTCCCTCGCGCCCCGGCCGCCCGACCGCGGCCGGATCGGGCTGTTCACCCAGTCGGGCGCGATCGGCATCGCCCTGCTCGCCGGATTGCACCGGCGCGGCGCGGGGCTGTCCTCGTTCATCTCCGCGGGCAACCGCGCGGACGTCTCGGGCAACGACATCCTCCAGTACTGGTACGAGGACCCGGACACCGATGTCGCCCTGCTCTACCTCGAATCCATCGGCAATCCGCGCAAGTTCACCCGGCTGGCCCGGCGCACGGCGGCCGTCAAGCCGGTCGTCGTCGTCAAGGGCGCCCGCCACAGCGGCAGCGAGCCGCCGGGCCACGCGGTCCCGGCCACCCGTATCCCGGACGCCACGGTCTCGGCGCTGCTCCGGCAGGCGGGCGTGATCCGGGTGGACACGGTCACCGAGATGGTCGACGCGGGCCTCCTGCTCGCCTACCAGCCGCCTCCGGCCGGGCCGCGCGTCGCCATCCTCGGCAACTCCGAGTCCCTCGGCCTCCTCACCTACGACGCCTGCCTCACGGAGGGCCTGCGCCCCCTGCCGCCCCGCGACCTGACCACTGCCGCGACCCCCGCCGACTTCCGCACGGCCCTGGCCGAGGCGCTCCACGACCGGGCGTGCGACGCGGTGGTCGTCACGGCCATCCCCCATGTCGGGGAGACCGGCGCCACGACCCCCGCGGACGGCGAGGCCCTCGCCGCAGCCCTGCGCGAGGCGGCGGCCGGCGCCCCGGCGAAGCCGGTCGCCGTGGTGCACCTGGAGATCGGCGGCCTGGCCGAGGCACTGTCGGCGCCGCCGCGGGCCGCGCGCGCGGAAGCGGAAGGGGAGGAGAAAGCGACGGAGGACCGGGCCGCTCGCGCGGAGGAAGCGGAAGACGAAGAGGAGAAGACCGAGGACAGCGCCCCCGCCACCGGCCGCGTTCCCGCGTACCCCGCCGCCGAGCGGGCCGTCAGAGCCCTCGCCGAGGCCGTCGGATACGCGCAGTGGCGGCGGCAGGCGGCCGAGCCGGGCAAGGTGCCGGAGTTCCTCGACGAGGCCATCGACGAGAACGCCGCCGCCGCGCTCATCGACCGGCTGCTGGGCCGGGCGCCCGACCCGCACGGAGTGCCGCTGGCGCCCGGCGACGCGCGGGAACTACTGGCCCTCTACGGCATTCCGGTACGGCCCGCCCGGCCCGCGCCGACGCCCGACGAGGCCGTGGCCGCCGCCGCGCGCCTCGGCTACCCCGTCGCGCTCAAGACGACCGCGCCGCATCTGCGCCACCGCTCGGACCTCGGCGGCGTACGGCTCGACCTCGCCGACGAGGCCCAACTGCGCCTCGCCTACCGCGAACTGACCGGGGCCCTCGGCACCCCGGCCGAGCTGCGCCCCGTGGTGCAGGCGATGGCGCCGCGCGGGGTGGACACCGTCGTACGGGCCGCCATCGACGCGGCGGCGGGCGCCGTGATCTCGTTCGGGCTCGCGGGGGCGCCGTCCGAGCTGCTCGGCGACCTCTCCCACCGGCTCGTGCCCGTCACCGACCGCGATGCAGCCGAGCTGATCAGATCGATCAGGACCGCCCCGCTGCTGTTCGGCTGGCGCGGCTCCGCGCCCGTCGACACCCCCGCCCTGGAGGAGCTGCTGCTGCGCGTCTCCAGGCTGGTGGACGACCACCCCGAGATCGTCTCCGTCACCCTGGAGCCCGTCGTCGTCGCGGCGTACGGCCTGTCGGTGCTGGGCGCGAGCGTCCGCCTCGCGCCGCCGCCCGCCCGCGACGACCTCGGCCCGCGCCGTCTGCCCAGCTACTGAGGCGCCGCGAGGCGGGGGAGCGGGCGGAAGGAGTAAGGGGCGCGGCCCCACGGGGACCGCGCGACCTCCCGCACGGGCGTCTCCGGCAGCCATCCGGCCACCGTAGGATGGCTCCCATGGCGAAGACCGGTACGACGACCCAGGGGCTGCGCACGGCGATCGAGCGCAGCGGCTACTACCCGGCTCTCGTGGCCGAGGCGGTGGAGGCCGCAGTCGGCGGCGAGCCGATCACGTCGTACGTGGTGCACCAGGAGACCACTTTCGACGCCAACGAGGTACGCCGGCACGTCACCGTCCTCGTGCTGACGGCCCACCGCTTCATCGTCAGCCACACCGACGAGCAGGCCGCCGACTCCAGCTCCCCGACCCCGTACGCCACCACCTCCACCGAATCGGTCAAGATCGACCGCATCTCGTCGGTCGTGGTCAGCCGCGTCGTCGCCAACCCCGAGGCGTACAAGCCCGGCTCGCTGCCGCGCGAGGTCGTGCTCACCATCGGCTGGGGCGCCGTCTCCCGGATCGACCTGGAGCCCGCCGCCTGCGGCGACCCCAACTGCGAGGCCGACCACGGCTACACGGGCAGCTCCACCGCCGACGATCTGAGCCTGCGCGTGAGCGAGGCCGGCGACGGCCCCGACACCGTCCGCCAGGCGCTCGCCTTCGCCCAGGCGCTGTCCGAGGCCACCGCCGCCACCGCGGCGGCCGGCCGCTGATGGCCGCCCAGCCCCTCTGGCAGGACCCCGTCCCGCTCGACCTCGCCACCGCGCCGCTGCCCGAGTACGGCAGCGGCTCGCTCGCCGATCTGCTGCCCACCCTCGCCGCCGGTCAGGGCGTACCGGAGCTGACCGCCGCCATCCCCGAACTGACCCCGGCCGACCGGAACTGCGTCTTCCTGATAGACGGCCTCGGCTGGGAACAGATCAAGGCCCACCCGGACGAAGCGCCGTATCTGACCTCGCTGCTGGGCACGTCGCGCGGCAACACCGGCCGTCCTCTCACCGCCGGTTTCCCGGCCACCACCGCGACCTCGCTCGCCTCGGTCGGCACGGGGCTGCCGCCCGCCGCGCACGGACTGCCCGGCTACACCGTCCGCGACCCCGCGACCGGCGCGCTGATGAACCAGCTCCGCTGGAAGCCCTGGACGGACCCGCACGTCTGGCAGCCGTACCCGACCGTCTTCCAGCTGGCCGACGCGGCGGGCGTCCACACCGCCCAGGTGTCGGCGCCCGCCTTCCAGCACACCCCGCTCACCAGGATCGCGCTGAGCGGCGGCACCTTCTTCGGCCGGCTCTCCGGCGAGGAGCGGATGGACCTGGCCGCCGAGCAGCTCGCCGCGGGGGACCGGTCGCTGGTCTACACGTACTACAGCGAGGTCGACGGCAAGGGCCACCGCTTCGGCATGGACTCCGACGCCTGGCGCGGCCAGCTCATGTACGTCGACCGGCTCGTGCAGCGCCTCGCCGAGCAGCTGCCGCCCCGCGCCGCGCTCTATGTGACCGCCGACCACGGGATGATCGACATCCCCTTCGACGAGCAGTCGCGCATCGACTTCGACGAGGACTGGGAGCTGAGCGCCGGGGTCACCCTGCTGGGCGGCGAGGGCCGGGCCCGGCACGTCTACGCCGTACCCGGCGCGGCGGCCGATGTCCTCACCGTCTGGCGCGAGGTGCTCGGCGAGCAGTTCTGGGTGGCGAGCCGGGACGAGGCGATCGCGGCGGGCTGGTTCGGCCCGCCCGGCGCGATGGACGAGCGGGTGTACGGACGGATCGGCGATGTCGTCGCCGCCGCCCACGACGACGTGGTCGTCACCGCCTCCCGGCTGGAGCCGCACGAGTCGGCGATGGTCGGCATGCACGGCTCGATGACCCCCGTGGAACAACTCGTCCCGCTCCTCGAAGTACGCTCGTAGCCCGCCGCACCGGATCCCGCCACCGTGCGGCCCGCCGCGTCCCCGGCGGCGCAGCCACCCACCCGAAAGGCCGTCACCCCCTCATGCCAGAGCTGGTGTTCTTCTCCGGAACGATGGACTGCGGAAAGAGCACCCTCGCTCTGCAGATCGAGCACAACCGCTCCGCGCGCGGACTCCAGGGCATGATCTTCACCCGGGACGACCGGGCGGGCGCGGGCAAGCTCTCCTCCCGGCTCGGCCTGGTCACCGACGCCGTCGAGGCAGCCGACGGCTTCGACTTCTACGCGTATCTGGTGGACCGGCTCTCCCAGGGCGGCCGGTGCGACTACGTCATCGCGGACGAGGCGCAGTTCCTCGCCCCCGAACAGGTCGACCAGCTCGCCCGTGTCGTGGACGACCTGGATCTCGACGTCTTCGCCTTCGGCATCACCACCGACTTCCGCTCCAAGCTCTTCCCCGGCTCGCAGCGGCTCGTGGAGCTGGCCGACCGGGTCGAGGTGCTCCAGGTCGAGGCGCTGTGCTGGTGCGGCGCGCGCGCCACGCACAACGCCCGTACGGTCGGCGGCGCCATGGTGGTCGAAGGGGCGCAGGTCGTCGTGGGGGACGTCCACCAGAACGGCGCCGAGGTCGGCTACGAGGTGCTGTGCCGGCGCCACCACCGGCGCCGGACGACGGCGGCCACCGCCCGCGCCGCCACGCTCTCGCCGGACGTGCTGCCCGTCTGACCCCGGCCGGCCCGGCTCCGGACCGCCCCGGACAGCGGCGTCAGACGACCGGGTCCGACTGGACTATCGTGAACACCGCGCCCTCCGGGTCGGCGACCGTCGCGTGCCGCCCCGTCAGCCCCTCGCGCGGCGGCTGGATCACATGGCCGCCCAGCTCGGTCACCAGCAGCGCGGCGGCGTCGGTGTCGTCCACCTCGAAGTACGTCATCCAGTGCGAGCCGAGATCGCGGTTGAGGGCCCGGCCCATCCCGTGCAGCGAGGCGACGGGCCGTCCCTCCAGGCGCAGCGTCAGAAAGTCGAAGTCGGCGGAGACGGTCGCCTCCACGTCGTAGCCGAACAGCGCCTCGTAGAACTTGCCGACGTTGGAGGTCTCGCGGGTGATCAGCTCGTTCCAGACCGGGGTGCCGTGCGCCCCGGCCACCGCCGTCCCGGTGTGCGCCGCCGCCTGCCAGATCCCGAAGACCGAGCCCGCCGGGTCCGAGGCTATGGCCATCCGGCCGGCCTCGGCCGCGTCGAGGGGGCCGACGCCGACCGTACCGCCGCAGCTCCTGATCGTCTCGGCCGTCAGGTCCGCGTTGTCCGTCGCCAGATAGGTCGTCCACGCGATCGGCAGATGACGGTCGGGCGGCAACTGGCCGATGCCCGCGATCTCCTTGCCGTCGAGCAGTCCGCGGACGTACGGTCCGAGTTGCTGCGGTCCGGGGACGAACTCCCAGCCGAACAGCGCGTGGTAGAACTCCTCGGTCGCGGCAAGGCCGTGCACCATCAGACTCACCCAGCAGGGCGTGCCGGGTTTACGCCGGATCGCAGCCTCGGTCATCGTCACTCTCTCCTCGGACCTTCGTGCCTTCGTGGTGGCCGTGCGGGGGCCGGGCGCCAGGGCGGCCAACGGCCGTGCCCGCCCGAGCAGATGCTCGCACCCACCGGCTTCCGCCGCTCCGCGGCCGCGCCGCTTTTGGCGGGATCTCGATCCGCTGTTTACCGTCCGTTTCTCCGCCGTTACGGGCGGGGCGGGCCACCGGGCCGGTCCGCGGAGTCCCGCCCGGCCGACGGCGCCCGGCACGCACCCGCGCGGTGCTGTCCACCCCGTGATCGCGGGAACCACTCGGCCGGGCATGCTTTACGGGCGTAAGGCGCCGCTTCACGGACCCGTCCCGGGAGAGGATGGCGTCCATGACAGCCATCATCACCGCAGCCGAACTCTCCGGCGAGTCGGCCGGTCAGCGCCCGCCGGTCCTGCTCGACGTCCGCTGGCGACTGGGCGGGCCGCCCGGCCGCCCGGAGTACGAGGCGGGCCATCTGCCGGGCGCCGTCTACGTCGACCTCGACACGGAGCTGGCGGGCCCGCCGGGCGCGGGCGGCCGGCATCCGCTGCCCGACGTGGCCGCCTTCGGCGCGGTGATGCGCCGCGCCGGGGTCCGCGCGGACGGGCCGGTCGTGGTGTACGACGGCGGTCAGGGCTGGGCGGCGGCCCGCGCCTGGTGGCTGCTGCGCTGGACCGGCCACCCCGACGTCCGTGTCCTGGACGGCGGTCTCGCCGCCTGGACCGGCCCGCTCACCACCGACCGCCCCGCCCCGGCCGAGGGCGACTTCAGCCCGGTCCCCGGCGCGCTGCCCCTGCTGGACGCGGACGGCGCTGCGGCCCTGGCCCGTGAGGGGCTGCTGCTGGACGCGCGGGCGGCCGAGCGCTACCGGGGCGACGTCGAGCCGATCGACCGCGTGGGCGGCCATGTGCCCGGCGCCCTGTCGGCCCCCACGACGGAGAACGTGGCCGAAAACGGCAAGTTCCTCCCGTCAGGGGCCCTCGCGGCCCGGTTCGAGGCGCTGGGCGCCACCGCCGTCACCGATGGCGGCGTGGGCGTCTACTGCGGCTCCGGCGTCTCCGGCGCCCACGAGGTGCTGGCCCTGGAGATCGCGGGCGTCCCGGCGGCGCTCTACGCGGGCTCCTGGTCGCAGTGGTCGGCCGACGCGTCCCGCCCGGTCGCCAAGGGCCCCGACCCCGGCTGACCGTCCCGGCCCGGACACCCCGGGACGCCGCGAGGGGCCCGTACCACCGTCCGGTGAGTACGGGCCCCTCGGTTTACGTACGTAAGGACGTGCCACCTCCGAGGAAGCGCGTCCGCGAGCCTCGCGTTTGGCACCGGACCCCGCTCGCTGATGCGGCCAGAACCAGAGGAAAGGCCCTAGTCCTGTTTCTTGCGGCGCGTCCCGAACACGATCTCGTCCCAGCTGGGCACCGCGGCCCGGCGGCCCGGACGCACGCCGTCCGCTTCCGCCTGGCGGTCCGTCGTGCCCGTGAGCCGGTCGCGGTGACCGGCCACCGAGCGCGGCATGAGCACATCCGCGTACGCCGACCCGGCACCGGCCGAGGCGGCGGGCGCCACCGGCTCCTCGTCGGCCTCCGGGTCCTCGTCCTCGTCGGTGTCCTGGGGCTCGGCGGGCGCCGGGCGTTCCGGTACGACCATGTCGCCGCGGAAGCTCGGTACCGCCTCCAGCAGGCTGGTCAGCGAGTCGCGTTCGCTCGTCTCGTCCGGGTCGGGTGCGGCGGGCCGCTCCATCGGTCGGTCGAGGGAACGATCCAGCGGACGGTCGCGCGGCAGCCGCGCGATCCTCGGCACGAACGGGAAACTCGGCTCCTTCGAGGTGACCGTGTCATCCGTGTCGCCGATCAGCGCGCGCGCCTCGTCGTCGACGGCCTGGACGAGCCGCCGGGGCGGGTCGTACGTCCAGCTCGCCGAGTGCGGCTCGCCCGCGACCAGGTAGACGAGCAGGACTTCCCAGGTGCCGTCGTCGCGGCGCCAGGAGTCCCACTGGACGGTCTCCCGGTCGGCGCCGCGCAGCGTCAGCCGCTCCTGGACCGCCTCGCCCAGCTGGGGGCCGGTGTTCTCGCCGGGCCGACGCACGGCGGTCTTCCTGGCCCGCTCCGCCATGAAGGCGCGCTCGGCGAGGACAGGACCCTCGAAGCGGCGGACCCGGTCCACCGGGATACCGGCGTGCTGGGCCACCTCCTCGGCGGAGGCACCTGCTCGTATCCGCGCCTGGATGTCGCGGGGCCGGAGGTGGCTCTCCACCTCGATCTCGATCTGACCGAGCCTGGCCCGGTCATTGCGCACGGCGGCGCGCAGCCGCTCGTCGATCGGAAGTGTGTATTCCGTACTGTCGGCAGCTTTGAGCACCAGTCGTGTGCCGTCGTTGGAGACGGCCACGACACGCAGTTCGGGCATGGGGACCTCCCGGGTGGTGCCTGCCGACGTCACGTGCGTCGCTGCTTCCGCTAGTCGAGTGTGACCTGCCCGGGTGCAGCCTGCCACAACCTTTCCGTGCTGCCCGGCGTGTCGGGCATGTGCCCTGGATCGCCGATGGCACGGTTACCTATTTTGCGACGCAGGGTGACGATACCCGTCACTCCGTGCAGCAGGCGACCGCGGGTGCCACAGCTCCACCGGATCGAGTGCCACGTTCGGCCCCCTTCCCGTAGGTCCCGGATCCCGTGAGGGAGTCCGGCCCCAGGGCTCGCCACAGTACTCCATTCGGGCCACGGGGGTGGACCGCCGCGCCGTCCAAGTTCTCTCCGGGCAGGGGAGTTGACGTGCCCGGCCGGGGCTCCCGGGGTGTCCTGCTTCACAGAATCAACCGAAACGGAACTATCCGTTTCGCCCAGGTGTCTCTTCCTGGTGCAAGGTGGGACAGATGGGCAAGCAGGGGCAGTGAATGGATCAGAGGCCGGACAGCGGTACGCGCGTGGGAGCGGGGGAGAGCGGAGCGGGTGCGGTACGGGAGACGGGCAAGGAGCGGCGGTTCGAACTGAGCGTGCCGCAGGTGGCGGGCAGCGCGCTCGCCGCGGTCGCAGCGGCGGTGCTCGCCTCGCAGCTCGGCGTGTACGGCACGATCATCGGCGCGGGCGTGGTGAGCGTCGTCGCCACCTGCGGCGGTTCGGTCTTCCAGCACCTGTTCCGGCGCACCGGTGAGCAGATACGGGTCGTCACCGTCCAGGCGCGGCCGGGCGGCCGCCAGGTGCCCCTGCCGCCCCAACCCCCCGAACCCCCCGTCCCCCTCGAAACGCCTGGAATCGCGCGGGCGGACGACGCGGAAGCCGCCGGCGCCCCCGAGGAGTTCGGCGTGCCCACCACGCACGGCACCCGGGCCCGCGGCTGGAAGCGCCCGGTCCTCGCCGCAGCGGTCGTCTTCCTGGTCGCGATGGCCGGTATCACCGGATACGAACTGATCGCCGGTCAGGACCTGAACGGCAACAAGGGCACCTCCGTCGGATACGTCGTCAGCGGCGGCGCCCGCTCCACGCCGTCGAGCACCCCCTCGGACTCACCGGAGCCCGGTCAGGGACAGTCGTCGGCCGACTCGACACCGGGCGGCGCCGGTACGGACGCCACCGCCTCGCCCGACGCCGGGCAGAGCACCGGCACCGGGCAGGACGACGGCACCGGTTCGTCGGCCGAGCCGTCCACCGGCCCGTCGGGGACCGGCGACACCAGCGGTTCCGGATCGTCCGGCACGGCCCCGGCGCCGACCCCCTCCGGCAGCGCCGGCTCGGCGACGAACGACACCGGAAGCGGCTCCGCCAACGGCGGCGCCACCGGTCAGGACAGCGGCGTCACCGGCCAGGACACCGGCTCCGGCACATCCGGTACGGACGGCACGTCCGCCCACTGACCGCGGCGCCGGGCGCGCCCGCCGTCAGTCTCCGAGGACGCGCCGCAGATAGTCGTTCCCGAACCGCCGGTCCGGGTCCAGCCGGTCCCGTACCGCGGTGAACTCGCCGAAGCGCGGATAGACCCGGGACAGATACGCCGCGTCCCGGGTGTGGATCTTCCCCCAGTGCGGCCGGCCGCCGTGCGCGGTCATGATGCGCTCCACGGCGGTGAAGTAGGCGCGGTGCGGCGTCCCTCGGTACAGATGCGCCGCTATGTACACGGTCCGGCGGCCCGAGGCGGTCGAGAGCGTGATGTCGTCGGCGGGCGCCGTGCGTATCTCCAGCGGAAAGCTGATCTTCAGCGGGGAGCGCTCGATCATCGCCTTGACCTCGCGCAGCGCCCCCACGGCGGCCTCCTCGGGCAGGGCGTACTCCATCTCCAGAAAGCGCACCCGGCGCGGAGAGGTGAAGACCTTGTAAGGGATGTCCGTATAGGTACGGGCGGAGAGCGCCCGGCTGGAGATTCCGGCGAGCGCGGGGATGGTCGCGGGTATCGCGCGCCCCAGCGAACAGGCCAGCTGGAAGGCGCCGTTGGAGAGCAGCTCGTCGTCGATCCAGCCGGCGACCCGGCCGGGCGGGGCGGCGGGACCGGCGCTGCGGTTGTTGCGCTTGGTGTTGCAGTTGCCGGTGTGGGGGAACCAGTAGAACTCGAAGTGCTCGTTCTCGATGACGTGCTGGTCGAATTCGGCCGTGACCCGGTCGAAGGTCATCGGCTCCTCACGGGCCGACAGCAGGAAGACCGGCTCCACCGCGAAGGTGATCGCGGTCACCACCCCCAGCGCGCCGAGACCGACCCGCGCGGCGGCGAAGACATCCGGATTCTCGTCGGCGGAGCAGCGCAGCACGGTGCCGTCGGCGGTGACGAGTTCCAGGGCGCGGATCTGGGCGGCGGTCGAGGCCGAGTCGCGGCCGGTGCCGTGGGTGCCGGTCGAGGTCGCGCCCGCGACGGTCTGCTCCATGATGTCGCCCATGTTGGTGAGCGACAGGCCCTCGGCGGCCAGTGCCAGGTTCAGCCGCTTGAGCGGGGTGCCGGCCGCCACGGTGACCGTCCCGGCCGCGCGGTCGATCCCGCGGATGCCGGTCAGCAGATCGGGCCGTATCAGCACCCCGTCGGTCGCGGCGGCGGCGGTGAAGGAGTGGCCCGTACCGACGGCCTTCACCCGCAGCCCGTCCTCGGCCGCCGCGCGCACCACCGCCGTCACTTCCGCCACGGAGGCCGGGGAGAGCGCGCGCGCCGGGCGCGCGCCGACGTTCCCCGCCCAGTTACGCCACGCGTTCCCCGGTTTCGTCCGTGTCGTTCCGCTCGCGCCCCTCGGATTCCCGGTCGTCATCCGCCCCGTGCCCTCCTCGCGTCGGTACCGGCCCGCGCAGCCGGCGATACCCGAGGAACGCCACCACGGCCGCGACCGCGCCCGCCGCGACGGGCACCGCGTACCCCGCCTGCGCCCCGGCGGCGTCCACCACCCACCCGGCGGCCGACGAGCCCAGCGCCACGCCCACCGCGAGCCCGGTACTGGTCCAGGTCATGCCCTCGGTCAGCTTGGTGCGCGGTACGTGCGCTTCGACGAGGGCCATCGTGGTCACCATCGTGGGTGCGATCGACAGGCCCGCGACAAAGAGCGCCACGGCCAAGAACGGCAGGTTCCCGGCCAGTTGGAGGGGGATCATACTCACGGCCATCGCGCAGACCCCCACCAGCCACCGCCGCGAGGCGGGCCCGGTCAGATGCAGCAGCCCGAACACCACGCCCGCCAGACAGGACCCCAGCGCGTAGACGGCCAGGACCAGGCTCGCCGCCGCCTTGTGCCCCCGCTCCTCCGCGAACGCGACCGTCACCACGTCGACCGCCCCGAAGATCCCGCCGGTCGCCACGAAGGTGGCCACCAGCACCCGCAGACCGGGGGAGCGCAGCGCCGAACCCCCGGTGTGCTGCTCCTTGGGCTGCGGTACGGGCTCCGTGGCCCGCTGCGCCGTCAGCCACACCACCCCGGCCAGCAGGAACACGGCGGCCAGCAGCGGGCCCGCCTCCGGGAACCAGGCCGTCGAGAGCCCGATGGAGATGATCGGGCCGAAGATGAAGCACAGTTCGTCGACGATCGACTCCCACGCGTACGCGGTGTGCAACTCGCGCGGGGAGCCCCGGTAGATCGCCGCCCAGCGCGCCCGCACCATCGAGCCCACGCTCGGCACGCACCCCGAGCCCGCCGCGAAGACGAACAGGGTCCAGTCGGGGGCGCCCCGCTGGGCACAGATCAGCAGCCCCGCGACGGCAGCGACCGCGACCAGGGTCGCCGGGCGCAGCACCCGTGCCTGGCCGTGCCGGTCGACCAGCCGGGAGATCTGCGGGCCGAGCGCCGCGGCCGACAGCGCGAGCGTCGCGGAGAGCGCTCCGGCCAGCCCGTAACGGCCGGTGAGCTGGGAGACCATCGTGACGATGCCGATGCCCATCATGGCCAGCGGCATCCGTCCGAGCAGGCCGGCGGCGCTGAATCCCCTGGTACCGGGAGCGGCGAAAATCGCTTGATAGGAACTGGGCAACGGGACGCTCCGGTAAGGATCGAATCTGGCCGGTACAGATTACGGTCACCCGCCGACGGCGCGCGCCCGCTTTTCCGGCCGCCGTTCCGGCCACGCCGGGCAGGGGCTGCTGTCCGGCGGGGCGGGGCTGATGGCAGGATCGAAACATGCCCGAACAGCACGCGAATCCCCCCTACGACGCCCTGCTCCTGCTGTCCTTCGGCGGCCCCGAGGGGCCGGACGACGTGGTTCCGTTCCTCCGGAACGTGACCCGGGGCCGGGGCATCCCCGAGGAGCGGCTCAAGGAAGTGGGGCAGCACTACTTCCTGTTCGGCGGCGTCAGCCCGATCAACGACCAGAACCGCGCCCTGCTGGCCGCGCTGCGCGAGGACTTCGCCGAGCACGGCGTGGAGCTGCCGGTCTACTGGGGCAACCGCAACTGGGCGCCGTATCTGACCGACACCCTGCGCGAGATGGCCGCCGACGGCCGGCGCCGGATCGTCACCCTCGCCACCAGCGCGTACGCCTCGTACTCCGGCTGCCGCCAGTACCGCGAGGACCTGGCGGGCGCGCTCGCCACCCTGGCGACGGAGGGCGTCGAACCGCCCCGGGTGGACAAGCTGCGCCACTACTTCAACCACCCCGGCTTCGTCCGGCCCATGGCCGAGGGCGTGCTCGCCTCCCTCGCCGATCTGCCCGAGGACGCACGGGCGGGAGCGCACCTCGCCTTCACCACCCACTCCATCCCGGACGCGGCGGCCGACACCTCGGGCCCGGCCGAGGAGCACGGCGGGGGCGGCGCCTATGTGGCCCAGCATCTCGACGTGGCCCGGCTGATCGTGGACATCGTCCGCGAGGAGACCGGCATCGCGTACCCCTGGCGCCTCGTCTACCAGTCGCGCAGCGGCGCCCCGCACATCCCGTGGCTGGAGCCGGACATCTGCGACCACCTGGAGGCGCTGCACGGCGAGGGCGTCCCCGCCGTCGTGATGGCCCCCATCGGCTTCGTCTCCGACCACATGGAGGTCCTCTACGACCTCGACACGGAGGCCACCGCCAAGGCCGCCGAACTGGGACTGCCCGTGCGCCGTTCGGCGACCGTGGGCGCGGATCCGCGCTTCGCCGCGGCCGTACGGGATCTCGTCCTGGAGCGCGCCGCCACCGAGCGGGGCGAACCTGCGCGGCGCTGCGCCCTGGGCGCGCTCGGCCCGAGCCACGACCTGTGCCCGGTCGGCTGCTGCCCCGCCCGCGCGCCCAAGCCCGCCGCCGCGGGCGCCGACAGCCCGTACGCCTGAAGGAGCCCGCCGTGACCGACGCACCGCCCGACCCGGCCCTCACCGGGGAACTGCTCGACCTCGCCCTGGAGGCGGCGCGCCGGGCCGGCGCCCTGCTGCGCGACGGCCGGCCCGACGATCTGGCCGTGGCCGCCACGAAGTCCAGCCCCATCGACGTCGTCACCGAGATGGACATCGCCGCCGAGAAACTGATCACCGGCTATCTCGCCGAGCGCCGCCCCGACGACGGCTTCCTCGGCGAGGAGGGCGCCAGTTCGGCGGGCAGCAGCGGCATCCGCTGGGTCATCGACCCCCTGGACGGCACGGTCAACTACCTCTACGGGCTGCCGACCTGGGCCGTCTCCATCGCCGCCGAGCGGGACGGCGAGACCCTGGTCGGCGTCGTCGAGGCGCCGATGCGCGGCGAGACGTTCCGCGCCGTGCTCGGCGGCGGCGCCTTCCTCGGCGACCGCCGGCTCGCGACCCGCCCGGCGCCTCCACTGGAGCACGCGCTCGTGTCCACCGGCTTCAACTACGTCACCACCGTCCGCACCCATCAGGCGGACATCGCCCAGCGGCTGATTCCGCGGCTCAGGGACATCCGGCGCGGCGGATCCGCCGCCGTCGACCTGTGCGACGTGGCGGCCGGCCGGCTGGACGGCTACTACGAGCGCGGGCTGCACCCCTGGGACCTGGCGGCCGGGGCCCTGATCGCCCGCGAGGCGGGCGCGCGCACCGGTGGACGGCCAGGGACGCCTCCCGGCTTCGATCTGACCGTGGCGGCCCCTCCAGGGGTCTTCGAGCCCCTGCTGGAGCTGCTGGAGGAGTACGGCGCCTGGCACGACTGAGCCACGACGCCCCCCGGCATACGAAAGGGGCCCCGGCGCCATCCCCTCGGCGCCGGGGCCCCTTCTCCGTATCGGATATTCGTACGTTCGTCCGTACTGATATCTGTCTCAGGTATCGACTGCGGCTCGTGCTGTGCTGGTCCTGCCGTACTCGCCGTCCGGCCGCTCTCGCCGGCGCGGGCGCGGTGTGCCGGATCAGGCGCCGCTGGCGGCGCCGACCTCCACCCCGTGCTCGGCGGCGAGCCGGCGCAGGTCTTCCAGCTCCTCCTGTTCGACATCCGCGAGGAAGTCGTCGCCCGTCTCCCGGGCATGGGTCAGATCGGTCTCCGTGGCCTTTATGCGCTGAAGAAGCCCGGCGGTGAACGCGTCCATTGCGCCCCCTCGTCGTGGGTCAGTGGCACGGGGGTGTGCCGACGGCGGGAAGATCACAGGCCCTCTGTCTACTGGAGGACAGCCGTCCGGGGGCCGGACAAGGGTGTGGCAAGCCACAGACAGGGCGTGATCTCGGGTGTGAAGTCGTCTTCCCCGGTGTCTGCCTCCGAGAAACCTCAACGCAACAACGAATCCGCTCCATTCCCGGGTGCCGCAGGTCACCGGCATCGTCTTACCGCCGGTTTATGGCCGATACGGGCAGGATGGGGCCGCACATGCAGTGCTACAACCTGCCCTGATCACGGGTGACGGGCCCAGAGGAAGGAAAAACGACGTGCGCGTACTCGTCGTCGAGGACGAGCAGCTGCTCGCCGATGCGGTGGCCACCGGACTGCGCCGGGAGGCCATGGCCGTAGACGTCGTGTACGACGGAGGGGCCGCCCTGGAGCGGGTCGGCGTCAACGACTACGACGTGGTGGTGCTCGACCGCGACCTGCCCGTCGTCCACGGTGACGACGTCTGCCGCAGGATCGTCGAGCTGGGCATGCCCACCCGCGTCCTCATGCTCACGGCCTCCGGTGACGTCAGCGACCGGGTCGAGGGGCTCGAACTGGGCGCTGACGACTATCTCCCCAAACCCTTCGCCTTCAGCGAGCTGACCGCCCGCGTCCGGGCCCTCGGCCGGCGCACGACGGTGCCGCTGCCACCGGTACTGGAACGCTCCGGGATCAAGCTCGACCCCAACCGGCGGGAGGTGTTCCGGGACGGCAAGGAGATCCAGCTCGCCCCCAAGGAGTTCGCCGTCCTGGAGGTCCTGATGCGCAGCGAGGGCGCGGTCGTCTCCGCCGAACAGCTGCTGGAGAAGGCGTGGGACGAGAACACCGACCCGTTCACCAACGTCGTACGGGTGACGGTCATGACGCTGCGCCGTAAGCTCGGCGAGCCGCCCGTCATCGTCACCGTGCCCGGCTCCGGCTACCGGATCTGATGCCCGTGGCCACCACCCCGGCGCCGCCCACCGCGCCCCCGAAGCCCACCTGGGACCCCAGACGACCCGAGCAGAGCCTGCCGTGGGTGCGCCCGACCATCCGGATACGCCTCACGCTGCTCTACGGCGGGATGTTCCTGATCGCCGGCATCCTGCTGCTCTCGATCATCTATCTGCTGGCCGCCCAGGCCCTGCACGTGGGCAGCGAGCTGCCCTTCAAGATCGTGAGCGGCAAGGTCAGCAGCGACGTCTGCAACTTCCCCGACCAGGCGCCCCCCGAGCAGTTCAACGTCGCGATGAACACCTGCGTCAACCACCAGCGCCAGCAGGCGCTGGACGATCTGCTCAGCCGCTCGCTGTTCGCGCTGGTCGGACTGAGCGTCATCGCGTTCGCCTTCGGGTACGCGATGGCGGGCCGGGTGCTGTCGCCGCTGGGCCGCATCACCCGTACCGCGCGCCGGGTGGTCGGCTCCGACCTGGCGCGCCGGATCGAGCTGGACGGCCCGGACGACGAGCTGAAGGAGCTGGCCGACACCTTCGACGAGATGCTGGAGCGCCTGGAGCGGGCCTTCACCGCGCAGCAGCGGTTCGTGGCCAACGCCTCGCACGAGCTGCGCACCCCGCTGGCGATCAACCGCACCCTGCTGGAGGTCCACCTCTCCGATCCGGGGGCCCCGGTGGAGCTCCAGCAGCTCGGCAAGACCCTGCTGGCCACCAACGAGCGCAGCGAGCAGCTGGTGGAGGGCCTGCTGCTGCTGGCGCGCAGCGACAACCAGATCGTGGAGCGCAAACCGGTCGACCTCGCCGAGGTCGCCACGCGCGCGGTGGACCAGGCCCTCTCCGAGGCGGACGCGAAGGGGGTGGAGATCCGCGGGGAGCGTGTGCCCGCGGTCGTCCAGGGCAACGGCGTCCTGCTGGAGCGGATCGCCCTGAACCTGGTGCAGAACGCGGTCAGGTACAACATCCCCGAAGGGGGATGGGTGGAGGTCACCACCGAGTCCCAGCAGGGCCAGGCGGTCCTGGTGGTATCGAACACCGGTCCCGTCGTTCCCGCGTACGAGATCGACAATCTTTTCGAACCGTTCCGGCGGCTGCGCACGGAACGGACCGGGAGCGACAAGGGAGTGGGCCTCGGCCTGTCGATCGCCCGTTCCGTGGCCCGCGCGCACGGCGGTCGCATCTTCGCGGAACCCCGCGAAGGGGGAGGACTCATGATGCGGGTCACTCTCCCGGTCTGAGAGACTGCGGGCAGTGATAGGGACGGTGAATAGCTTTGTTCGCTTTACGCGGAATTTTCCGGACCGTTTCACAGTGTGGGCGTGTGTGATCGATCACAGGATCGAATTCCCGCCTCTCCACTCTGTGTGATCAAGCCTTCCGTGGAAGGCCGGTAAAGTCCGGGTTTCCGGGGGTCGGGATCACGGGAAGTACACGGGGTGGCGCCCGTGAGGTACGACAGGGGGACCGTGTACGGTCCCCCTCGCCACCCGAAGCCGATCACTCCTCGTGAGTGCGGCTGGGTGTCGATTGAGTAACAGACCTTGATGTGAGGCAAAATCTCCGCCTCAGGTCGGGCACAAGTCCGGCCTCTCACGCGTTACCCGCGCTGAGACACCACAGACACCCAGAGGGGGAGAGCGACATGGCAACGGATTACGACACCCCACGCAAGACCGATGACGACGTCGATCAGGACAGCCTTGAGGAACTGAAGGCCCGTCGGAACGACAAGTCGACTTCAGCGGTCGACGTCGACGAGTTCGAGCAGGCCGAGGGCCTGGAACTGCCCGGCGCGGATCTCTCCAACGAGGAGCTTTCCGTCCGGGTCCTGCCCCGCCAGGCCGACGAGTTCACCTGCATGAGCTGCTTCCTCGTGCACCACCGCTCCCAGCTGGCCAGGGAGAAGAACGGGCAGCCCATCTGCCGCGACTGCGACTGAGTCGGGACCTGCCGTGGCAGACGACTCACCGTCCCGGAAACGGCGCTTCCGGCGGAAGGATTCACCGGAGGCGTATCAGGGCGGCACAGGCCCGGCAGAAGGCGTCGAGCCCGCTGCCGAGCACTCCGCCGCCCTGCTGCCCCAGCACGGCACGCACGAGGACGAGCGGGGCCTGCCGGCCTCGCTCGAAGCCGGCCAGGACGACCACGACGGCCCCACGACCGGGGGCCGGCGGCTGGCCGGTGTACGACGGGGAGTACGCAGGGGGAGCGAGGGCGCCAAGGCGGCGCTCGGCCATCTCGCCGACCGGATCATCGAGAACGCGCCGCGCGTCCCGGTCCGCGATCTGGCCACCCTGAGGCGGCAGTTTCCGGGGCTGGGCCCCGAGGAGCTGGCCGACAAGCTGGTCGCGGGCGCCGCGAACAGCAGCTCCACCGTGGGCGCGGGCGTCGGTGCCGCGGCCATGATGCCCGTACCGCCCGCGATGCCGGCGGAGCTGGCCGCGGAGATCACCGCCGTCGCCGCGATCGAGCTGAAGCTCATCGCGGAGCTGCACGAGGTCTACGGACTGCGGCCGCCCGGCACGCTCAGGGAGCGCAGCGTCGGCTATCTGGTGTCCTGGACGCAGGAGCGCGGCGTCGACATCACCAAACCGTCCACCTTCAACGGCGCCCTCAGCGGCCCCATGAAGCGCGAGCTGCGCCACCAGATCACCAAGCGCATGGTCCGCACCCTGCCGAACCTGGTCCCGTTCATGATCGGCGCGGCCGTGGGCGCGATGATGAACCGGCGCGACACCAAGAAGGTCGCCGAGCACGTCCGCAAGGACCTGCGCAAGCGCCAGATCCCCTGGGACGCGCTGCCGTCCCTGCCGCCGCTCGAACGGCCCGAGGCGCTGCCTCCGTCGCCGCCCCGGGAGCTGGGCGGCTGACCCGCCCGCCCCGCGGCCCTCTCAGGCGTCCGGGGCGTTGTCCGCGCCGCTGGAAGCGGTGGAAGCGGCTGATCCGGCGGAGCTGATCCGTACCGCGTCCAGGGCTTCCCTCAGCGCCTGCGGGTCACGTGTCGAGAGATACAGGTACGGAGTCGGATCGTCCTGATCCGTGACCATCACACGCAGCGCCGTCGGCACATAGCCGCGCAGCAGCATGAAGGCGCGCGGGTCGGCCTTGTGCAGCCGCCACGCGATCGTCTCCTCGGGGTCCAGCACCTCGGCCTCGCCGAGCGCCGACACCGGGATCCGCGCGTCACCGGCGACCAGCGAGTCCGCCACCACCCTGATCCGCGCCGAGCCGTACGAACTGACCCCGGCCGCCGCCAGCCCGCCCGCCCCGATCAGCCCGCCGAGCAGCGGCAGCGCCCCCAGCGGCAGCAGCATCAGACCGCCCGCGAGGGAGATCAGGGCGGCGATGCCCCACCACGTGCGGGGCGCGGTCAGACGTTCGTCGTAGCGTGCGACGGAAGGCTCCATGGAGCCAAGCTTGGCACGGTGCGGTTGGCGGGCGACCGCGCGGGTAAGGTCTGCGCCTGTGAGTAACGTGCCAACCCCGGGAACCGCGTCCGGGCCCGACCCCACGCCGCCCCCGGCGGGACCGGGGCCGCTGACGCCGCCGTCCGACGCCGTACCGCCGGTGCGCCACCCCGACGCGCCTGCCCCGGGCGAGCCGCTCGGCCCGCACTACGAACACTGTTTCGGCTGCGGCGAGGCACAGCCGCACGGGCTCCAGCTGCGGACACGGGCCGGTGAGGGCGTGCGCATCACCGCCGAGTTCACCGTCAAGCCCGACCACCAGGGTGCCCCGGGCCTGGCGCACGGCGGCGTCCTGGCCACCGCGCTCGACGAGACGCTCGGCTCGCTGAACTGGCTGCTGCGGGTGATCGCGGTGACCGGCCGGCTCCAGACCGAGTTCGTCCGGCCCGTACCGGTCGGCACGGTGCTGTATCTGGACGCCGAGATCACCGCCGTGCACCGACGTAAGATCTACTGCACCGCCACCGGCAGGCTCGGCGGCCCCGAAGGGCCCGTCGCCGTCCGTGCCGACGCCCTTTTCATCGAGGTCAAGGTCGATCACTTCATCGACAACGGCCGCCAGGAGGAGATCCGGGCCGCGATGGCCGACCCGGACCAGGTCAGGCGCGTGCGCGCCTTCGAGGTGAACCCATGAGCCCAGCCCCCACCGGCTCCGCCCCCGGCGGCCCCGGCCGCCCCGTCGACGTGCTGATCCGCCGTGTCGACCCGGAAGCACCGCTTCCGTCGTACGGGCACCCCGGCGACGCCGGCGCGGATCTGGTCACCACGGTCGCCGCCGAGCTGGCCCCCGGCGAACGGGCGGTGCTGCCCACCGGGATCTCCATCGCCCTGCCGGACGGCTACGCGGCCTTTGTGCACCCGCGCTCCGGGCTGGCCGCCCGCTGCGGCGTCGCCCTCGTGAATGCCCCCGGGACGGTGGATGCCGGGTACCGTGGAGAGATCAAAGTGATCGTGGTCAATCTGGACCCCCGCGAGAGCGTGCGGTTCGAGCGGTTCGACCGGATTGCCCAACTGGTCGTCCAGCAGGTCGAGAAGGTCCGCTTCCACGAGGTGGCGGAACTCCCCGGCTCGGCGCGGGGCGACGGGGGCTTCGGGTCCACCGGCGGCCATGCGGCCGCGGGTGGGGTACAGGGTGGGAATCGATACGCTTCGGTCGTATCAGACCGGGAAGGACAGTGACGTGTTCGGACGTCGCAAGAAGAGTGGTTCCGCCGAGGACGCGGCGGACGCAACGGGCGAGACCGAGCAGGTCGACGGCTCCGGTGACGAGAGTGCGGACGCCGCCGCGGAGGCGGGGGACGCGCCCCGCCGGATGAACCTTCCGCCGGCGCCGCGGCCCGACGGTCCCTGGGACATCGCGGAGGTCTCCAAGCCGGACGACGGCCGGGTCGACCTCGGGGGCGTCTTCGTCCCCGCGGTCGAGGGCATGGAGCTGCGCGTGGAGGTCGCCGGTGACGCGATCGTCGCCGCCACCGTCGTCGTGCGGGACAGCGCCGTACAGCTCCAGGCGTTCGCCGCGCCCAAGAAGGAGGGCATCTGGGGCGAGGTCCGCGAGGAGATCGCCACGGGCATCACCCAGCAGGGCGGCATCATCGACGAGGTCGAGGGCCCGCTCGGCTGGGAGCTGCGCGCCCAGGTCCCCGTCCAGCTGCCGGACGGCACCGGAGGCGTGCAGCTGGTGCGCTTCATCGGCGTCGACGGACCGCGCTGGTTCCTGCGCGGAGTGATCTCCGGGCAGGGCGCGGTGCAGCCCGAGGCCGCCGGACTGCTGGAGCAGATCTTCCGGGACACCGTCGTCGTACGCGGCGAGGGCCCGATGGCGCCCCGCGACCCGATCGTCCTCAAGCTGCCGGACGACGCGCAGATGGTCGCCGAGGGCGTCCAGCAGGAGGAGCAGGAGAGTTCCCGCTTCTCCGGCGGCATGGGCCAGCTCCAGCGCGGCCCGGAGATCACCGAGGTGCGCTGACCCGGCTCCGGCCTCATGGCCGTACGCCTCACCGGTGGGCCGCATCCCTTCCCAGGGATGCGGCCCACCGGTTTTTCCGCTGGTCAGGGCCGGATCCGTAGGGAACGCGTCAAGCGGACGCCCCGGTGAGTATGGGACCCGTCAAGGAAGCCGGAATCGCCCCTATCAGGGGCTTTTCTTGCCGAGGCAGGTTTTCCCCACTCATCTCAGGAGCAATCGATGGCCGATCTGGCCTTCGTCGTCACCACACTCGCGGTCTTCGCGCTGGTGGCCCTCATCGCCAGGGGGGTGACGAAGCTGTGACCGCCGAGAACATCGCCGGCCTCGTCGTGGCCGTCGCCCTGCTGGGCTATCTCGTCCTCGCGCTGCTCTTCCCCGAGAGGTTCTGAGTGATGAGTCCCGTCCTCGCGGGGGCGCTCCAGGTGCTCGCGCTGATCGTCGCGCTGGGCCTGGCGTACCGCCCGCTCGGCGACCACATGGCCCGGGTCTACAGCTCGCCCCGGCATCTGCGGGCCGAGAAGTGGATCTACCGGGCCATCGGCGCCCGCCCCGACACCGGGATGCGCTGGCCCGCCTACCTCCGCGGCGTGCTCGGCTTCTCCCTGGCCGGCGTCCTCTTCCTGTATCTGCTGCAACGCGTCCAGGGCGCGCTGCCGGGCTCGTCCGGCTTCTCCTCGATCGATCCGGACCAGGCGTTCAACACCGCCGCGTCCTTCGTCACCAACACCAACTGGCAGTCCTACTACGGCGAGCAGGCCATGGGGCAGGTCGTGCAGACCGGTGGGCTCGCCGTCCAGAACTTCCTGTCGGCCGCGGTCGGCATGGCCGTCGCCGTGGCGCTCGTACGGGGCTTCGCCCGCTCCGGCACCGGTGAGCTGGGCAACTTCTGGGTCGATCTGGTGCGCGGCACCGTACGGATCCTGCTGCCCCTCTCCCTCGTCGCCGCGCTGGTCCTGGTCGCCTGCGGCGCGATCCAGAACTTCGCCGGCGTCCACGAGGTCGGACAGTTCATGGGCGGTTCGCAGCGGTGGAACGGCGGCGCCGTCGCCTCCCAGGAGGCCATCAAGGAGCTGGGAACCAACGGCGGCGGCTACTTCAACGCCAACTCGGCCCACCCCTTCGAGAACCCCGGCGGCGTCTCGAACCTCTTCGAGATCTTCCTCATCCTGCTCATCCCCTTCGCGATGACCCGCGCCTTCGGCAGGATGACCGGCAGTGTCCGGCAGGGGTACGCGATCCTCGCCGCCATGGTGGTGATCTGGATCGGCTTCACCGCGCTGATGATGTGGACCGAGTTCCACCACGGCGGCCGGGCGTTCGACCTCGCCGGCGGCGCCATGGAGGGCAAGGATGTCCGCTTCGGGATCGGCGGCTCGTCGATCTTCGCGGTGGCCACCACACTCACCTCGACCGGCGCCGTCAACTCCTTCCTCTCCTCGTACACCGGGCTCGGCGGCGGCATCGCGATGCTGGGCATGCAACTCGGCGAGGTCGCGCCCGGCGGCGTCGGCTCCGGCCTCTACGGGATGCTGATCATGGCCGTCATCGCGGTGTTCCTGGCCGGACTGATGGTCGGACGCACCCCCGAGTACCTGGGCAGGAAGATCGGCACCCGCGAGATCAAGCTCGCCGCCTGCTACCTGCTGGTCACCCCGGCGCTGGTGCTCTGCTCCACCGCCGTCGCCGTCGCGCTGCCCACTCCCGGCCGCTCCGCGGCCAACCCGGGGCCGCACGGCTTCTCCGAGCTGCTCTACGCGTACACCTCCGCCGCCAACAACAACGGCTCGGCGTTCGCGGGGCTCGCCGCGGACACCCCGTGGTTCAACACCACCCTGGGGCTGGTGATGCTGCTGGGCCGCTTCGTCCCCATGGTGTTCGTCCTCGCGCTGGCAGGATCGCTCGCCGGACAGCGCCCCGTACCCGAGAGTCTGGGCACGTTGCGTACCGACAAACCGCTGTTCAGCGGGGTGCTCGTCGGTACGATCATGATCGTCGCCGGTCTCACCTACTTCCCCGCGCTCGCGCTGGGCCCCCTGGCCGAAGGGCTGGCGTCATGACCATGCGACCCACCGAGGCTCCCTTCGGAGCCCGCCGGCTGATCGGCTCCCTCCCCGGGGCGATCCGCAAACTCGACCCCCGCACGATGGCGAAGACCCCCGTGATGTTCGTGGTCCTCGTCGGATCCGTGCTCAGCACGGTCTTCGCCGCGCTCGACCCGGGCGACTGGTTCGGCTGGGCCGTCGCCGGCTGGCTCTGGCTGACCACGATCTTCGCCAATCTGGCGGAGGCCGTCGCCGAGGGACGCGGCAAGGCGCAGGCGGACACCCTGCGCCGGGCCAGGACCGACACCGTCGCCCGCCGGATCGTCCCCGGCGGCGAGGAACGGGTGCCGGGGACCGCACTCGGCATCGGCGATCTCGTCGTCTGCGAGACGGGCGACATCATCCCGGGCGACGGCGACGTGACCGAAGGCGTCGCCAGCGTGGACGAGTCGGCGATCACCGGTGAATCGTCCCCGGTCATCCGGGAGTCGGGCGGCGACCGCTCGGCCGTCACCGGCGGTACGAGGGTCCTCTCCGACCGGATCGTCGTCAGGATCACCACCCGGCCCGGCGAGACCTTCGTCGACCGGATGATCGCCCTGGTCGAGGGCGCGGCCCGGCAGAAGACCCCCAACGAGATCGCGCTGAACATCCTGCTCGCCTCGCTCACGGTCGTCTTCCTGCTCGCCGTCGTCACCCTCCAGCCCTTCGCCGCGCACGCCGGCGGACGGCAGCCGATGATCGTGCTGATCGCGCTGCTGGTCTGTCTCATCCCGACCACCATCGGCGCGCTGCTCTCCGCGATCGGCATCGCCGGCATGGACCGGCTGGTACGGCGCAATGTGCTCGCGCTGTCCGGGCGCGCGGTCGAGGCCGCGGGCGACGTCTCGACGCTGCTGCTCGACAAGACCGGCACCATCACCCACGGCAACCGGCAGGCCGCCGAGTTCGTCCCGGTCGGCGGCGTGCCGGCGGGTGACCTCGCCGCGGCCGCGCTGCTCTCCTCGCTGGCCGACGAGACCCCCGAGGGCCGCTCCGTCGTCGTACTCGCCACCGGGCGGTACGGGGTGCCCGAGCGCCACCGGAGCGAGCTGACCGGCGCCGAGTGGGTCGGGTTCACCGCGCGGACCCGGATGTCGGGCGTCGGCATCCCCGAGGACGGCGGCGGGCGGCGCGAGATACGCAAGGGGGCGGCCGGATCGGTCGCCGCCTGGGTCGAGAAGCGCGGCGGCCGGGTCCCCGACGACGCCCTGGACCTCACCGGCACCATCGCGCGGGCCGGCGGCACCCCTCTGCTGGTGGCCCAGGAGGACGGCGCCGGGGCCAGGGTCCTCGGCGTGATCCATCTCAAGGACGTGGTCAAGGACGGGATGCGGGAGCGCTTCGAGGAGCTGCGCCGGATGGGGATCAGGACCGTCATGATCACCGGGGACAACGCGCTGACCGCCCGCGCGATCGCGGCCGAGGCCGGGGTGGACGACTTCCTCGCCGAGGCCACCCCGGAGGACAAGATGGCGCTCATCCGGCGCGAACAGGCGGGCGGGCAGCTGGTGGCGATGACCGGCGACGGCACGAACGACGCCCCGGCGCTGGCACAGGCGGACGTCGGGGTCGCCATGAACACCGGCACCTCCGCCGCCAAGGAGGCCGGGAACATGGTCGACCTGGACTCCGATCCGACCAAGCTCATCGAGATCGTCGGCATCGGCAAGCAACTGCTCATCACCCGGGGCGCGCTGACCGCCTTCTCCCTCGCCAATGACGTCGCGAAGTACTTCGCGATCATCCCCGCGATGTTCGTGGCCCTCCATCCGGGGCTCGACAGGCTCAACATCATGGACCTGTCCTCGCCCCGGTCCGCGATCCTCGCCGCGGTCGTCTTCAACGCGCTGATCATCGTCGCGCTGGTGCCCCTCGCCCTGCGCGGCGTGCGTTACCGGCCGATGAGCGCCGACCGGCTGCTCAGAAGGAATCTGGGGATCTACGCCCTCGGCGGCCTGATCGCCCCCTTCATCGGCATCAAGATCATCGACCTGCTCCTCTCCCTCATCCCCGGCATCGGGTGAACGGCATGACCCCCATGAACAGCTCCCTGCGCAACGCCGCACGCCTCCTCGGGGCCGGATCGCGCGCGCTCCTCGTCCTGACCGTCCTGTGCGGGGTGCTCTACCCGCTGGCCGTCACCGGCCTCGCCCAGGGCCTCTTCCCGCACCGGGCCAACGGCTCCGAGATCACGGAGGGCCGCTCGGGCCGGGTCGTCGGCTCGTCCCTGATCGGACAGCGCTACGACCTGCCGCCGCGCGAGGGCCGCGCCCCGGCCCCCGACCTCCGCTGGTTCCAGCCGCGCCCGTCCGACGGCCTCGGTACCAGCACCGACGGCCAGGGGCACGGGCTGCTCCTGTCCGGGGCGACCAACCTGGCGGGCGACAACCCGAAGCTGATCCGGTCGGTGGAGGCGGCCAGGGCCGCCGTCGTCGAGGACAACTCCACCCCGGGCCATCCGGTCCGCCCCTCGGAGATCCCCGCCGACGCGGTCACCTCGTCGGGCTCGGGGCTCGACCCGGACATCTCACCCGGGTACGCCCGGCTCCAGGCCCGCCGCGTCGCGGAACGCAACCAGCTGCCCCTACGGCATGTGGAGCGGCTGGTCGACCAGCACACCCGGGGGCGCGTCCTCGGCTTCGTGGGGGAGCCCCGGGTGAACGTCCTCGCGCTCAACACCGCGCTGCGGGAGCTGGTGGCGGGCCGCTGACGCGCTGACCGGCACCGGTCACGCACCACCCATCAGAATCGTGTCAAGACCGACTCGGAAGTCCGCCGCCGTCCCATTTGTCGCTGTTCCCGGCTGTAGTTTCAGGACAGCCGGGCGCGTCGGACGCGATGGCTCATCTGGAAGACAATGGGGCCATGGGACGCGGCAGACTTCGGATCTACCTGGGCGCGGCACCGGGCGTCGGCAAGACGTACGCGATGCTCTCCGAGGCACAGCGCCGCGTGGAGCGCGGCACCGACTGCGTGGTGGGCTTCGTCGAACACCACGACCGGCCGCGTACGGAAACGATGCTGCACGGCCTGGAACAGGTCGCCCGCCGTGAGCTGGAGTACCGGGGGGCCCGCCTCACCGAGATGGACGTCGACGCGGTGCTGGAGCGGCGGCCCGCCGTCGTCCTGGTCGACGAGCTGGCCCACACCAACGTGCCGGGCTCCCGCAACGCCAAGCGCTGGCAGGACGTCGAGGAACTGCTCAAGGCCGGCATCGAGGTCGTGTCGACCGTCAACATCCAGCACCTGGAGTCACTCGGCGATGTCGTCGAATCGATAACCGGGGTCCGGCAGCGCGAGACCGTCCCCGACGAGATGGTCCGGCGGGCCGACCAGATCGAGCTGGTCGACATGTCGCCCCAGGCACTGCGCCGCCGGATGGCGCACGGCAACGTCTACAAGCCCGACAAGGTCGACGCCGCGCTCTCGCACTACTTCCGCCCCGGCAACCTGACCGCGCTGCGCGAGCTGGCGCTGCTCTGGGTCGCCGACCGGGTGGACGAGTACCTCCAGCAGTACCGCGGCGAGCACAACATCCGCACCACCTGGCAGGCCCGCGAACGCATCGTCGTCGGCCTCACCGGCGGCCCCGAGGGGCGTACGCTCCTGCGCCGCGCCGCCCGGATGGCGGCCAAGGGCTCCGGCAGCGAGATCCTCGCCGTCTACATAGCCAGGAGCGACGGCCTGACCGCCGCCTCGCCCAAGGAGATCGCCGTCCAGCGCAAGCTGGTCGAGGATCTGGGCGGCACCTTCCACCACGTCATCGGCGACGACATCCCCTCCGCGCTGCTCGCCTTCGCGCGGGGCGTCAACGCCACCCAGATCGTCCTCGGCTCCAGCCGCCGCAAGACCTGGCAGTACGTCTTCGGCCCCGGCGTCGGCACCACCGTCGCCCGCGAGTCGGGACCCGACCTGGACGTCCACATCGTCACCCACGAGGAGGCCGCCAAGGGCCGGGGGCTCCCGGTGGCGCGCGGAGCCCGGCTGGGGCGCTCCCGGATCGTCTCGGGGTGGCTGGCCGGGGTCGTCGCGCCCGTCCTGCTCTCGCTGCTGCTGGCGGAGCTGAGCAACACCCTCGGGCTCGCCAACGACGTCCTGCTCTTCCTCTTCCTGACCGTGCTCGCCGCCCTGCTCGGCGGGTTGCGGCCCGCGCTCGCCTCCGCCGCCGTCGGCTCGCTGCTGCTCAACTTCTACTTCACCCCGCCCGCCCACACCCTGACCGTCCAGGACCCCAAGAACCTCGTCGCCATCGTCATCTTCTTCGCGGTGGCCGTCTCCGTGGCCTCCGTGGTGGACCTGGCGGCCCGCCGTACCCACCAGGCGTCCCGGCTGCGCGCCGAGTCGGAGATCCTCTCCTTCCTCGCGGGCAGCGTGCTGCGCGGCGAGACCGCGCTCGACGCCCTGCTGGAGCGGGTGCGGGAGACCTTCTCCATGGAGTCCGTGGCGCTGCTGGAGCGCGAGAGCGACGTCGAGCCGTGGACCTGCGCGGGCAGCGTCGGACCGCAGCCCGTCGACCGCCCCGAGGCCGCCGACGTCGACATGCCGGTCGGCGACCACATGGCGCTGGCCCTCTCCGGCCGGGTGCTGCCCGCCGAGGACCGCCGGGTGCTGGCCGCCTTCGCCACCCAGGCCGCCGTCGTACTCGACCGGCAGCGGCTGGTAGGCGAGGCGGAGCAGGCCAGGGCGCTCGCCGAGGGCAACCGCATCCGTACCGCCCTGCTCGCCGCCGTCAGCCACGATCTGCGCACCCCGCTGGCCGGGATCAAGGCCGCCGTCACCTCGCTGCGCTCCGACGACGTCGACTGGTCCGAGGAGGACCGGGCGGAGCTGCTGGAGGGCATCGAGCACGGCTCCGACCGCCTCGACCACCTGGTCGGCAACCTGCTGGACATGTCCCGGCTCCAGACCGGCACCGTCACCCCGCTGATGCGCGAGATCGACCTCGACGAGGTGGTGCCGATGGCGCTCGGCGGCGTACCGGAGAACAGCGTGGAGCTGGACATCCCGGAGTCGCTGCCCATGGTGGCCGTCGACCCGGGGCTGCTGGAGCGCGCGGTCGCCAACATCGTGGAGAACGCCGTCAAGTACAGCCCCGACGGCCGGCCCGTCACCGTCGCGGCGAGCGCGCTCGGCGCCCGGGTGGAGGTACGGGTCGTGGACCGCGGCCCCGGCGTGCCCGACGAGGCCAAGGACCGCATCTTCGAGCCCTTCCAGCGCCACGGCGACGCCCCGCGCGGCGCCGGCGTCGGACTCGGGCTCGCGGTCGCCCGCGGCTTCGTGGACGCGATGGGCGGCACGCTGGCCGCCGAGGACACCCCCGGCGGCGGTCTGACCATGGTTCTCAACCTCGGAGCCGCGTCAGGACGCGCGCCCGCACGCACCGAATCACCCGCCCGGCTCATCACATGACCGGCGCAGCAGAAAGGCGGACCCTATGACCCGGGTGCTCGTGGTCGACGACGAGCCACAGATCGTACGCGCCCTCGTGATCAACCTGAGAGCGCGCAAGTACGACGTGGAGGCGGCCTCCGACGGCGCGAGCGCGCTGGAGCTGGCCGCCGCGCGCCACCCCGACGTCGTCGTGCTCGACCTCGGCCTGCCGGACATGGACGGCGTCGAGGTGATCAAGGGCCTGCGCGGCTGGACCCGGGTGCCGATCCTGGTGCTCTCCGCCCGCCACACCTCCGACGAGAAGGTCGAGGCCCTGGACGCCGGGGCCGACGACTACGTCACCAAGCCCTTCGGCATGGACGAACTGCTGGCCCGGCTGCGCGCCGCCGTCCGGCGGGCCGAGCCGGTCGGCGGGGACGGCGACGAGACGGCCGCGGTCGTCGAGACCGGCGGGTTCACCGTCGATCTGGCCGCCAAGAAGGTGCACCGGGGCGGCAGGGACGTACGGCTCACCCCGACCGAGTGGCACCTGCTGGAGGTGCTCGTACGCAACACCGGCCGGCTGGTCAGCCAGAAACAGCTCCTCCAGGAGGTCTGGGGGCCCTCCTACGGCACCGAGACGAACTATCTGCGGGTCTACATGGCACAGCTCAGACGGAAGCTGGAGGCGGATCCCTCGCACCCCAGGCACTTCGTCACCGAACCGGGCATGGGGTACCGCTTCGAGCGCTGACGCGACGGTCCGCCGCAACCGGCCGCCCCCGTACCCCGGTACGCTCTTGGGTATGAGTGCTGACAAGCCGACCGGCCGCTTCCGCCGGATGCTCGACCGGCTGTCCAGCTCCCAGGAGGATCTGGAGTCGGAGGAGCTGCGGGAGGACGCGCAGGCGTCGGGCTGCACCCGGATCTCCGAGTGCGACGACCGCCAGATCGTGCGGGTGACTGGTACGTTGCGGACGGTCACCCTGCGTCCGCGAGCCGGCGTGCCCGCGCTGGAGGCGGAGCTGTTCGACGGCACCGCGCCCCTGGACGTGGTGTGGCTGGGCCGGCGCTCCATCGTGGGCATAGAGCCGGGCCGCAAGCTGATCGCCTCCGGCCGGATCTCCCTGAGCCACGGCCGGCGGGTGCTGTTCAATCCCAAATACGAACTCCGACCGCTCGGACAGGAGTAGCCGGTGACGTCACCCGACGAGCCCGCAGCCTCGACCGTTTCCCCAGACCCCCGCCCCTCGACGGCGGCCGACCCGGAGGGCGACGCGAAAGCCGTCACCGAGGCGGCGCTCTTCGAGGCGTTCGGCGGAGTGCGCGGCATGGTGGAGACAGTCCTCCCCGGCCTGCTCTTCGTCACGATCTTCACGATCAACAAGGACCTGCACACCTCGGCGATCGCGGCCCTGGCCGTCTCGCTGCTGCTGGTGGTGGTCCGGCTGGTCCGCCGCGACACCGTCAAGCACGCCTTCAGCGGGGTCTTCGGCGTCGCCTTCGGCGTGGTCTTCGCGATGATGACCGGCAACGCCAAGGACTTCTACCTCCCCGGCATGCTCTACACGCTGGGGCTGTCGCTCGCCTACATCATCACCACGCTGGCGGGCGTGCCGCTGATGGGGCTGATCCTCGGCCCGGTCTTCAAGGAGAACCTCTCCTGGCGCACCCGTAACCCGGGCCGCAAGAAGGCGTACGCCAAGGCCAGTTGGGCCTGGGGGCTGATCCTGCTCGCCAAGTGCGCGATCCTCTTCCCGCTCTACTGGTGGGCCGACACCGCCCAGCTCGGCTGGGTGCTGATCGCGCTGAAGATCCCGCCCTTCCTGCTCTCCGTCTACCTGACCTGGGTCTTCCTCGCGAAGGCGCCGCCGCCTATCGACGTCTTCGCCGAGATGGAGGCGGAGGAGCAGGCCGAGAAGGAGCGCAAGGCGGCTGCCGCCGCGACGAGCGGGGACCGGCCGCCCGCCCGGCACCGCAGGTAGCACCCCGGGCCGTCCGGACTGGCCGGGCCGTCCCGGCCGTCCCGCCGGACGCACGCAGCACACGACATCGCCGTACGGGTACGAAGCCCGTACGGCGATGTCATGTGCTGCATGCGTGCGCGCGTGCCGCGTGCGTGCCGTCCGGCCGTCAGCCCGTCGTGTCCTCGTGACGTACCGACAGCAGGTCCTCCAGCTGCTCCTCGCGCGCCTGCGCCGCCACGAACAGCAGCTCGTCGCCCGCCTCCAGGGTCTCCTCCGGGTGCGGCGTCAGGACGCGCGTCCCGCGGATGATGGTGACCAGGGACGTGTCCTCCGGCCAGACCACCTCGCCGACCTGAGTGCCGGTCACCGCCGACTCCGGCGGCAGCGTCAGCTCCACCAGGTTGGCGTCCCCGTGGCTGAAGCGCAGCAGCCGTACGAGATCACCGACGCTCACCGCCTCCTCGACCAGCGCCGACATCAGCCGCGGCGTGGAGACAGCGACATCGACGCCCCACGCCTCGTTGAACAGCCACTCGTTCTTGGGGTTGTTGACCCGGGCGACCACCCGCGGCACGCCGTACTCCGTCTTGGCGAGCAGCGAGACGACCAGATTGACCTTGTCGTCGCCGGTCGCGGCGATCACGACATTGCAGCGCTGGAGCGCCGCCTCGTCCAGCGAGGTGATCTCGCAGGCGTCGGCCAGCAGCCACTCGGCGAGCGGCACCCGCTCGACCGAGATGGCGGTCGGCGCGTTGTCGATGAGCAGGATCTCGTGCCCGTTCTCCAGCAGCTCACCCGCGATGGAACGCCCCACCGCACCGGCTCCGGCAATCGCGACGCGCATCAGTTCACGCCTCCGTCCGGGCCCTCGGCGAACGCCGCCTCGACCTTCTCGATGTCGTCGGTACGCATCATCACGTGGACGAGGTCGCCCTCCTGAAGGACCGTCTGGGACGTCGGCAGCATCGCCTCGCCCAGCCGGGTGAGGAACGCGACGCGGACGCCCGTCTCCTCCTGAAGCGTGCTGATCTTGTGGCCGATCCAGCTGTCCGAGGTGTGCACCTCGGCGAGCTGTACGCCCCCGCTGGGGTCGCGCCACAGCGGCTCAGCGCCGGACGGCAGCAGCCGGCGCATCATCTGGTCGGCGGTCCAGCGGACCGTGGCCACCGTCGGGATACCCAGGCGCTGGTAGACCTCGGCGCGCTTCGGGTCGTAGATGCGGGCGGCGACGTTCTCTATGCCGAACATCTCGCGGGCCACCCGGGCGGCGATGATGTTGGAGTTGTCGCCGCTGCTCACCGCGGCGAACGCACCGGCGTCCTCGATCCCCGCCTCGCGCAGGGTGTCCTGGTCGAATCCGACCCCGCTGACGCGACGGCCGCCGAACCCCGAGCCGAGCCGGCGGAACGCGGTGGGGTCCTGGTCGATGACGGCGACGGTGTGCCCCTGCTGCTCCAGGTTCTGCGCGAGCGCGGCACCGACCCGGCCGCAGCCCATGATGACGATGTGCACGTCGCCCTACCCCGCAGTCCTGGTCGCCTCGATGACCTGCGAAAACACCCTGTTCACTCTTCTTTCTCGACCTGCCGGGTATCCGATGGGGCGCCGCGCAAGGCGGACCCTGACAACGAGCTTATGCGTCGGCGGTCGCGATGCCGTCATCCCCGTGGCCCCGCGGCGCGCAGAAGGGTGGGGTGGTGGCCGCACGGGCGACAGTTCGAACGCATACGATCCCTTCCGTGTCCAAACTGACCGACGTGCCCAAACGCATCCTGATCGGGCGGGCGCTGCGTAGCGACAGGCTCGGGGAGACCCTCCTCCCCAAACGCATCGCGCTGCCCGTCTTCGCCTCCGACCCGCTGTCCTCGGTGGCGTACGCCCCGGGAGAAGTCCTCCTGGTGCTGTCCATCGCGGGGGTGTCGGCGTACCACTTCAGCCCGTGGATCGCCCTGGCCGTCGTCGTCCTGATGTTCACGGTCGTCGCCTCCTACCGGCAGAACGTGCACGCCTACCCGAGCGGCGGCGGCGACTACGAGGTCGCCACCACCAACCTCGGTCCCCGCGCCGGACTCACCGTCGCCAGCGCGCTGCTGGTCGACTACGTACTGACCGTGGCCGTGTCGATCTCCTCCGGGGTGGAGAACCTCGGCTCCGCCATCCCGTTCGTCGTCGAGCACAAGGTCCTCGTCGCCATCGCGATAATCGTCGTGCTCACCCTGATGAACCTGCGCGGCGTACGGGAGTCGGGCAAGCTCTTCGCGATCCCCACGTACGTCTTCGTCGGCGGCGTGTTCATCATGATCGCCTGGGGCGCGTTCCGCGGGCTCGTGCTCGGCGACACCATGCACGCCCCGACGTCGGACTACCAGATCAAGCCCGAGCACCAGGGCCTGGCCGGGTTCGCGCTGATCTTCCTGCTGCTGCGCGCGTTCTCCTCCGGCTGCGCCGCGCTGACCGGCGTCGAGGCGATCAGCAACGGAGTCCCGGCCTTCCGCAAGCCCAAGAGCAGGAACGCGGCGACCACGCTCGCCCTGATGGGCGGCCTCGCCGTCACGATGTTCTGCGGCATCATCGGGCTGGCCATGGCCACCGACGTGAAGATGGCGGAGAACCCCGGCACGGATCTGGTGCACAACGGCGTCCCGGTCGGCTCGGACTATGTGCAGAACCCGGTGATCTCGCAGGTCGCGGCGGCCGTCTTCGGCAGCGGGACGTTCTTCTTCGTACTCCTCGCCGCCGCCACCGCGCTCGTGCTCTTCCTGGCCGCGAACACCGCGTACAACGGTTTCCCGCTGCTCGGCTCGATCCTCGCCCAGGACCGCTACCTGCCGCGCCAGCTGCACACGCGCGGCGACCGGCTGGCCTTCTCCAACGGCATCGTCCTGCTGGCCGGGGCCGCCGCCCTGCTGGTCGGGGTGTACGGGGCGGACTCCACGCGGCTGATCCAGCTCTACATCGTCGGCGTCTTCGTCTCCTTCACCCTCAGCCAGACCGGCATGGTCCGGCACTGGAACCGCCATCTGCGCACCGAACGCGACGTGGCCAAGCGCCGCCACATGGTGCGCTCGCGGGCGATCAACACCTTCGGCGCCTTCTTCACCGGGCTGGTGCTGATCGTCGTCCTCGCCACCAAGTTCACCCACGGCGCCTGGGTCGCGCTGCTCGGCATGGTGATCTTCTACGGCACGATGACCGCGATCCGCCGCCACTACGACCGGGTCGCCGCCGAGATCGCCGCGGCCGAGGCCCCGTCCGACGACGCCGTCCGGCCGTCCCGGGTGCACTCCATCGTCCTCGTCTCCAAGGTCCACAAGCCCACGCTGCGCGCGCTCGGCTACGCGAAACTGATGCGCTCGGACACCCTGGAGGCGCTCTCCATCAACGTCGACGCCGCGGAGACGAAGGCGCTCAGGGAGGAGTGGGAGCGGCGCGGGATCAATGTGCCGCTGAAGATCCTCGACTCCCCGTACCGCGAGATCACCCGGCCGGTGATCGAGTACGTACGGGGGCTGCGCAGCGAGAATCCGCGCGACGCGATCAGCGTGTACATCCCGGAGTACGTGGTCGGCCGCTGGTACGAGCACCTGCTGCACAACCAGAGCGCCCTGCGGCTGAAGGGCCGGCTGCTCTTCACGCCGGGGGTGATGGTGACCTCGGTGCCGTACCAGCTGGAGTCCTCCGAGCGGGCCAGGACGCGCCTCAAGAGGCGCGCGGTGTACAACGCGCCGGGGGCGGTACGGCGCGGGCCCGTGGACACCCGGCAGCCGGGCGCCACCCGGCCCAAGAAGTGAGTGGCGGGCGGCGGGGCGACACGCACGTAGACTCATGGGCTGTCGTCCGGCCGTACCGCTGACTTCCGGACCCCTGGACTTCGGTACCCCTCGACTTCCGTTTCCGTACCCGTGATTTCCGTACCCCTTGATTTTTGGAGCCACCCCCTCATGTCAACAGAACCGCAGGCTTCGCTGATCGGGGAGGAGTACGAGGTCGAGGTGGGCCCCGTCGCACACGGCGGCCACTGCATCGCCCGTACCGAGGAGGGCCGCGTGCTGTTCGTACGGCACGCGCTGCCCGGCGAGAGGATCGTCGCCCGGGTGACGGAGGGCGAGGAGGACGCGCGCTACCTCCGCGCCGACGCCGTGCGGATCCTCGACGCCTCCAAGGACCGCGTCGAGGCCCCGTGCCGCTTCGCGGGCCCCGGCCGGTGCGGCGGCTGCGACTGGCAGCACGCCAAGCCGGGCGCGCAGCGCCGCCTCAAGGGCGAGGTCATCACCGAGCAGCTCCAGCGCCTCGCCGGCCTCACCCCGGAGGAGGCCGGCTGGGACGGTACGGTCATGCCCGCCCCCGGCGACAAGCTGCCCCCGGGCGAGGTGCCCGCGTGGCGCTCGCGCGTGCAGTACGCGGTCGACGAGAACGGCCGCGCGGGGCTGCGCAAGCACCGCTCGCACGACATCGAGCCGGTCGACCACTGCATGATCGCGGCGACGGGCGTCAGCGAGCTGGGCGTCGAGCGGCGCGAGTGGCCGCAGATCGCCACGGTGGAGGCCATCGCGGCCTCGGGCTCCGGCGACCGCCAGGTGGTACTCACCCCGCGCGAGGGCGGCCGGCTCCCGCTCGTCGAACTCGACAAGCCCGTCTCCGTCCTGCGGGTCGAGGAGCACGACGGGGGAGTGCACCGCGTCCACGGCCGCGCCTTCGTCCGCGAACGCGCCGACGGCCGCACGTACCGCGTCGGCATGGGCGGCTTCTGGCAGATCCACCCGCAGGCTCCCCAGCTGCTGGTCGAAGCGGTGATGCAGGGCCTGATGCCGCGGAAGGGCGACACGGCGCTCGACCTGTACTGCGGGGTCGGCCTGTTCGCGGGCGCGATCGCGGAACGCGTCGGGGAGAGCGGCGCGGTGCTCGGCATCGAGTCCGGCAAGCGCGCGGTCGAGGACGCCCGCCACAACCTCCAGTCCCTGCCCCGGGTCCGTATCGAACAGGGCAAGGTCGACCAGGTCCTGCCCCGCACCCGCATCACCGAGACCGACCTGATCGTCCTGGACCCGCCCCGCGCGGGCGCCGGCAAGCAGACGGTCAAACACCTCACCACCCTGGGCGCCCGCCGCATCGCCTACGTGGCCTGCGACCCGGCGGCGCTCGCCCGGGACCTGGCCTACTTCCGGGAGGGGGGCTACAAGCCGCGGACGCTGAGGGCGTTCGACTTGTTCCCGATGACGCATCACGTGGAGTGCGTGGCGATTCTGGAGCCGGTGAAGAAGGACGCGTGAGCTGCGGTTTTGTGGCCCGGTTGGATCGCTCGACCTGTTTCCCTCCGTGAAACGGGTCGGTAGGGCGGATCGCCTTCGCAAGCTCCTTGACCTGCGAATACACGAGAGAGGCGCTGACGTCGGCGACGCCATCAAGGTCTCGCCCGGAAGCTTTTGACGCTCGGGTGACGCTCGCAGTGGAGGTCCTGAACCCACGGACCTCTCCGGCTGCGGGCCGCACGGACCGGACCATCCGCACGGGGTACGGGGACTCAGGCACGGGCATCCCGCTGTCCCTCCGCAGCGGCGGCGCGAGCTGCCGTGTACGGCCTGTCCGGGGCTTCAGAGCGTGGCTTCGTGTTCCATGATCTCGAGTGGCCGGGATCACCTCGCCGCACAGATACCAGCCTGGTATCATCGCTGTATGGCGATGACACTCCGACTCCCCGATGACCTTGACGCCAAGCTCACCGAGCGTGCTCGTCGGGAGCGCCGCAGCAAGCAGGAGCTTGCGATTGAGGCCATTCGTGACGCCCAGGACCGGGCCGAGCTGAAGCTCGATGACGTTCTGGCCCAGCTGATGGACAGCGATGCGGAGATCTTGGACTACCTGAAGTGACCGAGGTGCGCTACATCCAGATCGACGAGATCCTCGCCATTGCTCGTAAGGTCAACGGCACGGAGCACAGCGTGCGTGACATGGGCCTTCTGGTATCTGCGATCGAACGGCCCCGGACCAACGTGTTCGGGGCCGAGCTTTATCCCACACTGCACGAGAAGGCGGCGGCGCTGTTGCACTCCGTTGCCCGCAATCACGCGCTGATCGACGGCAACAAGCGCACCGCCTGGCTCGCCATGCGCGTCTTCCTGCGGTTCAACGGCGTCAGTGCCAGTACCGTTCCGCCGCACGTCTCCACGGCCGGCCCGTTCGTCGAGGACGTCGCGCAGGACAACATCGATGTGCCAGTCATTGCCAAGCGCCTGGCGGCTTGGTTCCCCGTTTCCTGACGTACGAGGACCCAGGTTCCGGGCGCTCGCGTACCTTGGGTCGCTCGCGTTGCGGCCTCGCTATGTATGCGGCCGCTATGGGGATGCAGGCTCCGCTGGTGCGGGTCGGTCGGCTTCGCGGACTCGGTGGGCGGAGTCGGATGAGGCACCTCGGAGTCAGAAGCCGGTGTGGGTTTTTGTCTGGTGGAAGGATCGCGCTGGCGGCATCGCCTTCACCCGCCGCTTCTGCTCTTTACCTCACCGTGACGATGATCACTATTGACAACTCTGTGCTAGAAGCCTTAACTCTCTGGAGTTGTGTGTTTTCTGTGGGGCGGAGATGGATTCGTGGGTTCGGTTCGGGGGAGGTGTGATGTCTCTGTGAAGAGGCGTCGCGCTGGTAGAGCGGTCGTTGCCGCTCTGGCGTGTGGTCTGGTGTCCGCGTTGGCGGTGGGGCTTGTTCCCGGGACTGCTCTGCCAGCCGTCGCGCAGCCGCCGGTGCGGGAGTCGAAGCCGGTTCAGGCGTCCGCGGATGAGGCGGGTCGGACTACGACGGCCGGTGCACTGGTTGAGGCGAAACGTTCCGGCAAGCCGGTTGAGGTCGGTTCGCTCCGGGGGGAGCACAGTGATGTGTACGCCCAGCCGGATGGTTCGCTGGAGGCGCGTGAGTATCTGCGTCCCGTGCGGGCCCGGGTGGATGGTGAGTGGCGGCCGATCGATACCGACCTGGCCAAGAGGGTGGACGGGACGGTCGCTCCCAAGGCGAGCACGGTGGGAATCCGGTTCTCCGGCGGTGGCAGTGGGCCGTTGGTGCGGATGGAGAAGGCGGGGCGTGAGGTCGCGCTGTCGTGGCCCGGTCCGCTTCCCGTACCGCAGTTGACCGATTCCACGGCTACGTACCGGGAGGTCCTTCCTGGGGTCGATCTGCGGATGGGGGCGCAGGAGGACGGGTTCACGCAGCTGCTGGTGGTGAAGTCGGCTGAGGCGGCGGCGAGTGAGAAGCTCGCCGCGTTGCGTCTGGACCTCGCCGCCGAGGGCGTGGACGTGAAGGAGACGGCGGAGGGCGGCCTGGAGGCCGTTGACCACGGGGCCAAGGGCGCGGTGTTCGAGGCACCCAAGCCGATGATGTGGGATTCCAGCATGCCGTCCGGGGAAGAGACCGCAGCGCCCGCTCGGTTGCGGACGGCCGCCGCGGGCGAAGCGACCGGTTCGGGCGACGGGGAGCCGGCAGCCGGGGAGTCGGGAAAGCTCGCTCCCGTAGGTGTGGAGTTGCCGGCGAGCGGTGACGCTCTGGTGCTGACGCCGGACGCGGATGTGCTGTCGGGCGACGACACGGTGTATCCGGTGTTCATCGACCCGATGTGGTACACGCCGCGCGCCTCTGCGTGGACGATGGCGTCGGAATACTGGGCGTCGTCGCCGCAGTGGAAGTTCAACGGTGCTTCGGATGCCGGGATGGGCTACTGCAACTGGTCCTACTGTCAGCCGAACGACACCAAGCGCCTTTTTTACCGGATTCCCACCTCGAAGTTCGCCGGCAAGACCATCCTGAGCGCCGAGTTCACCGTGCCCAATACCTGGTCGGCGTCCTGCGACGCGCGCAGCGTCGAGTTGTGGCGGACGAAGGACATCTCAGCCTCCACCACCTGGAATTCGCAGAAGGCCGCCGGTTTCTGGATCAAGCATCTGGCAACGAAGTCGTTCGCCTACGGATACACCGGCTGCGCAGCCAAGGACGCGGAGTTCGACATCAAGTCCGCTGTTCAGGAGGCCGCGAGCGGCAAGGCGGCGACGATGACGTTCGGTCTCCAGGCTGCCAGCGAAACGGACGCCAAGGCGTGGAAGCGCTTCTCGAACAAGGCGTCGCTGCGGGTTCGGTACAACCAGCCTCCGCCGCAGATCAAGATGTCGCAGTTGACGATGGAGTACGGCGGGACGTGCAAGAAGCCTGCGGACGCGGCCCGGGTGCGGACTTTGGGAAAGATCTCCGCGAACAAGGTGACGGACCCCGACGGAGATAATGTGGCGGTGCAGTTCAGGGCCGCATGGGACTCCGGTGACGGCAAGGGCGTGGTGGCCCGGTGGACTCCGTCGCTGACCACGTCGAAGAAGTCGGGCTCGAGCTTCTCGGTGAGTCTGCCCTCGTCGATTCCGCCCAACAAACGGGTGCATTGGTACGTGCGCTCCTACGACGGAGCCCAGTACTCGCCGTGGTCCACGGCGGGTACACCGACCGGCTGCTATTTCGTCTATGACACCAGTGTGCCGAAGGCGCCGACGGTTTCCTCGGGTGATTATCCGGCCTCCAACCCGGAGGATCCGGAGGACCCGTGGCTGGACGGGGTGGGCAAGTACGGAGCGTTCACGCTGAAGGCGTCCGACAATGACGTCGTCAAGTACTGGTACGGAATCAACCGCGATCCCTCGTCGAAGAACACTGTCTCCACCAGCGCGGGTGCGGCGAAGACTGTCCAGTTGCTGCCCTCCGAGCCGGGGGTGAACTTCGTTACGGCTCAGGCATTCGATACCGCCGGCAACGGCAGCGAGATCCGTACCTACCAGTACCGGGTGAAGGCGGGCCAGCCCGAGCGCGCGATGTGGCAACTGGACGAACCGGCCGGCGCCACGCGCGCGGAGGGCACCTCGGGCGCCCGCGTCGCCAGCCTGTACGGGGGCACAACGCTGGGCGCGGCCGGGAAGTCCGGCACGGCTCTGGGGTTGGACGGCACCAGCGGGTACGCGTCTGCGGATATCCCGACGGTCAACACGTCCAACGGTTTCAGTGTGTCGGTGTGGGTGAAGCTGGACCGTATTCCGGACGGGGCGGCGGTGATCGCGGCTCAGCCCGGCAACAACTCACCAGGTTTCGAGGTGTACTACTCCCAGGGCTACAACCGTTGGGTGTTCAACCAGTACACGTCCGACACACCTGGTGCGTCCATCGCACGGGCCATGGCGCCCACCGCCGGTGGTGTGAGTGTGGACAAGTGGACGCACCTGGTGGGGGTCTACTCCGGAGGCGCCAAGGAGCTTCAGCTCTACATCGACGGGAAACTGGTCGGCCAGACCCCGTACACCACGGCCTGGGACGCGCGTCGGGGACTGCGGATCGGAGCCACCGAGCTGAACGGTACGGTGAAGAATTTCTTCCCGGGAACCATCGATGATCTGCGGCTCTTCGACAAGCCTGTCTCCGCCGCCGAGGTCGGCAACCTCTTCCGGCAGGAGTCGATCGGCAACGGCCGAACCGCCCGTACGATCTTCCCGCTGGACGAGGAGGCCGGTGCTACGCAGGTGGTCGGGCACGCCGACGCACAGCCCCTCTCGCTGGTCGGGGATGCGAAGCTCGGCGCCCCGGGCGTGGCCGGCAACTCACTGACGCTGGGCGGCAGCGGCTATGCCCGTACGGCGGCGCCGCATGTGGACACGCAGCGCCCCTTCGCCGTCTCGGCCTGGGCCAAGCTGGACAGGATCCCCGGAGCGGCGGCGACGGTCGTCGCGCAGATGGGTGTCAACAGGCCGGGGTTCCAGCTGTATTACTCCAAGACGTTCAACCGGTGGGGCTTCATGCAGTACGCGGCGGACACCGCTGACTCCAGCCAGGTCCGGATACTGCAGGCCGACTCGGCGCCCGCTCCGCGAGCGGGGGACTGGGTGCATCTGGTCGGTGTGCACGACCCCACTGCCGACACCCTGACGCTCTACGTCAACGGTGCCAAGGTCGGCAGCGTCGCCCAGTCCAGCCCGTGGTACGCGGGCGGGCCGGTGCAGGCGGGCGCGCTGACGACCGGGAGCGGCAGTGTCAGCCAGTATCTGCCCGGGCAGATCGACGATATCCGTGTCTATGACCGGGTGATCGCCGACGACGAGGCGCAGCAGTTGTTCAAGCAGCGGGCGGTTCTCAAGGGCCGGTGGAACTTCGAATCGACGACCGGCACCACACCTGTCACCACGCCCGACCTCTCCGACCAGAAGAACGCCATGACGTTGTCCGGGGGCGCGCGGCTCGGCGCCGGCTGGGTCGACATGTCCGGTCTGGAACTCGACGGTGTCAACGGCTCGGCGGGCACGAGCGTCATGCCCATCGACACCAGCGTCAGCTTCACGGTCACGGCGTGGGCCCAGGGTGCGGCGACTCCGGATCACCCGGTTGCCCTCATGAGCGGTGAGGGGACGAGTCAGAGCGCGTTCAACATCCGCTTCGTACCGGATCCCAAGGAACCAGACGGCCTTGGCCGCTGGCAGCTCTCCATTCCGGACTCCGACGGCACGAGCACGGCTGTTCAGCAGGTCAGCAACACCGAGTTCTACGACGTGCGCGACTGGAACCACCTCGCGGTCGTCTACGACGGCTTCGCCAAGGAAGCCCGCCTGTACGTCAACGGCATGCTCCAGGAGATCGCGTGCGGTGACGGCGACGGCGATACGGATGACACGGCCTGCGAGGACCTCATCTCCTGGGCCGACAACGTCCTGACATTCAAGGCGAGCAAGTCCCTCCAGGTCGGGAGGGCCAAAACGGCCGGCAAGTGGGGCGAGTACTTCGCCGGATCGATCGACGACGCATGGGCCTTCCAGGGAGCGCTCGACGAAATCCAGGTCGGGAAGCTGGCCAACGCGATGTTCGACTTCCCCACTGAGGTCCCCAGCAGCAGCTGAGCCGTGTCGAGGGCTGCGCTGTGCACGTCCCATGTGCGCGCAGCCCAGTTCACGCCCGTTTTTCATGGTCCGCGCCGTGCCTGCCTGTGTGGGTACATGGCGCCCGGCAGCGATGGATGTATCTATGAGACCCCCCTCCGTACGCCTTTCGGGAGCACTGCTCCGGCGGACGTCCCTGATCTTGTCAGCAGTGTTGGTCGGCACGATCCTTCAGAGTGCCGCCGCGCCCGCGGTGGCGAAGAGTAACAATCTGCCTGGTCTGCCTGGGGCGGAGAAGCCTGTCGTGGGCGCGTACGGCGGCAAGTCCGTCCCTCGTACGATCTCCGAAGACACCAGCGGCCCGGTACGGACGCCCAGGGCGTCGTGGCCCGCTGCTGTCACGGGGAAACTGACTGCCCCGAACACTGAGGGCACCGGTGCGAAGCGGTTTGCCAAGGCCAAGGGCACACCGATCGGTATCGCCGGGGTGCCGACAAAGCGGGGCTGGAACGTGCCGCCCAGTGTTGAGACCCGAGTGCTCGACCGGAAACATGCCGCACGCGCCGGGGTGAACGGTCTGCTATTCACCCTTGAGGCGAAGAAGCCGGGGGTCGGAGCGGACGGCAGGAGCATGACCGCGACGGATGCCGGATCTGTCGCGCTCACCGTCGACTACGCGGACTTCGCCGACGCTTTCGGCGGCTCGTTCGGCTCCCGTATGGGCTTGGTCGAACTCCCCGCATGTGTCCTGACGACCCCTGCCAAGGACAGCTGTCGTACACCGGTTCCGGTGGCCACCACCAATGATGCGACTTCGCAGACTCTGACGGCGCAGTCGGTTGCGCTGCGGGCCGGGACGGCGACTGTGCTTGCCGTCGCCGCCGATGCTCAGAGTGACAAGGGCGACTACAAAGCCACTCCTCTGTCGGCTTCGGCCTCGTGGACGACGAACCTGAACACCGGTGACTTCGGCTGGTCCTACGACATGCCGGTCCCTGGAGTACCCGGGAGCCTCACTCCGAACGTCGGCCTCTCGTACTCGTCAGGCACGGTTGACGGCCGCACTGGCGGTACCAACAACCAGGCGTCGTGGGTCGGTGACGGCTTCGACATGTGGCCCGGCTCCATTGAGCGACGCTACAAGTCCTGTGCCGATGACGGCGAGAAGAACGCGGACGGCAGCAAGCCGGGCGACCAGTGCTGGGCCTATGACAATGCGTTCCTCAGTTTCAACGGCAAGGGTGGAGAGCTCGTACCTGTCAGTACGAACGAGTTCAAGCTCAAGCAGGACGACGGAACGAGGATCACGCGACTGAAGTCCACGGACCGGGGCAACGGTGACAATGACGGCGAGTACTGGCGCCTGATCACCCCGGGCGGTACCGAGTACTACTTCGGCTACAACCGACTCCCCGGCTGGGCGACGGGCAACGCGACGACCGACTCCACCTGGACCGTTCCCGTCTTCGGTAACAACACCGGTGAGCCGTGCAACGCGGCAGCCTTCAAGGATTCCTGGTGCCAGCAGGCATGGCGCTGGAACCTCGACTACGTGGTCGACCCACGCGGCAACGCCATCGCCTACCACTACACCAAGGAAACCAACAACTACGGCCGCAACCTCAAGGCCGATGACAACACCACCTACACACGCGGCGGCTATCTCAAGCGCATCGACTACGGCCTGAACAAGGCCCGGATGTACACGGACAAGCCGCTGGCCCAGGTCGTGTTCTCCAGCGCCGAGCGCTGCCTGCCCGTGACCGGGGTGACGTGCGCCGAGTCGACCATCGACGACAAGGCGCCCTACTGGTACGACACACCCTGGGACCTCAACTGCATGTCCGGCGCGAAGTGTGACAAGGGCCGGCTCTCGCCTTCCTTCTGGACGCGCAAACGCCTGACCGATGTCACCACCCAGACCCTCAAGACCGATGGAACCTATGCCAAGGTCGACAGCTGGAAGCTCGCCCACCGCTGGGGCAAGTCCGATGTCGACTACCAGCTGCTGCTCGACAGCGTCCAGCGCACCGGCGAGTCCGCCAGCCCGGCCATTACCCTCCCCAAGACAACTCTCGCCTACACGCAGCTCCAGAACCGGCTCGACAAGACAGGCGACGGCGTCGCGCCGTTCATCAAGGCGCGCCTGTCCACGATCGCCGACGAGTCGGGTGGTCAGGTCGACGTCAACTACTCCGCGCCGGAATGTGACTGGAGCGCCCTTCCCGCCCCGCAGACGAACACCTCGCGTTGTTTTCCGCAGTACATCGGTGGTGACAGTTCGAGTGACCCGGAACTGAACTGGTTCAACAAGTATGTTGTCACGTCCGTGACCACTACGGACCGCACCGGCGGCGCGCCCGACGCGGTCACCCGCTACCAGTACCTCGGCGGGGCCGCGTGGCACTTCGACGACGACGATGGTCTGACCAAGGAGAAGAGCAGAACCTGGTCCCAGTGGCGCGGTTATGGTCAGGTCCGCGTCCAGAGCGGTGGCCAGGGTGGCGCCGACGCCATGAAGTCCCAGCAGGACTCGTACTTCCTGCGCGGCATGGACGGTGACCGCAAGGCCGGCAGCGGCGGTACGAAGTCCGTGTCAGTCCCCCTCGGGGACGGTGAGGGCGACCCCATCACCGATCACGAGTCGGCGGTCGGCTTCGGGTACAAGTCGGTGACCTTCGACAAGCCCGGCGGCCTGGTCCTTGAAAAGTCGGCCAGCCGGCCCTGGTACCACGAGACGGCGAAGAAGGTACGTGACTGGGGCACGGTGACAGCCAACTTCACCGGCACCTCCAGCAGTAGGAGCTGGACCTCCCTCGATGACGGGGCTGGCGCCAAGTGGCGCTCGACCTCGACGGCCACCAAGTACGACACCGTGGCCGGCCGGGTTACTCAGGCCGACGATTTCGGCGACGACAGCACAGCCGCTGACAACCGCTGCACGCGCACCACCTACGCCTCCGACTCGGTCTTCCTGCTCGCCACGTCACGTGTCGAGACCATTGCGAAGTCCTGTGCCGCCGCCACGGTCGACCGTGCGAAAGACGTACTCTCCGATGTCCGTACCGCCTACGACGGCGGAGCTTATGGCGCCGCGCCCACCAAGGGCGACGTCACGGCGGAAGCGACCCTCAAGGAGCACACCGGTACCAAGGCCACGTATCTGGAGACGGGCACGACATATGACAGCTACGGCCGTGTTCTCACTGGTACGGACCTCACAGCCGATGTGACTGTGGACGGTGACAAGACGCCGGTACGTGTGGCCCGTCGTGACGGCCGTACCACCACGGCGACCTATACCCCCGCGACGGGGCTTCCCACTCAGGTCAAGACCGTCTCACCACCCGCCCAGGCCGGTGTGGCATCGACTGCGCAGACCGATACGCAGGACCTCGGCCCCCGTGGTCTCACACTCAAGGTGACCGACACAAACAGCAATGTCACCGAATACACGTATGACGCACTCGGCCGCGGAACGAAGGTCTGGCTCGCCGACCGGCGTAACACCCAGATACCCAACTACGAGTTTGCGTACCACATCGCGGACGGCAAGCCGACGGCCGTAGCGGCCAAGGTCCTGAACAACAGTGGTGCGCAGGCTACGTCATACGTGTTGTACGACGGTTTCCTGCGCGAGCGGCAGAGCCAGGATCCCGGCCCGGCCGGCGGCAGCATCCTGACCGATGTCTTCTACGACGAGCGCGGTCAGACCGCCAAGACCTTCGCTCCCTACTACACCACCGGAAAGCCGTCGAGCACGCTGTTCAAACCTGAGAACGCACTCTCGGTCGAGACGCAGACCCGCAACACGTTCGACGGCTTGGGCCGCCCGACCGAAACCCGTCAGATCGCTGGAAATGGTGATGGCGGAACCGTCCTCAACACCATCAAAACCCTGTACGGCGGCGATCGCAGCACCATCATCCCGCCGGTCGGTGGCGTCGCCACCACCAACGTCACCAACGCGCGGGGCCAGATCACCGCACTGCTTCAGCACCACCAGCGGAACGCGAACGCCCCGTACGACACCACGACCTACACGTACACGCCCCGCGGTGAACTGGACACCATAACGGATCAGGCCGGCAGCACCTGGAGCTACGCCTACGACCAACTCGGCCGTCAGACCAAGTCGATCGATCCGGACAAGGGCACCGTCGACAGTCACTACGACGACCGTGGACAGCTGACCGACACCAAGAACGACGAACACATCAGCCTCTTCAACACCTACGACAATCTCGGCCGCAAAACCCATCTGCGCGAAGGTTCGACAACAGGAACACTGCGCGCGAAATGGGAGTACGACACCGTCTCGGGTGCCAAGGGCCAGCTGGCGGCTTCCATCCGCTATGTGAACAACCAGGAATACGTCTCCAAGGTCACTGCTTACGACCGGCTCTACCGGGCCACCAGGACAAGCGTTGTTATCCCGGCTGCCGAAGGGAAACTCCAGGGCACCTACCAGACCAGCACTACGTACAAGCCCTCGGGTCTGGTAGCGGGAGCCAGCTACTCCGCTGCAGGGTCCCTCCCAGGCGATTCCGTCGTCTATGACTATGACGACGAGACCCTCCGGCCCACTGGAGTCTTCGCCCGGAACCTGAGCAGCAGTGTCAGCTACAGCCTCACCGGCAAGCCCCTGCAGTACGGAATGAGCCTGGCCAGCGGAGGAAAGAAGACGCAGGTCACGAACACCTATGAGTGGGGCACTCAGCGGCTCGCGACTTCCCGAGTCGACCGCGAAGACCAGAACGGCGTCGACCGTCATGTCACCTACCGCTACAACGAAGCCGGCGACATCCTCTCGATGGCCGATGTCTCCCGTACCGGCACCGACAACCAGTGCTTCGCCTACGACTACCTCGGCCGCCTGACCGAAGCCTGGACCCAGTCCACCCCCGCCTGCGCGAATACACCCCAGGCGGGGAGCAGCGCAGGCCCGGCGCCCTACTGGCAGAGCTTCACGTACGATCAGGCTGGCAACCGAGGCACCGAGACCCAGCACAGCCCAGCCGGGGACACCAGCAAGGACGTCAAGCGGACCTACACCTACCCCGCTGCAGGCAAGCCCTTCGCCCATTCGCTGACATCCGTCGCCACGACCAGCGCCTCCGACACCATCACGGACGCGTACGAATACGACGCCACCGGTAACACGATCACCCGCTCCGGCCAGAAACTCGCCTGGGACGCCGAAGGCCACCTTGCCAAGGTCACAGAGGGAACCAAGACCACCGAATACCTCTACGACACCGACGGCAATCGCCTCATCGGCCGCTCGGGCAGCGAGACGACTCTCTACCTGGGCCACACCGAAGTGGTGCTGGCCAGCGGAGCCGACAAGACCAAGGCCACCCGCTATGTCGACCTCGGCGGCGGCCAGAACGCCATCCAGAATGACAACGGTTCGTGGTCATTCACCATCGCCGACCACCATGGCACCGGTCAACTCGCCGTCAATGCGGCCGACCTCGCCATCACTCAACGCCGCACTCTTCCCTTCGGCGCCATACGCGGAGACACGCCAAAGACCTGGCCCGGCACCAAGGGCTTCGTCGGCGGCACCGACGACACCCAGAACACCGGTCTCACTCATCTCGGCGCCCGCGAATACGACCCCACCATCGGCCGTTTCCTCTCTGTCGACCCCCTTCTGAATCCCAGCGACCCAGAATCCCTGAACGGCTACAGCTACGCGCATAACTCTCCTCTCACCTACCGCGACCCAAGCGGCCTTATGGACCCCGGCGGCAGCCAGTGTGGTATCTCCTACCCCTGCACCGGTGGTGGCGACACATGGCAGAAGGGTAACGGGCCGAGCAAGGCAAATAAGAATAAGAACAACAAACCTAAGACGCCTGTCACGAGCAAAGGTGACTGGGAATTCGAGGGTGCAAATAATCGGGACTTCGACGGGGACGGATACATCAATGTGTATCCGGAGGTGAAAATACCTGTCGAGTGGGGACCGAAGATCACCAAGAAGTTCATCTCTTATTTCTATATGAGAGTCGAACAAGTGTGTCATGGGTTGGGTGGGCTGACCTGTATGGCGGGAGAAGAGGATTCGGGATCGTACACCAAGAGGCATCTCGCTGCGCAAGCTTGCCAAGCGTCGAAATGCCCTGGCTCCAAGGCGCTCCTTCTTGCCATGATCGACGCCGGAGCGTCGGAAATATTTGGATACGGCCCGGGCGCTGGGGCGGGCGCTCGAGAGGTAACGGGAGCCAAGGGGCGTTCCGGTAAGCGAGGATCCTCGGGTTGCACGCAGTGCTTCCTCGCCGGCACCGAGGTCCTCATGGCCGACGGGAAAACCAAGAAGATCGAAGACGTTCAACTGGGCGACGAGGTTTGGGCCACCGACCCGGAGACGGGGGAGTCCGGCCTCCGGAAGGTAACCCGCCTGATCGTCACTGAAGACGACAAGCACTTCAATACGCTGTCCATCGCTACCGAGGACGGCATCGAAGAACTTACGGCAACGTACGAGCACCCCTTCTGGTCCCCCTCGGAAGGCCGCTGGCTCGGAGCCAGTGAACTTCAGGCAGGGATGGCCCTGCTGGCCGACGACGGAACCGCCGTCATCGTGACCGGGAACCATGCCTTCACCAAGCGCGCCACAACCTACAACCTCACTGTCGACGACCTCCACACGTACTATGTGCTGGCGGGCGAGACGCCGGTACTCGTTCACAACAGCAACGGCTGTCCCACTGGGAGGTTGTCGGATCCCCTGCCCAGGGGGATGAACAACAAGATCGCTTCGGCCTACGACGACGTGAGGGCAGGGCGGATTCCTTCGCACGACACGTACGGGGGACGTGAACACCCGTGGTGGGCAGGTTCTAAGGAGTACCGCGTGCCGGGCAGGCCTGAAACTGACAGAATCCTGGAAAAGGAGCTGCCGAACGGCGTCAAGGTATACGGCTGGACGTCCACGCATTACACGAAGATTCAACGCTTCAGTGCACCCCATTTCCCTGACTCGGGGTGGAATTAGTAGCTCTATTGGTTAACTGGTGCAGCGACTTGATTGTCGCTGCACCAGTTCCGGTTTGGGGATTAGGTGTGGCTGGCGAACTGCCCGTAGTGGGCAAGGCGGATTTTCCGCTGTACGTGGTATCGGATGAAGAGTCCGGCGGGGTGCTTGTTGCCGCTGAAGGAGTAGAGGGGTTTTTTGTCGACCCGGAAGCAGAGTCGCCGGAAGTGGCCTTCCTGAGGGCCCATGAGGTCGAGAAGGGTAGGCGGAGGGTCGAAGATGCAGTGATGGCGGTCATGAATCGTCAACGGGAGAAGATTGGCGAGTACTTCATTGGGCGGGTTGTGCTCGGAGATACTGGCGTAGGGGAGCCAGGCGGAAATATTCCAAGAGTCGCTTTCCGGTTCTTTGGTAATCGTTGCGAGTATCCCGAAGCTGAGAGAATTTGGCCGCGTTGGGCATCAGGGGTCGCCCTGGAGAAGGGTGAATGGGTTCGGTGGCCGGCGAACTATCAGGGCGCATGGCTGCACGTTGTTCAGAATTCCTGGTTTGCTTCGAACCGTAGGGCTGCTCGCTATGGAGTGGAGGAGGTTGTCCACTTGGACGGTGGGCAAATTTCCACGAAGTCGGGGTTCTACTGCGCATTGGGCGAGGCGGTCAATGGCCCGGGCGGGTACTTTGGATCGAATCTTGACGCTCTCGCGGACTGTATTTCTTCGAGTTTCGGCGAGGGGCCCCCGGCGAGGATTATTTGGCGGAACTTTCAGGCGTCTCAAGAATCCCTCGATCACGCCTTCCTGGATTCGATTGTGGGACTAATGCGCGAATTCTGCATAGATCTCGCTACTTGCTGACTTTGGGGCGCGTGCGCGAGCAAATATGACGCCCCGCCAGATGGCATCTGGCGGGGCGTCTGGGCGGGGTGACGGCAGTAGTTGACGGCAACGTCAGCGGACGGCGGCTCCGACGAGGGGTGGTTCGTCGCCGTCGTCGGGCTTGCCGGTGATCTCGGCGGGGTTGCGGAGGGCGTGTCCGAGGAGGTCGATGGCGTCGCGTTGGAGGCGGAGCCGGACGTGGGCGTAGACGGTGGCGGTGACGCCGATGTGGGCGTGCCCCAACAGCTCCTTGATCAGAACGAGTTCCACTCCTTGTTCCAGGAGGAGGGTCGCGGTCGATTGGCGGAGGTCGTGGAACCGGATGCGGCGGAGCCTGGCCCGACGGAGCAAGGTGTTGAAGTGCCGGGTGAGGGTGGATCCTTCGATCGGGGCGCCATCGAGACGGGTAAAAACGTAGCCGCTGTCCTTCCAGCCCGTCCCCGCCGCTTCGCGTTCCTGGAGTTGCCGGTTGCGATGCTGTTCGAGGGAGCGCAGGCATGGTGTCGGCAGGGCGATGCGCCGTTCGGAACTCTTGGTCTTGGTCGGGAGGGCGGTCAGGCCGCCGGAGTTGGTGCGCTGGAGGGTGCGTCGGATGCTGGCGGTTCCGCCGGCGAGGTCGAGGTCTTCCCAGCGCAGTCCGAGGAGTTCGCCTTTGCGGAGGCCGGTGTGCAGAGCGAGTTCGAACAGAGCGTGCAGCCGGTGGCCCTGGGCGGCGGTGAGGAGCTGGCGGGCTTCGTCGGCGGTGAGGGGTTCGAAGCGGCGGGGGCGGGGTGTTCCGATGCGGACGTTGCGGGCGACGTTGCGTGGGATTTCCTCCTCGCGTACCGCGTGCTCCAGGGCGGACTTGAGGACGGAGTGCACGTAGGCCAGGGTCAGCGGTGAGAGCCGCCTTGCGCAGCATTTTCCGGCGGCGCAGCAGAGGGGCTCATCGCGGTCGGTGTCGAGGCCGCGGGTGCAGCACTGGCAGGTGGTGCGGAGCTGGTTGAGCCAGGTGCGGACGTCCTTGGCGGTGAGCTTGGCGAGCTTCTTCCGTCCGAGGCCGGGGATGAGGTAGAGCCGGGCGACGGCGGTGTAGCGAGTGTGGGTGTTCTCGCGGAGCTGGTGGACGGCGACGTTGTCCAGCCAGTACGTCAGGTACGCGGCCACGCTGCCCTGCGCGGACGGAATGGGAAGGCCGCGGTTACTGTTGGCGATCTTCTCGGTGAGCTTGGCCAGGGCTTCCTTGCGGGTGGTGCCGTAGACGCGGACGCGCCTGCGGGTGTTGCCGGGGGCGAGGACGTATCCGGCAGCTTCCCAGCGGTGGTCCTTGCGCTGGTAGACGGTGCCGTCTCCGTTGGCGCGTACGCGGCGGGAGGCGGGGGTGTCGCGGGGCGTGGTCATCAGGCGGCGTCCTGTTCGAGGCGGGTGCGGATGAAGTCGGTGAGGGCGTGGGTCGGGATGCGGCGGGCGCGGCCGAGGGTGATCGAGGCGAGCTGGCCGGTACGGAGCAGGTCGTAGACGGCGGAGCGGCCGAGCTGGAGGCAGGCCATGACCTGGGGCACTGTCAGCAGTTCCTGCGCCGGGCTCATCGCCGGGTGAAGGTCGGCGGTGGGTGGTGTGGTCATCAGCAGTCGCCTTCGGCCGCGAACTGCCGTTCCAGTTCCCTGCGATGCCAGACACCAGCGGCGAGGAGCGCGGCGCCGGGGCTGTAGCCCGAGCCGAGGTAGTCCCAGTGGCCGACGACGAGCGTGGTCGCCGGGGCGGACTCGGTCCGGCCGGCGCGGGCGCGGGCCTGTTCGGTGCGCCAGGCTCGGCGCGTCTCGCGGAGTGCGCCGAGGGTGGTGGAGTAGCTGCGGGACTTGGTGGAGAAGTGGCCCCGGAAGCCGAGCATGTGCGCCCACTTCCAGAGCTTCAGGTTGGCGAATTCCGGCAGCCTGCCGAGCTCCCAGCAGGTGCGGATCATCTGCCGTACGTGCCGGGCAACAGCCAGGCGGGGCAGCGGGCGGGCCTGCCCGGTGCCGTCGCACATGCTGCACGGCAGCGGCGTTCCGTGGGGCAGGAGGGTCGCGCCGCGTCCCTGGCAGGTGCGGCAGAACAGGGAGCGGTCGAGGGCGCCGGAGGCGTCGGCGGACTTGGTGGCGTACTTCGCCACGTACGCGGCGACCGCCTGGTCGGTCAGTTCGGCATCGGTGCCGAAGGCGGCGATCTCGCGTACGTCGAGCTGTTGCCCCCAGCCGAGTTCGCGTTCCCCGACCGCGTCCGAGACGACGGAGATAGGGGCGCGGGATGCGGCGGCCCGGATGGCGTCGGTGAGCACGCCGACGGTGGCGTAGGAGGGTGGAGGCTGGGTGCTGCCGTCGGGGCCGTCGAGCCGGATCACGGCATGGAAGTGGACCAGGCCACGCTTCTGGTACTCGGCGACCTTGGCGAAGGACACCCGCAGAACCGTGCGGGCGGCCTTCTGCGTGAGGCCGAGCCGGACGGCGAGCTCGCGGCGCAGGTAAGTGGTGAAGCGGGCCCACAAGGCTCCGGCGTGGGCGTTGAAGAGGACTGCACCCGCGTAGTCGTACGTCGCCGGATTGAGCGGTGTGCCGAGCACTGGGTCCGTGGGCTCGTGGCGGATTCCGCAGCGGCAGGGCCGGACGTCAGGGCGGTTGTGGACGGGGCCGAAGGAGGGGGCGGTGAGGGTGACGAAGACGCGGGGGTGGGTGCGGACGGTGTCGGGGACGTTCTTGCCGCCGGAGAGGCCGGCGCGGATGAGGTGGTAGGTGTCGGCGGCGTAGAGGCGGGAGCAGGCCGGGCAGCGTGGCGGGGCGGTTGCCGCACACTGTGAGCAGGCTGCCTGTGGGCGCGTCGGTTGTGGTGGAGGGATGCAGCGCCTCATCGGTTGCCGTGTCGACGGTGGCGGTGCGGCCGATCGGGCGGACTGGGTTGGTGCAGCCGCCGAGGTGTTCGATCTGCTGCTGTGCGCGGTCGAAGTCGGGCTGATTGACGAAGCTTCGAATCTTCTGGTGTGCAGGTAGAAAACTCAAGATGGTGGTTTTGACGGGGCCGTCACTCGTAGTCCGTGACGCTCGTTTGACCTTCCGGGTGCCTGACGGTCCTTCGGCTAAGTCGCGACACCATGCCTGAGCTGCGGTTTTAGGTGGTGGACGATGCGACCGGCACGATCATCCTCGACCGGGCTCATTCCGTTCTGGCCATCACGCCGGGTGCTGTTCGATGGCTGGAGCGGTTGCCCGTGGTGGCACCGGGCGGTGGCGTTCTTCCCGGGTTCGTCCATGCCCTCGCGGCACGGGTCGGAGACCATGGCCGGTCCGGTGCGCTCGCCGGTAAACCCGCGCGGTTGACGGTTCGCGTCTCCGACGGGACGTGGCTGGTGCTGAGCGCGAGCCTTTTCGCCGACTCCGCCGCTCTGGGCTCCGGCGCGGTCGCTTTCAGCGCTCAGCCCGGCAGCTCGACCGACATCTTCCCCCTGCTGGCGAGGGCGTACGGGCTGACATCCCGGGAGCGCGAGGTCACCGCGCTCATCGGCGACGGGATGACCAACCCGGAGGTCGTGAAGTCGCTGTCCATCGCGCGGTACACCGTCACCGACCCGTTGACGGGCTCACCGATCAACACCGAGCTGACAGTGACGACGATGACAAGCCCGAAGCCCGCCCACGCCAGACCGCTGGACACACCGGTCGCCTTGAGGGCAAGCAGGAGCGCTCCCAGTGCCGTGACAACTGACAGGATCGGCTTGCGAAGTTCCACGTCGGAGTCGAGAGCCCGCGGAACCGGGTGTGTCAGGCCGAGGTCGACGCGGTCCCCCGGCGAGACCGGATGGGCGGCGACGGGTTCCGCCGGCTCCCGGACCGTCCGGGGCCCGTAGCCGCTCCGGATCCCGGTTGCCGACCGGCGAGCCGATGTGGGAGACCTGGAGGAAACCAGTGATCAGGAGCCTGACGCTCCGGCTGGCGATGTACGAAAGGGCTGGACGCCATGGAAGACAGAGCCCCCCACGCCGTGGACGAAGGGGACAGAGCCGGCTCCGGGCCGGTCGGTGCGGCGAGCCCGCCGGTGGTCATGGGCGACGAGCCCGGCTCGTTCGCCCGGGGCGTTCTTGCCCACCGCCACCCTGCCCTCATCCAGCAGGTACGAGCCGCCTTCCCGTACGGCCGCCGGCAGCACGAGGCCCTCGACGCCCTGCTGGAGGAGATCACCCACGGCGTCGTCGAGCCGCTCGGCCCCGAGGACGGTGATCACGCGTACTGGGCGGACTCGGGACGCGGATACTTCGGGCGATCCTGGTACGACGCGCCCTTCCTGTGGGCGGAGAGCTACTTCTACCGCAGGCTCCTCGGCGCGGTCGGGTACTTCGGCACCGGCCCCTGGCGGGGAGTTGATCCGTTCGCGCCGTTCAAGCGGGCCGAATTGCGCGGCGACGCGGTGGAAGAGGAACTGCGGGCCCTCGACGCGCTCGCGGACGCACCGGCCGAGGAGCGGGCCACGGCCCTGCTCCACGCCTCGCTCTGGGGCAACCGCGCTGACCTCGGCTTCCGCGTCTCGGCCGGGGAGCCGGCGGTCGGTGACGCCGCCGTCTCCACGCTGGTCGCCGACGACAGCGCCTTGCTGTGGCAGCTCCTGCCCGCCGGAGCGTCCTCCACCGTCGCCGTGGTGGCGGACAACGCGGGACGCGAGCTCATCCCGGATCTGATCCTCGTCGACCACCTCCTCGAACACCGGCACGCCGAACGGGTCGTGCTTCACGTCAAGCCCTACCCGTACTACGTCTCCGACGCGATGACGGCGGACGTGGTCGACTGCCTGCGGCGCCTGATCGAGGCGCCCGGCGAAGCGGGCCGGATCGGCGGCAGGCTGTGGAAGGCCATGGCGGCTGGAAGCCTGGAGGTCCGTACCCACCCGTTCTTCTGCGCGCCTTTGCCGTACGAGGAGATGCCCGAGGACCTTCGCGGCGAGTTCGCGAGCGCCACGCTCACCCTCCTGAAGGGCGACCTCAACTACCGTCGCCTGGTGGGGGACCGGCTGTGGAACGCCACGGAGTCCTTCGCCACCCGTACCGCGTACTTCCCAGGAGCCGTCGCGGCCCTGCGCACACTGAAGTCCGACGTCATCGTCGGCCTGGGCCAGGGCGCCCTGGACGCTCTTGAGCGCTCCGGTGCCGCGTGGCGCACGAGTGGCACGCACGCGCTGATCCAGGTGCGCGGCTAGCCGCGGTGGAGGCGGGAGTACGGGCCGGGCGCCGCCGCCGGCTCGTCCCGGTGCGGGGCCGGGGCGGCCTGGCCCGCGTCCGTACCCTGCGCCGGGGCGTCTCGCAGTACGAGGAAGGTGACGGCCCAGGCGAGGAGGACGAAGGCCGCGGCGCACAGGAACGCCAGGCTGTATCCGTCGCGCAGCGCCTGCGCCTGCTCGGTGCCCGAGGAGAGCAACGAGTTGCCGCGCGTGGTGGCGACCGTCGCGAGGACCGCGAGACCGACCGCCGCACCGGCCTGTTGCGCCGTGTTGTTGAGCCCCGAGGCGAGCCCCGCGTCCGAGGGCCGCGCGGCCGACATGGCCCGCATGATGACCGACGGGACCGTCAGGCCCATGCCGAAGCCCTGGACGACGAGGGCCGGCGCGACATGCACCCAGTAGTCGCCGTCCGCGGGCGCCCTGCTCAGCAGCAGAAGCCCGGCGCCGAGGAACAGCAGACCGGTCAGCAGCACCCGGCGGGTGCCGTGGCGGCCGGTGAGCTTCGCCGTGAAGAACAGCGACATCGTGCCGATGACCACCGGTGCGGGCAGGAAGGCGAGACCGGTCCGCATCGAGTCGAAGCCGAGCACCCGCTGAAGGTAGAGGGCGTTGAGGAACTGGAAGCCGAAGCCCGCGGCGAAGACGAGGACCACCGCGATGTTGGCGCCGCTGATCTCCCGGCTCCGGAAGATGCGCAGTGCGAGCAGCGGGCGGGCGGCCTTGGCCTGGCGCAGCACGAACCCGGCGAGCAGCAGCACCGAGACGGCGCCGTACGTGCTCAGCTCGGCCGCGCCGAACTTCTCCTCGGGTACCCGCGAGATGGTGAACACACCGAGCGAGAGGCCCGCGGTGACCAGCACCGCGCCGATCGCGTCGGCGCCGGCGCGCAGCCCGAGCCCGGACTGGGCGCCCAGCATCCGCACCCCGGCGATCAGGGCGAGCACACCGATCGGCAGGTTGATCAGGAACACCCGGTGCCAGCCCAGCGTGTCGGTGATGACACCGCCCGCGATCAGGCCGAGGGAGGCACCGCCCGCCGAGACGAAGCTGTAGATGCCCATGGCCTTGGCCTGGCCCGCGGGCTCCGGGTAGAGGCCGACGATCATGCCGAGCACCACCGCGGAGGCGAGGGCCGCGCCCACACCCTGGAGGAAGCGTCCGGCGATCAGCAACTCCTGGCTGGTGACGACGCCGCACAGCAGGGGAGGCGACGGTGAAGGTGATCAGTCCGCTCAGGAACACCTTCTTGCTGCCGATGAGGTCACCGAGACGCCCCGAGAGCAGCAGCAGTCCGGCGAAGGCGGGCATCGGCATCCTGCTCGTCACCACGCAGGGCCCGGCGCGCTTCACGGAGCTGGAGCGCCAGGTGAAGGGCATCAGCCGGCGCATGCTGACGCTGACCCTCCGCAATCTCGAACGGGACGGCCTCCTGACGCGCACCGTCTATCCGACCGTGCCGCCGAAGGTGGAGTACACCGCGACCCCCATGGCGCGTGAGCTGTACGACTCGCTGCTGCTGCTCTCCGGCTGGGCGGAGCGCCATCTGGACGACATCGGCCGGGCGCGCGTCGAGTACGACGACGGCAAGGCCAGGGCCGAGGCGGAGGCGGAGGCCGATGCGGTACGCGTGCGGGCGCCGGCCGCCTGAGGGGTACGACACGTGCCGTACCCCTCAGACGTACGGCACGTGCCGTGTGCCGTCCCCCCTCCTGTCCACACGTCAGCGCCCGGCGGCCTGCCAGACCGTTTTCGTCTCCAGGAACGGCGTGATCCGGGTGAGGCCCGGCAGGCTCTCCCAGTCCGGGCGGGGTTCCGGGCGCAGGACGCGGGTGAGGGTGGCCGCCGCCGCCGTTTCCAGTTCCGTCGCGAGGTCGCCCGCCCCGGCCAGGTCGATGGCGTTGACATCGGCGTGTGCGGCGAGAGCCGGTGCCAGGTCCGCCGTGCGGCCGGTGAGGATGTTGACGACTCCGCCGGGCAGGTCGGAGGTGGCGAGTGCCTCGGCGAGGACGACGGCGGGCAGGGGGGCGCGTTCGCTCGCTACCACGACCGCGGTGTTGCCGGCGGCGATCACCGGGGCGAGGACCGCGACCAGGCCGAGCAGGGGCGCGTCGCCCGGGGCGAGGACGGCGACGACGCCGGTGGGTTCGGGGGCCGAGTTGTTGTCGTACGGTCCCGAGACCGGGTTCCCGGTGCCCAGCACCTGCGCGATCTTGTCGGTCCAGCCCGCGTAGTAGATCCAGCGGTCGATGGCGGCCGAGACGACCTCCTCCGCCCGGGACCGCGCGATGCCCCGCGCGTCCACGGTCGCCCGGACGAAGTGGTCACGGCGGCCCTCCATCATCTCGGCGATGCGGTAGAGGATCTGGCCCCGGTTGTACGCGGTACGGCCGGCCCACGGTCCGAACGCCGCGCGGGCCGCGACCACCGCGTCCCTGGCGTCCTTGCGGGAGGCCAGCGCGGCGTGGGCCAGGTGGGCGCCGTCGGCTGAGGTCACGGGGATGCTCCTGCCCGACTCGGAACGCGGGAAGGCGCCTCCCACGTAGAGCTTGTACGTCTTGTGCACCGGCAGCCGCGCGGGAGCGGGAGCGGTAACAGGAGAGGAAGCGGGGGCGGGAGCGGGTAGGTGATCGGGTACGGGAGGGAGCGCGGGCGCTCGGTCGGGGGTGGTGGCCGGTTCAGCCATTGAGGTAAGCCTCCAGTCCGTGCCGTCCGCCTTCGCGCCCGTAACCGGACTCGCGGTAGCCGCCGAAGGGGCTGGCGGGATCGAATTTGTTGAAGGTGTTGGACCAGATCACCCCGGCGCGCAGCCGGTTCGCGGTCCACAGCATCCGGCTGCCCTTCTCCGTCCAGATACCGGCGGACAGCCCGTACGGGGTGTTGTTCGCCTTCTCGACCGCCTCCTCGGGGGTGCGGAACGTCAGTACGGAGAGCACCGGGCCGAAGATCTCCTCGCGGGCGATCCGGTGTGCCTGGGTGACGCCGGTGAAGACCGTCGGCGCGAACCAGTAGCCGCGCGAAGGGAGTTCACAGGCCGGTGACCACTCCTCGCCGCCCTCGTCGCGTCCGGCCCTGGCGAGCTCCTGGATCCGGGCCAGCTGGGCGGCGGAGTTGATGGCGCCGATGTCGGTGTTCTTGTCCAGCGGATCGCCGAGCCGCAGCCGGGCCACCCGCTCCTTGAGCCGGTGGACGACCTCCTCGGCGACGGACTCCTGGACCAGCAGCCGGGAACCGGCGCAGCACACATGTCCCTGGTTGAAGAAGATCCCGGTGACGATGCCTTCCACCGCCTGGTCGAGCGCCGCGTCCGCGTAGACGATGTTGGCGCCCTTGCCGCCGAGTTCGAGGGTGACGCGCTTGGCGGTGCCCGCCACCGTACGGGCGATCTCCCGGCCGACGCCGGTGGAGCCGGTGAAGGCCACCTTGTCCACACCGGGGTGGGCGACCAGGGCGCGACCGGTGGGGCCCGCGCCGGTGACGATGTTGACGACGCCCGGCGGCAGTTCGGCCTCCTGGCAGATCTCCGCGAAGACCAGGGCGGTGAGCGGGGTGGTCTCGGCCGGCTTGAGGACCACCGTGTTCCCGGCCGCGAGGGCCGGGGCTATCTTCCAGGCCAGCATCAGCAGCGGGAAGTTCCACGGGATGACCTGGGCGGCCACGCCGAGCGGCCGGGGAGCGGGGGAGCCCGCCACGGCGAAGGGCAGTTTGTCGGCCCAGCCCGCGTAGTAGAAGAAGTGGGCGGCGGCCAGCGGGATGTCGACGTCCCGGGTCTCCTTGATGGGCTTGCCGTTGTCGAGGGACTCCAGGACGGCCAGTTCGCGGGCGCGGTCCTGGATGATCCGGCTGATCCGGTAGAGGTACTTGCCCCGCTCCGAGGGCGTGGTACGGGACCACACACCGTCGAAGGCGCGCCGGGCCGCCGCTACCGCGCGGTCCAGATCCGCCCCGGTGGCCGTGGTCACCTCGGCGAGTCCCTGCTCGTCGGCGGGGTTGACGCTGGTCAGGGTCTGTTCGCCGGGTTGAGTGAACTCGCCGTCGATGAAGAGCCCGTACGCGGACCTCAGCCGGACCGCCGCCCGTGACTCGGGCGCGGGCGCGTAGACGAGGGCGCCGGGGGAGGGGCCTGTGGTCTCTGACATGGGTGCCTGGTCCCTTTCAGTCCGCGGAGTAGTAGTCGGGACCGGGGTAGGTGCCGGTCGTCAGCTTCGTCCGCTGCATCAGCAGATCGTTGAGGAGGCTGGAGGCGCCGATACGGAACCAGCGCGGGTCGAGCCAGTCCGCCCCGGCGGTCTCGTTGACCAGCACGAGGTTGCGCAGGGCGTCCTTGGTGGTACGGATGCCCCCGGCCGGCTTGACGCCGACCTGCCGGCCGGTCGCGGCGCGGAAGTCCCGTACGGCCTGGAGCATGATCAGGGTGACGGCGGGCGTGGCGGCGGGGGAGACCTTGCCGGTGGAGGTCTTGATGAAGTCGGCCCCGGCGTGCATGGCGAGCCAGGAGGCACGGCGTACGTCGTCGTAGCCCGCGAGTTCGCCGGTTTCGAGGATGACCTTCAGATGGGCCGGCTCGCCGTCCGGGCGGGCGCAGACCTCCTTGACGGCGACGATCTCCTCGTACACCTTGCGGTAGTCACCGGCCAGGAACGCTCCCCGGTCGATCACCATGTCGATCTCGGTGGCCCCGTCGGCGACGGCGGCCCGGGTGTCGAGCAGCCGGGCCTCCAGCGGGGCGCGGCCCGCCGGGAAGGAGGTGGCCACGGAGGCGACGCCGACGGAGGTGCCCCGCAGGGCGCGTACGGCGACGGGTACGAGGTCGGGGTAGACGCAGACGGCGGCCACCGAGGGCACACTCCGGTCGGCGGGGTCGGGCGCCAGCGCCTTCGCGGCCAATGCCCGTACCTTGCCGGGGGTGTCGGCGCCCTCCAGGGTGGTCAGGTCGACCATCCGGATCGCGAGATCGATGGCGTGGGCCTTGGCGGTGGTCTTGACCGAGCGGGTGGCCAGGTCGGCGACGCGGGCGTGCACCCCGGCCTCGTCGACGCCGGGCAGACCGTACAGGAAGGCCCGCAGCGCGGTGTTGCTGGTGGCGATGCCGGCGGGGTCGGAGGGGACCGAGGTCGGCACAGTGTCGGTGTCAGGCACGGGAACCCCGCTTCTCGATCAGCATGTTGAGGATGAGCGCGACCACGAGGATCAGTCCCGTGACGACCATCTGGAAGAACGACCCGAGGCCCATCAGATTGCAGAGGTTGCGCAGGACCGACAGCAGCAGTACGGCCACGAACGTGCCCATCACCCCGCCGCGGCCGCCGAAGAGATTGGTGCCGCCGAGGACGACGGCGGCGATGGCGTCGAGTTCGAGACCGCTGAACGCGGTGGGCTGGCCGATGGTGAGCCGCGAGGTCAGCAGCACCCCGGCCAGCGCCGAGAGCGCCCCGGAGATCGCGAACACCGCCGTGATCACACCGCGCACCGGCAGACCGGAGAGGCGGGCCGCCTCCTTGTTGCTGCCGACGGCGTAGATGTACTCACCGAAGGTGGTGCCCCGCAGGAGCAGCCCGGCGCCGATGGCCACGGCCACGAAGATCAGGCCCACGATCGGTACGTAGCCGATGAACCCGCCGCCCAGCAGCTGGAAGGCGTGCGGGATGTCGCCGCCGGCCGGCTCGCCGTCGGTCAGCAGATAGGTCAGGCCGCGTATGGCGGTCAGCCCGGCGAGCGTCGTCATGAACGCGGGCAGCGACAGATAGGCGGACAGCCCGCCCATGACGGCGCCGAACAGGGCGCCCGCGGCGAGGCTGACGGCGATCGCCAGCAGGAAGTTGATGTCCTTGTCGATCAGCAGCGCGACGGTCATCCCGCCGAAGGCGGCCACACTGCCCACCGACAGATCGATCCCGGCGGTGAGGATGACCAGGGTCATGCCGACGGCGACGATCCCGGTCAGCGCCGACTGCTGGAGGAGGTTGGACATGTTGCGGGTGGTCAGGAACTCCGGCGCCAGCAGGCTCGCGACCACGCACAGCGCCAGGAAGACCAGCACCAGATTGAACTTGACGACGAGGTCGGCGCCGCGCCCGCGGGTGGTTCCGGTCCCCGGGGGCCGGTCGCCGGCGGCCGGTTTCGGCTCGGCCGCCGTGGTGGGTGTGCTCATGAGGGTGCTCCAGGGGGTGTCGCTCCGGTAGGTGTCGCGCCGGTCGGTGTCACTCCGGTGATGACGGTGTGCGCGATGGTGGTCTCGTCGGTGGTGCGGGGGTCGAAGCAGGCCACGTTGCGGCCCTCGTGCAGCACCCAGATCCGGTCGGCGTTGGCGGTCAGCTCGCCCAGTTCACTGCTGGCGAGCAGGACGGCCACGCCCTGATCGGCGAGGTGGCGCACCTGGCGGTAGAGATCGGCCTTGGCGCCCACGTCAAGACCGCGCGTGGGTTCGTCGAGCAGCAGGACCCGGATGGAGCCCTTGGTGATCCACTTGGCCAGGACGACCTTCTGCTGATTGCCGCCGGACAGCTTGCCGACGGGCTGGTCCGCCGAGGAGAACCGGACCCCGAGATCGGTGAGCACCGGCGCGGACAGCCGGCGGCCGAGCCGGCGGGGCGCCAGCCAGGGCGGCCGGCCGAGCGCGGTGACGGCGGCGTTGCGGCCGACCGACAGGCCCGGCATGAGCCCCTGTTCCTTGCGGCTCTCCGGTACGAGGGCCAGCCCGGCCCGTACGGCGGCGGCGGGGCTGCGCAGCCGTACGGCCGCGCCGTCCAGCGTGACCGAGACCGTCGCCCGGGTGTCTCCGAACAACGCCTTGAGGAGTGTGGTCCGGCCAGCGCCGCCGAGCCCGGCGAGTCCCACGATCTCCCCGGCGCGCACCTCGATCCCGGAGACGTCGATCAGCCCCGGACTGTGTACGGAACCGATCGCCAGCAGCGGCGGCCCCTGCGGACGCGGCCGTTCGGTGGTTCCGGTGAGTTTCCCGGTCGTACCGATCATGTCGCCGACCAGCTCGTCGGCCGTTGTGGCCGCCAGATCCCGCACGGCGACCGACCGGCCGTCGCGCATCACCGTGGCCCGGTCACCGATCTCCATGACCTCGTCCAGCCGGTGCGATATGTAGATGACGGAGCGGCCCTGCGCGGTGAGCGAGCGGATCACCTCGAACACCTTGCGCAGATCGCTCTCACCGAGGGTGGCCGAGGGCTCGTCCATCACGATGACGCGCGCGTCGGCCGTGAGCGCCTTGGCTATCGCGGTCAACTGCTGCGCCGCGATGGGCAGATCACGTACGAGGGTGTGCACGGAGAAGTCGCCGCCGACCCTGGCCACGGCGGCGCGGGCCAGCTCGGCGCGTTCCTTGCGGCGTACGAAAGGACCGTACGAGGGGGAGTGGCCGAGCAGCAGGTTCTGAGCGACCGTCATATCCGGTACGAGGTCCAGCTCCTGGTAGATCACGGCGATACCGGCGGCCATCCCCGCCTGCGGGCTGGTCAGTTCGACGGGCTCGCCGTCGAGCAGGATCTCGCCCTCGTCCGGCCGGTAGGAACCGGCGAGGATCTTCATCAGGGTGCTCTTGCCCGCGCCGTTCTCACCGAGCAGACAGTGGGTCTCCCCGGCGCGCACGATCAGTTCGGCGCCGTCGTTGGCGAGGGTGCCGGGGAAGCGCTTGACGATGCCGCGCATCGTCAGTCTCGGTGTCCCGCCGTCGGTGTCCCGAGGGCTCATGGCTCCTCCTTTCCGGATGTCCGGGCTCCGCGCTCTCATCGCTCCTCGCCCGGGGGCGGGTTGAGCAGATGGGACGCGGTGTGATGGTCGGTGACGAGGGTGTTGCACAGCCCGCTGGAGACGACCGCCGCGCAGACCGCGTGTTTCGCGGTGCCGGAGACGACGGCCACCGACACGGCGCTGTGCCGCAGATGGTCGAGGGGGAGGCCGAGGGTACGGTCGTCCAGGGCGCGGTCGACGATCGCGCCCCGCGCGTCGATGAACCGGCCGGCGACATCGCCGACGGCGCCGGCGGCGGCCAGTTTCGCCAGGTCCCGCGCCGTCAGATAGCCGGAGCCGACCAGGACGGAGTCGGCGCCGATGCCGCCGGGGCTGAACAGCACGGTGTCCGCCGTGGCGGCCTGGGTCAGGACGTCCGCGACCGCGCTGTCCTCTTCGAGGAGCCGCCGTGTGGTCTCCTGCTCCACGATGGACGGCACGGGCAGCACACTGAGGGTGCCCTGCGCGAGGTGTGCGATCCGGCCCGCCATGTCCTGCGCGGAGGTGGGGGTACGGGAGCGGCTGAGCCCGCCGTTGATCTGGACGACATGGACGCCGCTCGCCCAGCCCGGATGCAGCCGGGCCGCGAGCAGGTCCAGCGTACGGCCCCACGAGACGCCCAACTGCCGTGGCGCGGGCTGGAGCCGGGCCAGGTAGTCGGCCCCCGCCTCGGCGACCCGGGCACGCAGCCGCTCCTCGTCGTCGCCCCGGTCGGCGGCGACCACGACGGCGTCGCGCAGCCCGAAGACGTCCCGCAGCCGTTCCTCCAGGCCGCGCATCCGCGCCTTGGGGTGGACGACCTCGATCCGTACGATCCCGGCCTGCCGGGCGTCGGCCAGCAGCCGGCCGACCTTCCAGCGGGTGAAGTGCAGCTCCTCCCCGATCTGTTCCTGCGTCCTGTTCTGCTCGTAGTACAGGGAGGCGACCTGGTAGAGCAGGGCCTCGTCCTCGATGTTGGTCATCCGGACCTCCTTGTCCGTTGCCGTGGTCCGCCGCCGGTCCTTCGCCCGGATCAGCCGCCCGGATCAGTTGCCGGGATCAGCTCTGCCAGCGGTCCGGCGCGCTGAGCCGGTGGGCGATCGAGCGGGTGGCCTCGGTCGCGGCGCGGTAGTCCGCGTAACCGCGTTCGAGGGCGTCGCGGTGGGTGGGGTCGGGTTCCACGATCCGTACGCGTGGCGCGAAGCCCGCGGCGGCCTCGGCCAGCGAGGCTGCCTGGCCTGAGCCCGCCGCGGCGCTCACCGCGCAGGCGCGCAGGGTCAGATTGGCCTCGCCGACCAGCCGCAGCGGACGGCCCAGGACGTCGGCGGTGGTACGCAGCCAGAGCGGGTTGTGTCTGATGCCGCCCGAGACGAACACCTCGTCCACGGCGATCCCGCCCTCGACGAACGATTCGAGCACCTGCCGGGTGCCGTAGGCGACCCCCTCGACGGCGGCCCGGTAGACCTCCGCCGGCCTGCTGCCGAGGGTCAGCCCGAGGACGGCGCCGCGCAGCCGGGGGTCGCGCAGCGGGGTGCGGTTGCCCATGAAGTAGTCCAGGACCAGCAGCCCGTGGGCGCACGGCGGCAGCGCCGCCGCCTCCTCGATCAGCCCCGGCAACTCGGCCCGCGGTGTGCCGAGCAGCTGCTCACCGGCCCAGGTCAGCACGGACCCCGAGGTGACCTGGCCGCCCTCGACCAGCCACCGCCCGGTGTTGAGGGCGTCCGGATAGGGGCCCCAGACGGTCGGCGGGAAGACGGGTTCGTCGATCTCGGTGACGAAGGCGGTGGACGTGCCGGAGACGACCGACACCCGGCCCGGCCGTGCGCCCCCGACGGCGAGCAGCGACAGATGGGCGTCGATGCCCCCGGCGCAGACCACGGCCCCGCCGGTGATGCCGAGTTCCTCGCGTACCGCCGCCCGTACGGGGGCGACCGGGTCCCCCACCGGGACGATCCGGCCGGGGAGCTTGTCCCGCAGGTCGGGCACCCCGAACTCGGCGTAGAGATCGTCGGGCAGCCCGCCGCCGCGCGGGTCGTAGTTCCACTTGCAGACGGCGTTCATCCGCGAGCCGGTCCACTCGCCGGTCAGCCGCCAGACGAGATAGTCGACGGCGTCGGTGATGTGCTGCGCCGCGCGGTAGACGTCGGGCTCGTGGCGGGCCAGCCACATGGCCTTGGGCACGAGCCACTCGACCGCGTCGGAGCCGCCCGCGTACCGCAGGACCGGGTGCGCGGAGCGCCCCGTCAGCTCGGATTCGGCGCTGGCCCGGCTGTCCATCCACAGCAGCGCGGGGCGCAACGGCCGCCCCGCGCCGTCGAGTACGGCGACCGTCGAAGCGGTGGTGGCGACGGCGACCCCGGCCACCGGCGGCGAGCCCGCCTCGGCGAGCGCGGCACGGGTGGCGGTGACCACGGCGCGCCACCAGTCCTCGGGGTTCTGCTCGGCCCGGCCGGGATGCGGGAACGAGGTCGGATAGCCGCTCTGGCTGACCCCGAGCGCCTCGCCCCCGGCGCTGTAGACGGCGACGCGGGCGCTCTCGGTCCCCAGGTCGATGGCGAGAAGCGCGGTCATGGCCGGTCTCCGTTCGGCGGGGTGGTCACGGACGGTCTCCGTTCGGCAGGGTCCCGTTCGGCAGGAAGAGAACCTTGGAGCTGAACATGGAGCGCTCGCCGAGCCGGTGCAGGGTGGACGACACGTCGTCCAGGCCCAGTTCGTGAGTGATCATGAACTTCCAGCGGAGGCTGCCGTCGCCCATGGCGCGGGCGGCGGTGCGCCACTCGTCGCCGGGGAAGGGCGCCGAGAAGGAGTTCCAGGCGCCGTGCAGGGTGATCTCCCGGCGCAGGAAGTTGCTGAAGGTGGCCTTGGGCAGGACGACCGGGTCGTGCGGGATGCCGATGAAGACGGCCTGACCGTGCCGGGCGGCGAGCGTGACCGCCTGGTCGGCGGTGGCCGGCACCCCGGCGGACTCGATGATCACGTCGTACCCGTGGCCCGCGAGTTCGCCTGCGCGCTCCGGGGTGGCGGCGGTGTGGGTGGCGCCGGCCTCCAGGGCCATGGCCGCCTTCTGCTCGCTCACGTCGATGGAGAGCACCTCGCTCGCCCCGGCCAGCCGCGCCCACTGGATGGCGAACAGACCGATCGGTCCGGCGCCGACGACGGCGACCCGGTGGCCGGTGCGCAGTTTGGTGCGCCAGATGGCGTGCAGGGCGATGGCGGCCGGGTCGAGCATGGCGGCGGCGCGCGGGTCGAGGTCGGCGGGCAGGACCATCAGGTTGTCCTCGGGGACGGTGACGTACTCGGCGTAGGCGCCGGCGCGCCGGCTGCCGAAGTAGTCGTAGTCCTCGCAGAGGCTGAAGTGCCCCTGGGAGCAGGGGGTGCAGCGCCGGCAGGGGATCAGCGGCGGTACGGCGACGAGGTCGCCCTCCTTGACCGTGCCGGCCGCGGCGAGTTCGGCGCCGAGCGCCACGACATGGCCGGAGAACTCGTGGCCGCAGATCAGCGGGAGGTGGTAGGCGCCGCCCGGCCGCAGCATCCGGGGTATGTCCGAGCCGCAGACCCCGCAGGCGGCGACGCGGACGAGTGCTTCCCGGGGCGCGGGCTCCGGTACGGGAACCTCCTCGACGCGGATGTCGCCCGGGGCGTGCAGCAGGGCGGCTCGCATGGTCTGCGGCATGTTCGTATCGCTTTCTCGGACGGGGCCGGGCACACGGTCGGATCCGGCCCGTTGTGTGGGGTGCGGTGTCATTCCTTGCCCGCGAGGGCGAAGGTGGTGGCGCCGGTGTACGTGGCGGCGTTGGCGCGGTCGATCAGCCCGGTCCCGGCATCGACGGTGGCGGCGACCTTCTTGCCCGACTGGACGTCGAGCGCGGTGCTCACGGCGGTGGCGCCCAGGGAGATCGGGTCGTTGAGCGCGGTGGCGAGGTAGGGACCGTCGGCCGCGATGGACTTCACGGCCTCCATCAGACCGTCGACCCCGGCGACCCTGACGTCGGTGCGGTTGTTCTCCTTGAGCACCTGGAGCGCGCCGAGGGCCATGTCGTCGTTGTGCGCGTAGACGGCCTTGACGTCGGTGTTGGTCTGGAGGAGGTCCTGCATGGCGGTGACGGCCTTGGAGCGGATGTAGTCGCAGTAGGGGCCCGCCACGATCTTGATCTTCTTGTTGGCGGCCACCGCCTCGTGGAAGCCCGCGCTGCGGTCGCGGGCCACCGCGCCGCCCGCGTCGCCCTTGATCTCGATGACCTTGCCGCCCTGGGCGCCGAGCGCCTTGGCGACCTCGGCGCCGACGAGCCGGCCCATCTCCTTGTTGTCGCGGCCGACGTGGGCGGCCGCGCCCGAGGGCACCGGACGGTCGACGGTCACCACCGGGATGCCGGCGGCCGCGGCCGCGGCCAGGCCCGCCTTGACGCCCTTGGGGTCGACGGGGTTGATCAGCAGGACGTCGACGCCGCGGGTGATCAGGTCCTGGATGTCGTTGTTCTGCTTCGTCACGTCGTCACCGGCGTCGGCGAAGTTCAGCTTGGCCCCGGCCTTCTTGGCCGCCTGCTCGGCCCCGGTGCGCAGCTGCACGTAGAAGGGCGACTGCTGGGTCGCCTGGCTGAAGCCGATGGACAGGCCGCCCGCGGCCTTCTTGCCGCCGCTGCCGCTGTCCGTGCCACCGGGGGTGGTGGAGACGGAGCAGGCGGCCAGTGACGCAAGAGTGGATGTCGCGATAAAGATCCCGAAGATGCGCTTCATACGCATGTGGGCCTCCAGATGTGGTCCTGGCGAGGGACAGTAGGTCCGCGATTAACCTCCCGGCAACACATGCGTATTTTTTTGCTCTCATGAGCACGGACCCCCGCTGACCGGGAGCGATACACCGGACGCGCGGTGTGACGCGGGTCGTGTGACGGGTGGCGCGGCGGGTGGCGCGACGGGTGGAGTGGCGCGGGCGGCGCGATGCGGGCCGCCGGACCCGGCGACGAGGCGGGGCGGCAGGGCGGGGCGGGAGTGCCGGCCGGGCGCGGCGGGGTGCGTCGGTGCGGAGAACGCGAACAGGGCGCCCGCCTTTCCGGCGCGGCACGACGTTCCTGACGCCCTTTCAAAAAGCCGAACGCAGAATTGATGGCTCATCAGGACGGCTTATGATCTCGCTGATCTTTTCTTGGGCAAAGGGAAGTTGCCGCCAGAATTCTGTTGGTTGGCGGCGCGGGCCATCCTTGGCGATATGGGCGTTTTGGAGCTGTTGTCCCCGATGGCGATATGGGTGATATTCAGCATCTTGTTGTCTTCTGCGTGGTGTTGTGGGCGGGAAGATCCACTCGCTGCCGTGACATGCGTCACGTGGATGATCGTTCGGGGTGCGCGCGGTCTCGTTCACTTCGCTCACAGGAAAGGAGAGTTGAGGCGCCGCGAGGGTGAAAGTCATTTCTGATCTTCCCGGCTGCAATCTCCCCTCGTATTGCGGTGTGAATTCTGGACTTGTCTCTCCCGGGACTTCTCGCTTACGTTCTCGTCATTCCGGACAGAACGCCGAATCCTGCCGCTGCCCGGAAACCCACCTACTCACGTACGGCAGGAGCGGGGGACCCAGGTAAGTCGCCGGTTCAGAAGCTGGACCGGCTCGGGGTGAAGTCGCCGTCTGCGCGACCGGGCATCTCCTGCCCGAACCCGACAGCTCACCTCGCAGGCGACGGAGAGGAATGCGTCATGTCCGCAAAGGCCAAGCACCGTCGTCCCAGAACCGGCCCGCTCGCTCGTGGTGTCGTCGCCGTGAGCGCGGGGGGAGCCGTACTCGCGCTTCCGCTGCTGGCGGCGACCACCGCCCAGGCGGCGCCCTCGGCCGGATACGCCCCCGCCGGGACGGCGGCGGCCCCCGCCGGTGTCACGCGGCAGGCCCCCCTGACGTACTCCGTCGTCGCCGGTGACTCGCTGTCCAGGATCGCGAAGGCGCACTCCGTGACCGGCGGCTGGAAGAAGCTCTACGAGGACAACCGGAGCGCCATCGGAAGCAACCCGTCGCGCATCTTCCCCGGCCTCAAGCTGACCCTCGGTTCCACGGCGAAGGCCACCACGGCGAAGCCCTCCTCCGCGAAGGCCGCCACGACGAAGAGCGCCACGGCGAAGACCACCGACATCGCCACCCAGACCGTCGCCGACACCGCGCCGGCCGCGCTGAAGACGTACTCCAACAACCTCGACGGCTGGATCCGCGAGTCGCTGGACGTCATGGCCACGCACGGCATCCCCGGCTCGTACAACGGGATCTACCGCAACATCATGCGCGAGTCCTCGGGCAACCCGGCGGCCATCAACAACTGGGACTCCAACGCCGCCGCCGGCATCCCGTCCAAGGGGCTGCTCCAGGTCATCGATCCCACGTTCCAGGCGTACCACGTGCCCGGTACGTCGACGAACAGCTACGACCCGGTCGCCAACATCACCGCCGCGTGCAACTACGCAGCCGCCAGGTACGGCTCGATCGACAACGTGAACGGCCCCTACTGACGGTCCCCGCCGTGACGGCCGCCGCCCGGCCGCTCATGGACGCAGGCCCCTCATGGACGCCCGGCCCCTCATCGCTCCCCGGACAGGACGTCCCGCGCGGTCTCGTCCACGTCCAGGGTGAAGATGTCGGGCCGGGCGTAGTGCCCCGTCACATCCAGGTCGAACCGGCCCCGGGCGAGGTCGCCCAGGTCGAGTTCGGCGGTGAGGATGCCCTCCCCGTCCCGGAGCGGTCCCGCCAGGACCTCGCCCAGCGGCGAGACGATGGTGCTGCCGCCGCCGATCAGCACGGTGTCCGGCGCGTCGCCCTGTACGGGATGGACGTCGGCCGGCAGATCGGAGCGGCGCAGGTACTGGTTGGCGCTGAGCACGAAACAGCGCCCCTCCAGGGCCACATGGCACATGGTGGCCTGCCAGTTCTCCCGGTCGTCGACCGTCGGCGCGCACCAGATGTCGACGCCCTTGGCGTACATCGCCGCGCGGAACAGCGGCATGTAGTTCTCCCAGCAGATGGCCGCGCCCAGCCGGGCGCGGCCCGTCCGCACCACCGGCATCGTGGAGCCGTCGCCGGTGCCCCAGATCACCCGCTCGGCGGCGGTCGGCATCAGCTTGCGGTGCAGGCCGAGATACCCCTCCGGGCCGAAGAACAGGGCGACGCAGTGCAGCGTCGAACCGCGGCGCTCCACGGCGCCCACCACCGCGTGGACGCCCAGCTCGCCCGTGAGCGCGGCCAGCTCCGCCGTCTCGGGGCCGGGAACCCTGATGGCCGACTCGGCGTAGCGGCGGAACAGCTCCCGTCCCTCCGGGGTGCGGCTGCCGACGGTCACACCGAAGTCCAGCCCCTTCGGATAGCCGCCGAGGAACGCCTCGGGCAGCACGATGACCTCGGCTCCCCGGCCGGCCGCCTCGCGGATCAGCTCCCGGGCCCTGCCGAGATTCCCGGGTGTGTCGAAGAGCCGTGAGCCCGCCTGGACGACGGCTGCGGTCAGATGCGTCATACGGCGACGGTACGAAGCCCCTCGGCATCCGGCAAACTGATATCCACGATGATCGATATCTATGAAACCGAATTCAGGCGGGCGGATCTCAATCTGCTGATCGTGTTCGCGGCGCTGATGCGCGAGCGGAGCGTGACCCGCGCCGCCGCCGAGCTGCGGCTGAGCCAGGCGGCGGTCAGCGCCGCCCTCGGCAGGCTGCGACGCCTCTTCGGTGACGAGCTGTTCGTCCGGGTACGTACCGGTATGGAACCCACCCCGCGTGCCCATGAGATCGCCCGCACCACCGAACCGGCGCTGCGGATCCTGCACGGCGCCCTCACCGGCGCGGCACGGTTCGCCCCGGAGACCTCGGAGCGGACGTTCACTCTGGGCATGTCCGACGACATCGAGGCCCACCTCATGCCGCGACTGGTCGAGCGGGGGCGCGCCCACCCCGGTGTGCGGTTCGTGGCGCGCCAGGCCAACCGCACCGTGGTCGCCGACCTGCTCGACCGGGGCGAGATCGACCTCGCGGTCGCCGTCGCGCCGGCCCTCGGCTCCGTCCACCGCCAGGAGGAGCTGTTCACCTCCGGCTACGCCTGCCTCTTCGACGCCGGGCTGCTGGATCTCCCGGTACCGCTGACCCGCCGGGACTACCTCGCGCATCCGCACGTCCTGGTGTCGCACGACGGCCGCCGGGGCATCGTCGACGACCTGCTGGCCGCCCAGGGGCTGACCCGGCGGGTGGCCACAGCGACCACGCACTTCGCCGGAGCGGTGGTGATGCTGCGCTCCGTCCCCGCCCTCGCGACCGTCCCCCGGCACGCGGCGGAGGTCTTCGCCCGGATCGCGGGACTCACCGTCAGCCCGCCGCCGATCGCGATGCCGGAGTACGTCGTCTCCTCGGTGTGGCACGCCTCCCTGGCCGACGACCCCGCCCACACCTGGCTGCGGCGGACCGTACGGGAGTGTGCCGCGCCGTAGCCACGGCACACCGCCCCACACACCGTTCCGCCGCACACTCCGCTCCGCGGTCGCGGTACCCGCCGCGGTGTGAGGGCCCGTCACCCGGGCCCCGGCTCAGCGGACCAGCTCCTTCGTCACCCGCTCCAGCATGAACGCCGACGACTCCCGCGCCCGCTCCTCCCAGGCGAAGACGCACACCGTCGCGACTCCGTCGAACTCCAGCTCGCGCAGGGTGGAGAAGAAGGTGTTCCAGTCCACCTCGCCCTGCCCGATGTCCAGGTGCTGGTGGATACGGGCCGCCGTGCCGGGCGGGTTGAGGATGTAGCGCAGCCCCGAGGAACCCTTGTGGTTGAAGGTGTCGGCGATGTGCAGGTGCTGGAGCTTGTCGCCCGCGTACCGCAGCATCCTCCCGATGTCCGCGCCCGGGTCGGACCCGGACAGATGGAAGCTGTGCGGTGCGCAGTAAAGGTAGTTGACGTACGGCTTGTTGATGGCCCGTACGAGATCGACCGCCGGATCGTTCTCCTCGCAGAAGTCGTCCGGGTGCGCCTCCAGATTGAGCGCGATGCCCTCGCGCTCGAACTCCGGCAGCAGCTCCTCCATGGAGCGCCAGAAAGCGGCCTCGCTCTGCGCGGCGGCCTCCGGACGGCCGTTGAACTCCGAGTTCATCAGCGTGCAGCCGAGCTGCGCGGTGATCTCGATCATCCGCTTCCAGTAGCGGACGGCGGTCTGCCGCTCGGTCTCGTCCGGGCTGGACCACTTGTACAGCGGCAGCACACTCGACAGCCGCACGCCCGTCTCGTCCAGCGCGGACCTCAGCTCGGCCACCCGCTCGTCGTCGGCGCGCGGATGCAGGAAGAAGGGCATGAAGTCGTCGCGCGGGGACAGCTCGATGTACGAGTAGCCCAGATCGGCGACCGTGCGCACCATCTCCCTGATGGGCAGGGCACGCAGCATGTACGGGTCGAGGGCGATCTTCACCGGGCGTCCCCTCCGTAGAAGGCGGGGCGCTTCTCCAGCGCGTCGACCCGTACCGTCTCGCCGGACTCCAGGGATTCCACCAGGGCGTCCGTGATGACGGTCGCGGCGTAGCCGTCCCAGGCCGAGGGGCCGGTGGGCTCGGCGCCGCTCGCCACGGACCCGGCCCACTCGCGGAACTCGGTGTCGAAGGCGTCCCCGAACCGGCCCTTCCAGTCCTGGAGGACCGCGGTCGCGTTCCGGCCGCCGCCGCGGACCGCGACGGCCGCCGGGTCGGGCAGCCGGACCAGGCCCTCCTCGCCGACGGTCTCGCACTGGATGTCGTACCCGTACTGGCAGTTGACGAAGACCTCCAGGTCGATCCTGACCCCCTCGGCGGTCTCCATGAGCATGATCTGCGGGTCCTGGAGGTGCTCGTGGCGCTTGCGGGTCCTGCGCGGACGCAGCACCTGTACGGAGCGGATCTCGTCGTCCAGCAGCCAGCGCAGCACGTCGATCTCGTGGACGGCCGTGTCCTGCGCGGCCATCGCTGAGGTGTAGGAGGCGGGGACGGTCGGGTTGCGGTGGGCGCAGTGCACGATCAGCGGCTCGCCGATCCCGCCCGACTCGATGACCTTCTTCATCTCCCGGTAGCCCGAGTCGTACCGGCGCATGAAGCCGACCTGGACGAGCCGGGTGCCGTGGGCCGTCTCCGCCTCGATGATCCTGAGACAGTCCTCGGCCGTGGTGGCCAGCGGCTTCTCGCAGAAGACCGGCTTGCCCGCGGCGATGGCGGCGAGGACGTGTTCGGCGTGGGTCGGGCCCCAGGAGGTGACGACGACGGCGTCGACGTCCGCCGCGTCGATGACCTCGGCGCCGCTGGGCAGCGCGCGGGCACCGACCGACGCGGCGACCTCCTCGGCGCGGGCGGTGTCGATGTCGAACACCGCGGTGACCCGGGTGCCGGTGACGACGTGGGTCAGTCGGCGGATGTGGTCCTGGCCGATCATGCCGGTGCCGATCACACCAATACGGACAGTCATGAGGGATCTCCCTTTCGGAGCGGCTCAGTTGGAGGAGGGAACGGGGTCGGTGGAGCGGGTGTAGCGGGCCCGCAGCTCGTTCTGGAGTGTTTCGAGGGACCGGCCGCGGGTCTCGGGGACGTAGGTCCTGACGAAGAGGACCGCGCCGATGCCGAGGCAGGCGAAGACGAAGAACGTGGCGGAGATGCCGATGGAGTCGACCAGCACCGGGAAGGTCAGCCCGATCGCGAAGTTGACCATCCACAGCACCACCGCGCAGACCCCCATGCCGAATCCGCGCATCCTCATCGGGAAGATCTCCGCGAGCATCAGCCAGGTGACCGGCGAGATCGCGCCCTGCTGGAAGGCGAGGAAGGTGACGGTCATGGCGAGCACGGCGTACGCGCGCGGGGTGCCCTCCGGCAGTGCGATCGAGAACACACCGATCAGCAACAGGGCTGTCGTCGTGCCGAGTTGGCCGATCATCAGCATCGGCCTGCGGTCCACCCGGCCGAGCAGCCAGATCCCGAGGAAGGTGGCGAGCACCGAGATCACACCGTTGGCGATGTTCGCGGTGAGCGCGCTGTCGGAGGCGAATCCGGCGTCGGTGAGGATCTGGGTGCCGTAGTACATGATCGTGTTGACCCCGGTGACCTGCTGGCAGACGGCGATGCCGATACCGACCCAGACCAGCCGCTTGATCCACGGGGTGGCCTTCAGATCGGCCCAGCCGCCCGATTTGGCCCGCTCGTCGGCCACCGCGAGCCCGGTGACCTCCTTCAGCTCCGCCTCCGCGCGCCGCTCGGACCTGACCTGCTTCAGTACGGCGAGTGCCTCCGCGTACCGGGTCTGCGAGGCGAGCCATCGCGGGCTCTCCGGCATGACCAGCATGCCGAACCAGAGCACCACGGCCGGCAGTGTCGCGATCACCAGCATCCAGCGCCAGACCCCGCCGCTCTCGCCGCCGAACGAGGCGATGATCGCGTTGAAGGTGAAGGCGGCCAGCTGACCGCTCACGATCATCAGCTCGTTACGGGTGACCAGCCCGCCGCGCTTCTCGGCGGGGGAGATCTCCGCGAGGTAGACGGGCACGGTCACCGAAGCGCCGCCGACCGCGAGGCCGAGGACGAACCGGGCGACCACCATGACCTCGGTGTTCGGGGCGAGCGTGCAGCCCAGCGCGCCGAAGAAGAAGATCACCGCGAGCATCAGGATGTTCTTGCGCCGGCCGCGCTGGTCGGAGAGCCGTCCGCCGAAGAGGGCGCCGAGCGCCGCGCCGAACAGCAGTGAGCTGGTGACCAGGCCCTCGGTGAACGGGGTGAGGCCGAGGTCTTCCTTCATGTACGGCAGAGCGCCGTTGATCACTCCGGTGTCGTACCCGAAGAGCAGTCCGCCGAAGGTGGCGATGAGGGTGACCACCCGCAGCCGGCGTTTGACCGCGGGCGGAGGATCGTCGGTGAGTGTGGCGGGGGACGGCGCGGTGCCCGCGGCCGCGTCGTCCTTGACGTCCGTCATGGCAGCCTCCTGTTACCGGGTGAGTGGGCGTCGGGTACAGGTGAGGCCGCTCTCGGCCAGGACCGCGCGCGTACGCACGGCGACGGGAAGCGGGACTTCCGGCGCGCAGGGGTAGAGGTCCTGCTCGACGATCACGAAGAGTTCGGCGTCGAGCCGGGCGAGTTCGGCGATCAGGTCGGCCGGGTCGGGGACCCCGGCGGGCGGCGCGATACAGACGCCGCGCTTGACGGCCTCGCCGAAGGAGAGGTTCTCCTCGGTCACCTGGGCGAGCACGGCCGGGTCCATCTGCTTGATGTGGACATAGCCGACGCGCTCGCCGAACCGCCGGATCAGATCGAGGTTGTCGCCGCCGCCGTAGGCCACGTGTCCGGTGTCCAGGCAGAGGTTGGCGTACCGCGAGTCGGACTCGTTGAGGAAACGCTCGATCTCGGGCTGGGTCTGGATGTGGCTGTCCGCGTGCGGGTGCAGCACGAGGCGCACGTCGTACTCGTCCAGCAGGATCCTGCCCAGCCGGTCGGCGGCCCGGCCGAAGCCCGCCCACTGCGCGGCGGTCAGCTCCGGGCTCTCGGTGAACGCGCCGGTCTTCTCGTCCCGGTACATCGGCGGGATGAAGACCAGGTGGTGGGCCCCGGTCGCGGCGGTGAGCTTCGCGACCGGCAGCACCTCGGCGAGCATCGTGTCCCACTCCTCGGGCCGGTGCAGCGCGCCGAAGGTGGTGCCGCCGGAGACCTTGAGGCCACGGACGGACAGCTCCTCGGCGAGACGCTCGGGCTCGGTGGGCAGATAGCCGTACGGGCCCAGCTCCAGCCACTCGTAACCGGCCTGGACCAGCTCGTCGAGGAAGCGGGTGTAGGGGACCTGCCGGTCGTCCTCGGGGAACCAGACGCCCCACGAGTCGGGCGCGGAACCGAGGCAGAGGTTGCCCACGGCGGTTCGGGGGGAAGGTGACGTCTTTGTCATGGATGCGGCTCTTCTCGGCGGCGGAAGGAAAGGGAGAAGGGGAGAAGGGGAGAGGAGAGGGGAGGAGGAAGCGGAGGGGGCGCGGAGGGGCGGAGGCGGCTCAGTCCGAGGTCGGGAAGCTGAAACCGGCCGCGGTCTCCCGCTCCCGGTGCGGCCAGCGGGTGGTGACCACCTTGGCCCGGGTGTAGAAGCGGATCCCCTCGGGGCCGTGGACCGGACTGTCGCCGATGAGCGAGTCCTTCCAGCCGCCGAAGGAGTAGTACGACATCGGCACCGGCACCGGCACGTTGACGCCGATCATGCCGACCTTTACCTTGCGCTGGAAGTGGCGCGCGGTCCCGCCGTCGGAGGTGAAGACGGCGGTGCCGTTCCCGTACGGGTTGGCGTTGATCAGCGCGATCGCCTCGTCGACGGTGTCGACGCGTACCACCGCGAGCACCGGGCCGAAGATCTCCTCGCGGTAGGCGTCCATCTCGGTGGTGACGCGGTCCAGCAGGGACGGACCGACGAAGAAGCCGTTCTCGTGGCCCTCGACCTTGAGGCCGCGGCCGTCCACCACGACCGTGGCGCCCTGCGCGGCGCCCCCGGCGACGGCGCCCGTGACCCGGTCCCGCGCGGCTGCCGTGACCAGCGGACCCATGTCGCTCGTCGGGTCGTCGCCGGGGCCCACCGTGATCTCGCGGGCCTTGCGCTCCAGGATCTCCACCAGCGGGTCGGCGGCCGAGCCGACGGCGACGGCGACGGAGATCGCCATGCAGCGCTCGCCGGCCGAGCCGTAGGCGGCGGCGATCAGATGCTTCGCCGCGAAGTCGAGATCCGCGTCGGGCATCACGACACCGTGGTTCTTGGCACCGCCCAGCGCCTGTACGCGCTTGCCGCGCGCGGTGCCGCGCTCGTGCACGTACCGGGCGATGGGCGTCGAGCCGACGAAGGAGACCGCCGCGATCTCCGGGTGGTCGAGGAGGGCGTCGACCGCGGTCCTGTCGCCGTGCACGACATTGAACACACCGTCGGGCAGCCCGGCCTCGGCATAGAGCCTCGCGACGAAGTTCGCGGCCGACGGGTCGCGCTCGCTGGGCTTGAGGACGAAGGTGTTGCCGGTCGCGATGGCGATCGGGTGCATCCACAGCGGCACCATCGCCGGGAAGTTGAACGGGGTGATCCCCGCGCACACTCCCAGCGGCTGGCGGAAGTTGTGCACATCGACATCGGTGGACACCTGGTCGGAGAACGACCCCTTCAGGATGTCGCCCAGACCGCAGGCGTACTCCACGACCTCCCGGCCGCGCGCGATCTCGCCGCGCGCGTCGTCGATGACCTTGCCGTGCTCGGCGGAGATGATCCGGGCCAGCTCCTCCTCGTTCCGTACGAGCAGCTCACGGAAGGCGAACAGCACCTTGATCCGCTGCGAGAGGGACGTCTCGCTCCAGGACTCGAAGGCACGGGAGGCGGCGGCGACCGCCGTGTCCACGTCGGCGGCCCCGGCGAGGCGCACGCTCGTCCCCGAGACGCCGGTGGCGGGGTTGAAGACGGGGGCGGTACGGGAGGAAGCGCCGGCCGTGGCGGCGCCGTCGATCCAGTGCTCAATGGTGGTCATGTGAGGGTTCCTCAGGGGTGTGGCCGTGCAGGGGGGCGGGGTGTCGGAGGTGTCAGAGGTAGTGACGCTGGGACCGTTTGGCGGCGCGGTATGTCTCGTACGCCTCCCGGGTCGACTCCAGCGCGGAGACCTCGCTGACGGGGACGTCCCACCAGGCGCTGCCGGGCGGGTTCGGCCCGTACAGATCGGTCTCGACATGGACGACCGTCGTACGGTCGGACGCCCTGGCCTTCGCCAGCGCGCCGGTGAACTCCTCGACGGTGGAGGCGGGCAGGACATCCGCGCCGAGCGAGGCGGCGTTGGCGGCCAGGTCCACCGGGAGGACCTCGCCGTCGAGCTGGCCGCTCGCCGGGTCGCGGAAGCGGTAGCGGGTACCGAAGCGCTGCGAGCCGAGCGACTCCGAGAGCGCACCGATCGAGGCGAAGCCGTGGTTCTGGACCAGGACGATGATGACCTTGATCCCCTCGGAGACCATGGTCACGATCTCCTGCGACATCATCAGATACGAGCCGTCGCCGACCAGGACCACGACCTCGCGGCCCGGATCCGCCATCTTCACCCCGAGCCCGGCGGCCACCTCGTAGCCCATGCAGGAGTAGGCGTACTCGACGTGGTACGCCTTCGGGTCGCGCGAACGCCACAGCATCTGGAGGTCGCCCGGCAGGGACCCGGCCGCGTTGATCACCACGTCCCGGTCGTCCAGCGCGGCGCGCAGCGCGCCGAGGATCTCGGTCTGCGCGGGCAGCGGCCCGTGCCCGACGCCGAAACACTCGTCGGTGGTGCGCCGCCACTCGGCGGCCAGCTCCAGCACGCGCTGCCGGTAGGCGTCGTCGGTCTTCCAGCCGTCCAACTCCGCTTCCAGACCGGCGAGTCCGAGGCGGGCGTCGGCGACGAGCGGTTCGGCGGAGTGTTTCACCGCGTCGAGACGGGCGACGTTGAGGTTGATGAACCGCACGTCCGGGTTGCCGAAGACGGTGTGACTGGCGGTGGTGAAGTCGCTGTAGCGGGTGCCGACCCCGATGACGACGTCCGCCTCGGCGGCGAGCGCGTTGGCCGCCGCCGTGCCCGTGGAGCCGACGCCGCCGACCGCCGACGGATGGTCCCAGGCCAGCGCGCCCTTGCCCGCGTGGGTGTCGGCGACCGGGATGCCGGTGGCCTCGGCGAACGACCGCAGCTGGTTCCCGGCGCCCGAGTACACCACGCCGCCGCCCGCCACCAGCAGCGGCTTCTTCGCCGTACGCAGCAGATCGGCGGCCCGCTTCAGCGCGGCGGACTCCGGCACCGGACGGCCGATGTGCCACACCCGGCGCCGGAAGAACGCCACCGGCCAGTCGTACGCCTCGGCCTGGACGTCCTGCGGCAGGCAGAGGGTGACGGCGCCGGTCTCCACCGGGTCGGTCAGCACGCGCATCGCGGCGAGCGCGGCCGGGATCAGCTGCTCGGGCCTGCTGATCCGGTCGAAGTACTTCGACACCGGACGGAAGGCGTCGTTGACGGTGACGTCTCCGCCGCGGGTGTCCTCCAGCTGCTGGAGGACGGGGTCGGCGGCCCGGGTGGCGAACATGTCGCTGGGCAGCAGCAGCACCGGCAGCCGGTTGGTGGTGGCCAGCGCGGCGCCCGTGATCATGTTGGTGGAGCCGGGGCCCGTGGACGCCGTACAGGCGTGCGCGGCCAGCCGGTCGCGCGTCTTGGCGAAGGCCACGGCCGCGTGCACCATGCCCTGCTCGTTACGGGCCAGGTAGTACGGGAGGTCGGCCTCGCCGGTCCTGGCCGCCTGGAGCAGCGCCTGCCCGACCCCGGCCACATTGCCGTGCCCGAAGATGCCCCAGGCCCCGGGGACGAACCGCTGTTCCTGGCCGTCGCGCTCGCTGTACTGGTTCGCCAGGAACCGTACGAGGGCCTGCGCGGTGGTGAGCCGTACTGTCTCCATCACACGTCCTTCGTTGTGTTCCGGGCGCCGAAGGGCAGCCGGGGGTCGGTCTCCCGGCCCTCCCAGGTGGCGCGGACCCAGCCGTGTGCCGGGTCGTCGCAGATCAGCCAGGCCCGGTCCGGCCCGGGGCCCGCCATCACGTTGAGGTAGTAGAGGTCGTGGCCGGGGGCGGCGATGGACGGCCCGTGCCAGCCGTGCGGGATCAGCACGGTGTCGCCGGTGCGCACCTCGGCGAGGACGTCGACGGGGCGTTCCTCGGTCCCGTACACCCGCTGGTAGGCGAAGCCGGGACCGGCGGGTCCGTCGGCGATCTCGAAGTAGTAGATCTCTTCGAGTTCGCTCTCTACGGGGTTCCCGTCCGCGTCCGTGCGCGCCTCGTCGTGCTTGTGGGGCGGGTACGAGGACCAGTTGCCGCCCGGGGTGAGCACCTCGCACACCAGCAGCCGGTCGGCGTCGAACGTGTGCGGCAGGCAGTAGTTGTTGACCTGGCGCGAGCAGTTCCCGGTGCCGCGCGGCTCGGCGGGGACACCGTCGGCCGGGCCGTACCGGGCGGTCAGCCGCCGCTCGCAGCGCGCCGACGGGAGAGCGAACCGTCCGCCGCGCTCACTGCGGACCACGGCCTCGGCGTCGCGGGGTACGTAGGCGAAGTCGGTGACCGCGTCGAACACACCGTCGCGGCCCGCCAGCAGGAACGTCGTACCGTCGACCGCGACCGTGCAGGAACCGGCGAGCGGCAGCACCAGATACTCGCTGTCGCCGGTGGACAGTGTGAGGTGCTCGCCCGCCGCCAGCTCCACCACGCGCAGTCCGGAGAAACCCCACCGCGCGGACTCGGGAGTGACCACGGTGGTGTACGGCCCCTCGGCGGTGCTGCCGGCCGGCCGATGCGACGTGTCGTTGTGTGTGGTCACAGCAGACTCACCGCACGGTCCACGGCCCCGGCGACATCGCCGTCCGCGGGGTAGAGCAGCGACCGGCCGACGATCAGCCCCTGCACGGTCGGCAGCGAGAGCGCCTTGTGCCAGGCGTCGAACGCCGCCTGCGCGTCCTTCACCTCGCCGCCGAGCAGCAGCACCGGCAGTGTGGAGGAGGCGAGGACGCGCTCCATGTCGTCCACGACCGGCAGCTTCAGCCAGGTGTACGCGGAGCGCCGGCCGAGGCCCGAGGCGATGGTGATCGACTTGATCACGGCTTCGGGGGAGAGGTCGTTGCGGATCTTCCCGTCCACCCAGTAGGACAGGAACGGCTCGACCATCGCGATGAGCCGACGGTCGTTCAGCTCGTCCACGGCCCTGGCGGTCTGCTCCAGCACGGAGGGGGTGGCCGGGTCGTCCAGGCAGATCCGGGTCAGCGCCTTGCCGCCGTCGAAACCCATCGCGGCGATCGCCTCGGCGTCGTAGCCGGTGAACCGGTCGTCGATCTCGAACGCGGACCCGGCGAGCCCCGCGCGGTTCATCGAACCGAACACACTCTTGCCGTCGAGCACACCGAGCAGCAGCAGATCTTCGAGGATGTCCGCCGTGGCGAGGACACCCGTCACCCCCGGGCGCTCCAGCGCCACGCACATCCGGTCCAGCAGCGCGCGCCGGTCGGCCATCGCCGAGGGGTCGCCGCCCACGGTGTTGGCGCCGCGCGCGGGATGGTCGGCGGCGATGATCATCGCCCGGCCGTGTTCGCCCAGCGGCGAGACGGCCTTGACGCGTCGGGCGGCGGCCTCCGCGATGGCGCCGGGGTTGTTGACCCGGGCCCGCACGATCCGCTGGACCTTGTCAGACACCCTTGTCTCCTTGATCTTCGCTTCGACCAGCGCTTCGTCGGGCATGGCGTCCGAGCAGGCCAGCTCACCGGCGACGATCGCCCCGGCGGCGTTGGCGAAGCGCATGACACGCTCCAGCTCCCAGCCGGACAGCAGTCCGTGGCACAGGGCGCCGCCGAAGGCGTCCCCGGCGCCGAGGCCGTTCACCACGTCCACGGGCACCGGCGGCACCTCCACCGTGCCGCCCGTGCGGTCCATGGCGAGCACGCCCTTCGGGCCCTGCTTGACCACGGCGACCTCGACGCCCAGGCCGATCAGGGCGCGGGCGGCGGCGTACGGCTCGCTCTCGCCGGTCGCCACCTCGCACTCCTCACGGTTGCCGACGGCGACCGTGGCGTGGGCGAGGGCCTGCCGGTAGAGGGTGCGCGCCTGCGCCGGGTCCCCCCAGAACATCGGCCGCCAGTCCAGATCGAAGACCGTGGTCCCCGCCCCGGCCCGGTGCTCCAGCGCCGCGAGCGTCGCCGACCGGCTCGGCTCGGCACACAGGCCCGTCCCCGACATCCAGAAGATCCGCGCCGACGCGACGGCGTCGAGGTCCAGCTCGTCGGGGCGGATGTCCAGGTCGGGGGCGCTTGGCAGCCGGTAGAAGTAGAGCGGGAAATCGTCCGGCGGGAAGATCTCGCAGAAGGTCACCGGCGTCGGCGCGATGCCGGACACACCGACATGCGTGCTGTCGACCCGGTAGCCCGCGAGAGCCTGCCGCACGAACTGCCCGAACGGGTCGTCGCCCGTCTTCGTGATCACGGCGGCGCTTCTGCCGTAGCGTGCGGCGGCGACGGCGACATTGGTGGGGCTGCCGCCCAGGTACTTGCCGAACGAGGTGACATCCGCCAGGCCAACGCCCGACTGCAAGGGGTAGATGTCGACCCCGCTGCGTCCCATGGTCAGGACGTCCAGGACTGCCATGTGTGGGGACCTCCAACAACTGACGCGCTCTACTAGCGCGCTCTAGTTGCGAGTACGATCGTCCACGTCCATATGTCCTGTCAATACGTTGTTGCGGCTGAGTTTCCGGCAGTGGCACTAGGGTTCATGGACGAGTCACGGAAGGTGAGGGGGCCTCGGTGGAGGAGTCACCCAGCAAGCGGCGCCCGACGATGGCGGACGTCGCGCGGCGGGTCGGTGTGTCCCGCGCCCTCGTGTCCCTGGTGTTCCGCAATCAGCCCGGCGCCGGCGAGGAGACCAGGCGGCGCGTGCTGCGGGCCGCCGACGAACTGGGGTACCGCCCGGACAGCGCCGCCAGGCTGCTCGCCCGCGGCCGCAGCCGCACCATCGGTGTCATGCTGACGCTCCATCAGCCCTTCGAGGCCGACATCGTCGAGGCCGTCTATCCCGAGGCCGAACGCCTCGGCTACGACGTGCTGTTGTCGGCCAGCGCGCCGGGCCGCGACGAGCGCAAGGCGGTCGAGGCGCTGCTGAGCCACCGCTGCGAGGGGCTGATACTGCTGGGCTCGCAGGCGACCCTCGGACGGCTCGACGAACTCGGCCGCCGCAGCGCGGTCGTGGTCGTCGGCCGTACCGCGCGCGGAGCCAACGTGGACAGTGTGCACACCGCCGAGGGCAAGGGGGTGAGCCAGGTGGTCGGCCATCTGGTGGAGCTGGGACACCGCCGTATCGCGCACATCGACGGCGGCCGGGAGCCGGGGGCGGCGGAACGGCGGCGCGCCTACCGCGCGGCCATGCGCAGACACGGGCTTGCCGAGTCGATACGGGTCCTCCCGGGCTCGTACGACGAGGAGTCGGGCAGCGCGGCGGGCCGCCTCCTCCTCGCCGAGGAGCATCTGCCCAGCGCCGTGTTCGCGGGCAACGACCGCTGCGCGATGGGCCTGATGCACACGCTCGGCCGCGCCGGTGTCGACGTGCCCGGCGATGTGTCGGTGGTGGGCTACGACGACAACCACCTCTCGCACCTCTCGCACATCGACCTCTCCACCGTCCGCCAGGACGCGGGCCGGCTGGCCGAGCACGCGGTGCGGTTCGCGGTCGAGCGGCTGGACGACGCCTCACTCGCTCCGCGCGAGGCCGTCCTCGACCCCAAGCTGGTGGTGCGGGGCACGAGTTCGGCGCCGCCGGACGGGCGGCCGGCGCCCACGGGGGCGTACGGGCGCGGCGGCGGGCACTGAGTCCGGCGGGCGGCGGGGGGACACCGGACTTCGGCCGGGTCCGCCGCCCGCCGGCGGTGTGCGGGCCGGACCCGTCAGCCGACCGGCTGGACGGTGGCGGCCTGGGCGGCGGCCGGGCGGCGGGGCCCCTCGCGGTCGCAGTACGCGCGCACCCGGGCGAGCAGGGCCTCCGGTTCGGGGTCCGGCTGGAGGGCGTTGAGGTGGAGGAGCCAGAGGTCGTTGAGCCCCTCCTCGATATGGCTGCGGCCTTCCAGGGCGTCCGAGACCGTATGCAGTCCGAAGAAAGCGCACACCAGTCCGTACGCGGCCACGTCCGGTGGAACACCCGGTGCGAGCTGCCCCTCACGCCGGGCCTCGTCGAGCAATGCGGTAATCGTCTCCAGCCAGCCGACAAAGGGGCGGGGAAGGGTGGCGTCAATGGCGGCGCGCTCCGCCCAGAGCCTGGCTCCGGCCCGGGTGACGACATCGTCGCGGAAAGCCCGGGCCACATCGAAACTGAGTGCGACCATTTTCTCCAGCGCCGGAAGGTCGGCGGATCCGTACCGGCCGATCAGCTTCGGCCAGGTGGCGAAGTGCTCCTCGACAATGGCCAGGGCGAGATTCTCCTTGCTGGCGTAATGGAAGTAGATGGCTCCGCTGGTGCGTCCCGACCGTGCGCTGATATCGCTGATACTGGTGCCCGCATAGCCTCTTTCGTCGAACAGACGTGCCGCCGACTCCAGCAGAAACCTCCGCGTCGCCTTCGCTCGCATCTGCGCCGCTCGAACCTGCACGTGTACTCCGGATTGCCGTTCCGTTAACTGACAGCACGCAATGTAGCGCCTTTGGCCGCGCCGGGCTGGGGTGCGCAGTCGGGTGAATTGAGTTGTTCTTATCGTATGAACGCATCGGTGGATGGTGTAGCGGTCGGCGGCGCGTCCGTGAGTGGCACACCCGCGAGTGACGCGCCCGTGGACGGCGGCCCCGCGCGCGGCGCGCCGGCCCGTCCCCGCCCGCTGTCCTGGTCGCGCACCGTCCCGCGCGAGCTGGTCCACCGCGACTCCGTGGCCGAGGTGCTGCTGACCGACGTACGGCGCGCCCGGGGCGGCGGGTTCGAGGCCGCGGCGTCCTGGCCCAGGTCCCATCCGACGTTTCCGCGCGACGGCGCCGATCTGCACAGCCCGCTGATGATCGTCGAGACGCTGCGGCAGCTCGGCATCTACGTACCGCTGCGGTACTTCGGGGTCGCCCCGTCGGACCGGCTGGTCATCACCGATCTGTACTTCGAGACCGATCCGCGCGGCGAGCCCGTGGCGCGCTCCGGCGCCACGAAGGTCGACTGCCGTGTGCTGGTCGGCGGGGTGCGCCGGGGGCCGGGCGGCGAGGTCACCGGGCTGCGGCTCCAGGTCTCCTACCGCGCCGACGGGGTGGTCTTCGCTCGGGCCGGCGGTGGCTCGCGGTTCCTGAGCGCGGAGCGGTACGACGCCGTACGGGCCGGGGGCGCGGGGGCGCCCGAGCCGGCGCGCGGGTCACCGGGCGCGCCGGTGCTGACGGCCCGGCCGGTACGGCCCGCCGCCCACCGGCTCGGGGTGAACGGCGCGCACGACGTCATGATCGCGGTCGACCGCGCCACCCTCCTGGTGGAACCCGCGGATCCGAGACATCCCTACTTCTTCGATCACGCCACCGATCACCTTCCCGGCATGATCGTTCTGGAGGCGGCCCGGCAGGCGGCGGCGGTCGCGAGCGGGGGAAGACTGATGCGGCCTTCCGCCGGTCGGCTGAAAACCGCGCGGTTCATCGAATACGCGCCGGCTGCCCGAGTTCTGTGCGTGCCGCACCACACGACCTGCGTCTTCCGCTTTCTTCAGGGTGGCGAACAGAAGGCATTCGGCGTACTGAGCTACCAATAAACACATAGGGACACTAATGGCAATCGCTTGACTGCCCTGAGTGATGCTCCCTAGCGTAGCGATCGTTATGTTCTTCGGCGGTCGCCCGACAGGCTCTCCGTAGAGGCCGGTGCCCGCCTGGAATCCCACCCGCACGTCCGCGGGTGACCACAACGCGCCCGCGGTGTTTCGCACCGGTGCGGCGGCCCGTGCTGCCGCGATCAGGGCTTTCCCGAATGGAAAAAGCCGGATGACAGCTCAACGCATCCTTTCCTGGACCCCCGCCGCCATCGTCTTCGACTGTGACGGCACTCTCATGGACACCGAAATCCACTGGCAGGACGCCCGCATTCACGCGTTGCGGGAGTACGGATTCACCCCGGCCCCCGGTTTCGCCGAGCGGGCGAAGGGCCTGCACTACACGGAATGCGGCCTTCTCATGGCCGAGGAGGCCGGCCGGCCGGAACTCGGCGACGAGATGACCGGCAGACTGCTCGCGCACTTCCGCGCGCTGGTCGACGACAACCCGCTCACCATGCCGGGCGCCCGCGAACTCGTCGCGGAAGCAGCCCGGTTCGCCCCGCTGGCGGTCGCCAGCAACTGCCCGAGGGAGGTCGTCGAGTCCTGCCTCGGCACCGCCGGTCTGCTCGGCCACTTCGGCCATGTCGTGGTGCCGGACGGCACGATCAGGCCCAAACCCCACCCCGACGTCTACCTCACGGCCGCCCGGCTCTGCGGCGCCGACCCCGCCGACACCCTGGCGGTCGAGGACTCCCACGTCGGCATCCTGTCCGCCGAGCGCGCGGGGATGCGCATCATGGGCGTCGGCCCCTGGCCGGGCGACCGGACCGTGGCGCTGGTGGACCTGTGGGTCCGCTCGCTGGACGAGCCGGAGGTACGCGGCTGGGCCGGCACCCGGGTGCCCGCCCAGTTGTCGCGCGGAGGCGCGCCCGCGCAGGAAATCGGCCTACCATGAATCCCTGAGGGACATATCAGCCCCAATGCCGCCGCGCAGGGAGATGGCCACGGATGGATGAGGAACGCGCCGGCCGTCTCGTCTCGTCGCTGCGTGCCCGGGGTGTGATGGCGCACCTGGCCCATCTGGGCGTCTACCAGTGCGGGGTGCAGATCGTGCTCATCGGCGGCGGTGAGGCGATCTGGGACATCGACGCGGTGATGGGGCTGCGGGCGGAGGTCGTGCAGGACGGTGTACTGGTCGGATTCGTTCCGCATGTGAGCGGATCCGAGGACTTCAGCGAGGAGCGGCTCGTGGAGACCATCGCCACCGCCCGGTACGACAAGGAGGGGCTGCACCCTCCCGTCGACACCGGAACCGCTCCCGAGGGCACGGGCGGTGGTGACACGGGCCTGCCGTACCGGGGCGCGGGTCCCGCGCTCCCGTCGCGGGCGCGCCGCCGGGGGCTGAGACTTCCCCGCTGGCCCCGGCGACCGCGATAGCGCCCAAGGGACAGCACCCAAGGAGTAGCGCCCCGGGTGCCGGGACGGCACGTGGCGACCTCGGAGAGGGCTTCGATTTCACACGTGTGTACGAGTGTGGACCCAGGTCACGCGGTCGGCTGTTGTTTCCGCCGATTCACCCCGTGCGCCCCGTCCGCATGGGCATGCTGGTGGGATGGCTGAGCATGGTGAGAACGTGCCCGCGTACCGCACGATCCGGGTGGCAGGCCCGGACGGCCCGGTCGAGGCGGTGGCGGATGTCGCGGCGTGGCAGGCGCGCGAGGTGTATCCGGACATCCTTTCGGCGGGTGGCCCGCTCTTCGGTGTGGTGCGTGAGCGCGAGGCGGGCGGCTGGGAGCTGATCTCCTCGTTCTCGGGGCTGGCTCCGCAGGACGGCCGCGACAGCATGGGCGCGCAGTTCCGGATGCTGGCCCAGGAGTGCGAGCGCGCCGGTGACGAGCCCGCGCGCCAGGAGTGCCTGCGCGCGGCGGAACGGACCGAATGGGAGACGAACGACGAGATGACCGTGCTCGGCACGCGCTACCGGGTGGCGCGGGCGGAGTGTTACGTACGGTCGGGACCCGAGGGGCCCGAGCCCCCGCGTCCCACCGACCCCGACCCCATGGAGCCCGGCGAGTCGCACAGGGCCCCGGACCCCGCCGCCGGGTTCGTCTTCGATCCGGTCATCGCCACCGGCATGTCGGAGGGCATCCTGAAGGTCGAACTCCTCTCCCTGGTACCGAAGTCGGGCACGGTCCCGCCGGACGTGCGCGGTGACGCGCTGGCCGCCGCGCAGACGCATCCCGGCGGGGCGCTGCTGCCGGCCACCTTCATGACGACCGAGTGTGTCTCCGGGCGCTGGCGGCCGGAGTCCACCGCCACCTCCGTCACACCGCAGAACGCGCGGGACTCCCTGGCCGTGAAGCTGCGGGTGATGATCCCCTGGAAGCGCGGACTCGGCCCGGCCGAACGCGTGCCCTACTCGGCGGCGGCGGACCGGCTCGACGCGGAGCGCTGCGACGAACTGACCGTGGAGGGACGCCACTTCAGGGTCGCGCGGATCGAACGCCTGGTGCGCATCGGCCCCGACGGTCCGGAGGGCCCGCGCCTCTCCGACCACGACCCCCAGCCGCCGGTGATGGTGCAGCACCAGCAGCAGCTCGCACAGGGGCTGATCCCGGAGGACGGCGAGGAGACGGAAGAGCCCATCGAACTCGACGACAGGGCGCAGCGGTTGTCCGCGCTCTTCGACGAGGAGGAGAAGCGCCGCAAGGAGCTGCGGGCCGGGCGCGGCGAGCCGTCGGAGACGGACTCCTGAGCCGCGCCCGGGCCGGTCAGCAGCGCTCGTTCACATGGCCGGACCGTCCCGCGGGGACGAGATCACGGTCGCGCAGGACGATCGCCAGCCGCTCGCCCCACTCCCGGCACGCGGCCGTGAGATCCGCCTTGCGGTACTCGATGACCAGCACCTTGTCGCCGTAGGCGTCCGCGTAGGCCGCGCACTCGTCGTACCGCGCGCACTCCTCGGCGATCGCGAAGTCGAACCCCAGCTTGTGGATCAGCGGGGCCATGTCCGCGGCGTTCTTCTGGCCGATCGCCAGCCCGGCCCGGTGGGCCCGTTCCACCAGCAGCTCGGCGAAGGCCGCCGCCTGCTTCTGGTCGAGGAGCCCGTCCGAGCGCAGATACGAGTCCAGGTTGTCCGAGTCGAGCCCGTCGAACCCCTTCTCGGCGCAGCCGTCGAACCAGCCGCCGACGATATCCGCCAGCCGCTCGCGGTGGCCGGCGGTGGAGATGTCCAGCAGCGGTTCCCGCCAGTCCTCGTCGACGACCAGATCGCCGCCGGCGTCCCGCAGCAGCAGATCGGGATGGTTCTTCTGCCACCACTTCACGGCGTCCGGCTGTGTCTGGTACGCGTTGACGTAGCAGATGTTGTAGGCGCCGGGCTCCGGAGCGGCCGTACGGTCCCGGACGACCGTACGCACCCCCTCGGGCGGGGTGTAGGGACCGCCGAGCTGATAGTCGAAGGGCCGGTCGGCCGGCAGTTGCTCGACCTGGCGGCCGGTGGTGGCGGAGGCGTCGGGGGCGGCGGAATCACCGCTTCCGGTGGTGTCGCACCCCGACAGGACGAGCGAGAGAGCGAGCAGCAGGGGTGCCACCGATATGCGGGTGACGGAGGGGAACGGCACAGCGGCGCCTTGCGGTCGGAGGAGCGGCGGACGCGTCAAGTTTCCCATCGCGCCCGCCGCCCGCCCGACCGGCCCGGTCACTCCTTGACGGCCCCGGAGTTGGCCCCGTTCACGAAGTAGCGCTGGAAGCAGAAGAACAGCGCCGCGACCGGCAGGGTGGACAGCAGCGCGGCCGCCAGCTTCAGCGGATACTGGGTGCCGCCGCCGAGCCCGCCCGAGACGAAGCGGGCCAGCCCCGTGGTGAGCGTCTCGTACTGGCCGGACTGGGTGGCGACCAGGAAGTGCGTGAACTCGTTCCACGACCCCTGGAACGACAGGATCGTCAGGGTGATCAGCGCGGGCCTGGCCATCGGCAGGACCACCGACCAGAAGATCCGGAACACCCCGGCCCCGTCGACCCGGGCGGCCTCCTCGACCTCGCGCGGCACCGACTCGAAGAACTGCTTCATGATGAAGATCCCCGCCGCGTCCACCAGCAGCGGCACGATCATCGCGGTGTACGTGTCGAAGATCCCGAAGGTGTTGAGCACCAGGAACTTCGGGATGAGCAGCGCCACCCCGGGCACCGCCATCACCGCGAGCACGAAGCCGAACAGCACGGAACGGCCCCGGAAGCGCAGCCGCGCCAGCGCGTACCCGGCCATCGAGTCGAACAGCACCCGGCCCGCTGTCACGAGCACCGCCACGAACGCCGAGTTGGACAGCCAGCGCAGGAAGGGCACCCCCTGCGCCGACTCGCTCAGCCCGAACAGCCGCTGATAGGCGGCCGTCGTCGGCGTGGTGGGCAGCAGCGACAGCGGATTCGCCGCCGCGTCCGGGTCCGTCTTGAAGCCCGTGACCAGCTGGATCGCGAAGGGCATCAGATAGAGCAGCCCGACCCCCACCACCAGGGTGTATCCGAGCACCCTGGCCGGAGTGGGGAAGCGGGTCAGCACCGGACGGGACGCGGCGCGCGCAGCCTTGCGGCGGGCCCGTCCGGCCCGTCGGTCCTCGGTCGTACCGGTGGCGGTCATCGCTTCCTCCCGGTGCGCTCGCCGCGTTCCCGCAGCACCCAGCGCTGGAACGCGGTCAGGCAGAGGATCAGGGCGAGCAGGATGAACGCGATCGCCGAGCCCTGGCCGAAGTCCGCGTTGTCGAAGCCCGAGGAGTACGACAGGAACGCGGGCGTCAGCGTCGTATTGCCGGGAGCGCCCTGGCCCATCACGTACACCTGGTCGAAGACCTGCCAGGTGGAGATCAGCCCCAGGGTGAGGACCAGGAACAGCACGGGACGCAGCGCGGGCAGCGTCACGTACCGCAGCAGCTGGCGGCGGTTGACCCCTTCCAGGGCAGCCGCCTCCTCCAGCTCCCGGGGGATGTCCTGGAGCGCGGCGAGGAAGATCAGCATGAAGGTGCCCGAGGTGGTCCAGACGGCCAGCAGGATGATCGTGCACATCGCGACCGAGGGGCCCGAGAGCCACTCGAACCAGGACAGGCCCATGAAGGAGTGGTTCGCCAGCATCCCGGCCGGCTTCTCGGGATCGACGATGCCGAGATCACCCAGGACCAGCGAGAGGACACCGCGCGGGTCGGCGAACCAGTTCGGCCCCTTGACCCCGATCCAGGACAGCAGGGAGTTGACGGCCCCGCTGCCCTGGAAGAGGAAGAGGAACACCGTCGAGACGGCGATGGAGCTGGTGACCGAGGGGAAGAAGAACGTCGTGCGCAGGGCGCCCCTGGCCCGCAGCACCTTCTGGTTGACGATCAGCGCCAGACCCAGCGCGAGCAGGGTCTGGAGCGGCACCGTCAGCAGGACGTAGTACGCGTTGTTGCGCAGCGAGGTCGCGAAGAGCGTGCGGTCGAGACCGTCCTGGGTGAGCAGCGCCCGGTAGTTGTCCAGGCCCACGAAGTCGGCCTGGCCGCCGAACGGGTTGGACTGCCCGTCCCAGTGCAGCAGGCTCACCCAGAGCGCCATCAGGATGGGCAGGACCAGGAACAGACCGAGGATGATCACCATGGGGCTGACGAAGAGCCAGCCCCAGGCGCCTTCCCCCCGACGGCCCGCGCGCGGGGCACGGTTGCGGGCCGTCGGGGGCGTACCGGTCGCGCCGGGCGTGTCAGGTTCGCCCGGTGCGCCGGTCGATCGGGGTGTCGCGCTGCGCGCCGCATTGCGCGCGCGTGTGGTGCGGAGGGACATGGGGGCTCAGTTGCCCTTCGCGATCGCCTGTTCGCCGTTGCGCTGAAGGTCGGCGAGGATCTTCTTCGGGTCGGCGGTGCGCAGCGACTGAAGGTCGGTGTTGAACTGGCTGAGCACCTTGTCGAAGCCCGCGATGGTCACCGGGCCCTGCGCGTAGGCGCTGCCCTCGACCCACGCCTTGGCGGTGGGGTGCTGCTCCGCGTACGTCGTGAGCGCGCTGGCGCGCGAGGGCATCACACCGAACGCGTCGGCGAAGGCGTTCTGCTGCTTGGCCGAGGTGAGGTACTTCACCAGGTCGACGCCGGCCGCGCGGTGCTTGCTCTCACTGGCCACGCCCCAGCAGTTGCTGAAGGCGAGGGTGCCCTGGCCGGCCGGGCCGGCGGGCAGCGGGGCGATGGCGTACTTGACGTCCGGGTAGTCGAGCTTCATGCCGCCGTCGAGCCAGTTGCCCTCGATGGTCATGGCGGCCTTGCCCTTGCCGAGCGCCTCGCCGCCCCAGCTGGTGTCGACCTGCTTGGCGAACTTCATCGAGCCGGACTTCAGCAGGGACTGGACGAAGGTGAGCCCCTTCGCGTTGGCGGCCGCGTCGGCGGTCATCTTCTTCTGGTCCGCGTCGGTGATCCAGCCGCCCGCCTGCTTCATGAAGACCCCGAGCCGCTGGTACTCGTCGCTGGTGACCAGCCCGGTGACGCCGTCGCCGGTGAGCTTGCCGGCGACGGACTTCAGCTGGTCCCAGTCCTTCGGGTAGTCCTTCTCCGTCAGCCCGGCCTTCTTCCACAGGTCGGTGTTGATGGCGAGACCGAGGGTGGAGGTGTCCTTGGGCAGACACACCAGCTTGCCGTCGTACGAGAACGAGGTGCGCAGCTGCTCCGAGAAGTCGTCCGCGTCGGATATCTGGTCGCCGTACGGGTACAGCGAGCCGCCCTTGGCGTAGTTCGCGAACTGGTCGGAGTTGACGTAGAAGACGTCCGGCGGCTTGTGCCCGGCGAAGGACTGGGCCAGCTGCTGGTTCATGTCCTTCGCGATCTCGACGGTGACCGAGTTGCCGGACTCCTTGGCGTACGCGGCGGTCGCCGCCTTGACGGCCTGGGTCTCGGCGTCCCCCGAGGTGGCGATCAGTACCGTCAGTTTCTGCTGGGCGGCCTTGTCCTGGGCCGGCTCCTTGCCACTGTCGAAGCTGGACGAACAGCCGGTGGCGGTCAGCAGCGCCGCGCAGGTGGCGAGGGCGGCGACGGCCGTGCGGGTGACCATGTATTCCTCCATGAAAGATGAAAAATGCGGCTCAGTCGCCCCGGAAGGGGGCGTGATACGGGTCGCGCGGGTACGGGTTCAGCCGCCGGGCGGCGGTGCGCTGCCCCGTACGACGAGCGTGGGTTCGAGAAGTACGCGCCCGGGGGCGGCGTCGGGCTTCGCCATCCGGGCCAGCAGCAGCCGGACGCATTCGCGGCCCACGGCCTCCAGTGGCTGGGCGAGGGTGGTCAGTCCGGGGGAGAGCAGCGCGGCGGTGGGGGAGTCGTCGAAGCCGATGACGGCGACGTCCTCGCCCGGTACGGCGTCGCGCTCGCGCAGCGCCTGGTAGCAGCCCATGGCGAGCACGTCGCTGGCGGCGACCACGGCCGTGGCGCCCGCGTCGAGCAGCGGACCGGCGGCTTCCCGCGCCGAGGTGATGTCGTCGACGCTGTGCGCCCGCCGGCCGCGTACCGGCAGCCCGTGCCGGCGCATGGCCCGCCGCCAGCCCTCCGCGCGGTCGTCACCGACGCCGGAGCCGCGCGGCCAGCCGAGGAAGGCGATCCTGCGATGGCCGAGGCCCACCAGGTGCTCGACCGCCGCGTCGGTGCCCGAGGCGCCGTCCACATCGGCCCAGTCGCCGATCTGCCGGCCCGACCACATCCGGCCGAAGCCCACGAACGGCACCCCGCTCCTGGCCAGCCACGCCTGGCGCGGGTCGCCCCGGTCGGTGCCGCTCAGCACGAAACCGTCGACACTGTGCAGGTCGAGCAGCTCGTCGTGTCCGTCCAGGCTGGCGCTGCCGGGCGGCGAGGCGAACAGCAGGATCCGGTACCCGGCCTCGTCGGCGGCCTGGGACAGCGCGTGCAGGAAGCGGTCCATCACCGGGGCGGCGAGGCCGGCGGCGGTGGGGCGGATGCCGTAACCGATGAGCTTGCTGGAGCGGGTGCGCAGTGTCTGGGCGGCGCGGTGCGGGCGGTAGCCCATCTCGTCGATGGTGCGGCTGACCCGTTCCAGGGTCTCGGGGCGCAGCAGCCCGGGGGAGTTCAGGGCGTTCGAGACGGTTTGCGGGGACACCCCGGCCCGGCGCGCCACCATGGCCAGGGTCACAGGACCGGCTTTGGGCGCGGGGTTGTCGGCGGGGCGGGGCATGACTGTCTCCGGAACCGTTCGTGTGAAGCGATGAGTTGTTCATGTGAAGCGATGAGTTGATTGGAGCGTTCCAATGCCATTGTCAACGAGCTGAAGTCGTCGTTAGGGTTCTTGGAACGCTCCAATGACTGAGAGGTTCTGCTCTGTTGTCCACTACTGTCAAGACCCACGACGTTATGAACTCCGTCGCGGCGGCGGCCGGCCCCTCGACCGAGGGCCTCCAGCCCTTCCTGCACGACGCGTGTGTGACGCTGTACGCGCCGAGCTTCGCGATATCCCACGCGGACGGGCAGATCGCCGGGGGCGCCGACGGCTTCTACCACGGCGACAGCAGAGCGCTGGCCCAGCTGACCGTCGAGGCGGACGGCATCGCCGTCGCACCCGCCCGGGGCGGATTCGACGGCGCGGACCGGGCGTCCTTCCGCGCCGTGCTGCGCGGTCTGGGCGAGTCGACGCCCGACCCGGCGGTCACCCTGCACCGGCGACGACGGCTCACCTCCGGGCAGTTGGAGGAGACCCTCGAAGTGAACAACGCGGGCATCCGCGACATCACCGTCCGGATCGTCGTCACCGCCACCACCGACCTCGCCCCGATGGAGCGCGTCAAGCAGGGCGACGCGTGCGACCTCCTCCCCGCGGCCCCCAACGCCGCGGGCGACGGATTCGGCTGGACCCGGGACACCTTCTCCGCCGCCCTGACCAGCTCGCCCCGGCCGACCGCCCTCGACGCCGCGTCCGGACGCCTCGCGTACGACGTCGCGCTGGCGCCCGGCGGGACGTGGACCGCCGTACTGCGGTGTGACGCTTCTCATGCGGACGGCGACCAGTTCCCGGCGCCCCCGGCCGGCACCCTCCCCTGGAGCACCCCGGTCCTGCGCAGCGCCGACCGGCGCTTCGACCAGTGGCTCGGCCAGTCGGTCGCGGATCTGGACCGGCTCCGGCTGACCGACCCGACCACGCCCGCGCAGTCCGGCCCGGCCGACCAGTTCCTGGCCGCCGGCGCCCCCTGGTTCCTCACCCTCTTCGGCCGCGACTCGCTCTGGGCCGCCCGGATGCTGCTGCCCCTGGGCACCGGCCTCGCCGCCGGTACGCTGCGCACGCTCGCCCGCCGCCAGGGCACGGCGACCGACCCGGCCACCGAGGAGCAGCCCGGCAAGATCCTGCACGAAGTGCGCAGGGCCGCCCAGAACTTCGACGACAACTTCTCCCTGCCGCCCTGCTACTACGGCACGGTCGACGCCACCCCGCTGTGGATCACCCTGCTGCACGACTCCTGGCGCTGGGGCCTCGCCCCCGAGCAGGTCGAACAGCTGCTGCCGCACGCCGAATCGGCCCTGGGCTGGATGCGCGCCCAGAGCGACGCCGACCCCGACGGCTTCCTGAAGTACGTCGACCAGACCGGGCGCGGCCTAGCCAACCAGGGCTGGAAGGACTCCGGCGACTCCATCCGGCACCGCGACGGACGGCTCGCCGCCTCCCCGATCGCGCTGTGCGAGGTCCAGGCGTACGCGTACGAGGCGGCGCGTGGCGGCGCCGCCCTGCTGCGCGCCTTCGGACGGCCGGACGCCGACCGGTGGGAGGAGTGGGCCGAGCGGCTCGGCGACCGCTTCCGCGCCCGGTTCTGGGTGGAGGACGAGCGCGGCGCCTACCCGGCCGTCGCCCTCGACCGGGACGGGAAGCCGGTCGACTCGGTCACCTCGGGCTTCGGTCACCTGCTCGGTACGGGCCTGCTCAACCACGAGGAGAGCGCCCTGCTCGCCGCCCGGATCAGCGGGCCCGAACTGGACTCGGGGCACGGGCTGCGCACCCTGAGCAGCGACTCCGTGGGGTTCAACCCGTACGGCTACCACATCGGTTCCATCTGGCCGCACGACACCGCGATCGCGGTCCACGGGCTGTCCAGGGCCGGGTTCGCGGACGCCGCCGCGAGTCTCGCTGGGGGTCTGCTCACGGCCTCCGCGGGCTTCGACGCGCGGCTGCCCGAGCTGTTCGCCGGCCATGGCGCCGCGAGCGACCCGGTGCCCTCGCCGTACCCCGCTTCCTGCCGTCCGCAGGCGTGGGCGGCGGCCTCGTCGGTCGTGGTGCTCCAGTCCGCGCTGGGGCTCTCCGCCGACGTACCCGGCGGTACGCTGACCGTGGCGCCCGCGTTCGCGGAGGCCTACCGGCCGCTCAGGGCCGAGGGGTTCGAGGTCGCCGGCGGCCGGCTGGACATCTCGGTGGACGCCGACGGCACCGCGCACATCGAGGCGCCGGCCGGTCTGGAGGTACGGCGGGAGCACCCGGCCGCCCGCTGACGCATCGGCGGCCGGCCCGCCACCCGGCGACCGGCGCGGCCCAAGCCGATCGCCGGCCGGGCCGTGTCGCTGATGGGCCGAACGGGTGAGGGACGGGAGGATGTCCGGATGCAGACACAGTGTGCGGGCGAGGTGGTCCGGTGAGCAGGTACGACAGGTACGACGCCACCGACGAGCAGTGGGAGGGCCTGGCCCAGGTCGTCCCGCTGCGGGGCCGCGACGAATGGCCCTCGCGGGTCGACCACCGGACCGTCCCGCGGTACGCGGAGGAGAACCGCAGGTTCATCGTGTTGCGGGTGCAGGTGTTCGGCGACGCGCGGGAGGTCGCCGACCACCTGCTCGCCGAGATCCCCGTACTCCTGGACCTGACCTGCGCCGAGCCCGATGTGGCCAAGCGGATCCTGGACTTCAGCAGCGGAGTCGTCTTCGGCCTGGGCAGCGCCATGCACCGGGTCGACAAGAACGTCTTCCTGCTGGCGCCCGACGGTACGGAGGTGGAGGGGGCGCCCGAGGACACCCTGCCCTGAGCGACGCCTGATCCGTGCCGTACCCGTGCGGTATCCGTGCCGTACTCGTGCGGTACGCGCCGCCGTCGCGTCGCCGCGCGCCCCGTTGTTCCGGGCCCCGTCCCCCGAAGGTGGGAAGCGGGCCCAGCAGGAACGGTTCGGCGCTCGGGCGGCCGCATACGGTCCGGCCATGGAACCTTCCCGCACCCGTCCCGCCGTCACCGAGCTGCGGCTCTCCGCCTTCACCTCGCACCGCGGGGCGGCCTTCCCGCTGGGCCCGCTGACGCTCTTCACCGGGGCGAGCGGCAGCGGCAAGACCACGGCGCTGCGGGCGTACGAGTCGCTCGCCCGGCTCGGCGCTGGCGCGCCGCTGGGGGAGGCGTTCCCCGACGCGGCGGCCTGTGTCCCGGAGCGGGCCGCCGCCGACGCGCAGGGACGGCGCGGATTTCGGATCGGCTGCACCGTCGACGGACCCGCCGGTCCCGTCCGCCTCGACCTCGCGGTCCAGGCCGAGCCCGAACTCCGCATCGTGGGCGAGCGGCTGACCGGCGGGGATCAGACCCTGCTGGCCACGGCGCTGCGCGATCCCGGGCGCCGCACGGTCCAGGCGGCCTGGCACACGGCGGGCGCCGTCCCCGTCACCCGCGCGCCGCTGCCCGACGACCGGCTGGGCACGGCGCTGCTGCCGCTGCGGGTCGCTGGCCGGACGCAGGGACAGCTGCGGGTGCTCGCCGCCGCCGAGCAGGCGGTGCTCGCGCTGCGTTCCGTGCTGGTCTGCGACCCGCAGCCGCAGCTCATGCGGCGGCCGGTGGCCGCGGGGCGCGAGCGTCTCGGCCGCGGCTGCGAGAACCTTCCCGCCGTCCTCGACCGGCTCCTCGGCCGCGCCCTGGACCCGCACGGCGCCCTCCTCGCCCGGCTGGCCGCGGCCGCGCGGGCCGGCTGCGCGGGCCCGGTCACCGAGCTGGCCGTCGAGCGGCTCGCCGACGGTACGGTACGGGCGCTGCTCGCCCGCGACGATTCGGGCGTCCGGGCCGCGACCCCGCTGGAGCGGCTGGGCGAGGGCGAGTTGCGCTACCTGGCGCTCGCGCTGGTGCTGCTCACCGGCGTGAGCACTCCCGGTGTGGTCAGGCCGGCCGGACCCGGGGAGGTGGATCCGGCGCTGCGCTCCCTCACCGTGCTCGCCGACGGATTCGACCGCAGCCTGGACCGGCGGCAGGCGCGGGAGCTGCTCTCGCTGGCTGCCGGGGTCTGCGCCGAGGGCGGCCTCAGGCTGGTCGGGACGGTCGCCGATGCCTCGTGCGTGCGCGGGACCGCCGGGGCGACGGTGGTAGACCTGACCCCGTGACGGACATGGATATGGCGCGGTTGCAGGAGCGGTTGACCGAGTTCGCGGCGGCCCGCGACTGGGAGCGGTATCACACCCCCAAGAACCTGGCGGCGGCGCTGAGCGTCGAGGCGTCCGAACTGCTGGAGATCTTCCAGTGGCTGACGCCGGAGGAGTCCGCGCGGGTGATGGAGGACCCGGAGTCGGCCCACCGGGTGGCCGACGAGGTCGCGGACGTGCTCGCGTATCTCCTTCAGTTCTGCGCGGTGCTGGGGGTCGACCCGCTGACGGCGCTCGCCGCGAAGGTGGAGCGGAATGAGGTCCGCTTCCCGGCCGAGGGACCGGTGGAGCGCCCGGATTCCGGCTGATCGTCACTCTGCGGAGTGAGCGACTTATGCACAACGAGTCAGCTGTCCACAGATTTCCGCAATGCTCTGGCCTTTCTGTCGCCGTTCCCTCACTCTGGGTAGTGGGAGTTGGCGGGCAGGATTGTCGTACGAATGGGGGCAGCGGATGAATGCGGAACGGCTCATCGGGGTGAGCCGCCATGCCCTGGCGGGAAGCACGGAGGCGTTGGAGGTTCTCACGGAGGCGTGGCAGGCCCAGGCTCTCGCCCGGGCGATCGGCCACCATCTCGCGCTCGGCGGGCCGACGGAGTTGCGGGGCGAGGCGCGTGAGCTGTGCGAGGCGAGCGGGCGCGGCTGCGGAGTGCCGGACCAGCCGGGGCTCACCGAAGGGGGGATACGGGCGCGCAGGCTCTCGGGGGTGCCCGACGCGCGGGAGGCGCTGGCCGCGCTGGCCGTGCTGCTGGGCGAGGTGGGGATCGCGCTGGTCGCGGTGGCCTGCGACACGGACGAGGAGGGGCTCTACTGGCAGTGCATGGAGGCGATCGACGCCGCCGACGAGTCCGGCGACCGGGTGGGCGGGATGCTGCGCCGGCTCATGACCCGGGACCGTGACCGCGAGCGCGAGCGGGAACGACATCCGGATTGGGGCGGGGCTCTGGAACGGCGGTGGGTGCGGGAGCGGGAGCGGGACGGTACGGCCGACTCGCCGGTGGGGCCGTTGTGACATCGGCCGTGGTGGGAGGGGTGCGTGAGGCCGTGGGGCGAAGGTGCAGGATGGAGGCCATGGATCTCCGAATCTTCACCGAGCCCCAGCAAGGGGCGAGCTATGACACGTTGCTGACCGTGGCCAGGGCCACCGAGGACCTGGGCTTCGACGCCTTCTTCCGCTCCGACCACTACGTGAAGATGGGCTCCGTCGACGGTCTGCCGGGGCCGACGGACGCCTGGATCACCCTGGCCGGACTGGCGCGGGAGACCAAGCGGATCCGGCTCGGCACCCTGATGACCGCCGGGACGTTCCGGCTGCCGGGGGTGCTGGCCATCCAGGTCGCGCAGGTGGACCAGATGTCGGGCGGCCGGGTCGAGCTGGGGCTCGGCGCGGGGTGGTTCGAGGAGGAGCACAAGGCGTACGGGATCCCGTTCCCGAAGGAGAAGTTCGCCAGGCTGGAGGAGCAGCTGGCCATCGTGACCGGGCTGTGGGCCACGGAGGTCGGCGAGACCTTCAGCCACGACGGCACGCACTACCAGCTCACCGACTCGCCCGCGCTGCCCAAGCCCGCACAGCGCAAGGTGCCCGTCCTGATCGGCGGACACGGCGCGACGCGCACCCCGCGCCTCGCCGCTCAGTACGCCGACGAGTTCAACATCCCGTTCGCCTCGGTCGAGGACACCGAGCGGCAGTTCGGCCGGGTGCGGGCCGCCGCCGAGACGGCCGGGCGCGAGGCGGACGACCTCGTGTACTCGAACGCGCTGGTGGTCTGTGTGGGCAAGGACGACGCGGAGGTGGCCAGGCGCGCCGAGGTCCTGGGCCGGGAGGTGGCGGAGCTGAAGGCGAACGGGCTGGCGGGCTCGCCCGCCGAGGTGGTCGACAAGATCGGCCGCTACGCCGCCGTCGGTTCGTCGCGTATCTATCTCCAGGTGATGGACCTCGACGACCTCGACCAGCTGGAGCTGATCTCCGCGCAGGTCCAGTCCCAGCTGAGCTGACAGGGACGCCTGCGAGACTGAACACCGAAGTCTGAATTTCCCCGGTACCCCGGGCGCGGCAGCGGCCGGGGTACCGGGCACCGGAGTACTGGAGTAACCGTGAAGCCCGTCCGCACCCTCGCCGCAGCCCTCGCCGAGGAGACCGTCGTCCTCGACGGCGGTCTCTCCAACCAGCTCGTGGCCCAGGGCTGCGATCTGTCCGACACGCTCTGGTCGGCCCGGCTCCTGGTCGACAGCCCCGAGCAGATCGAGGCGGCCCACGCCGCGTACGTACGGGCGGGCGCGCGGGTGCTGATCACCTCCAGCTACCAGGCGACGTACGAGGGCTTCGCCCGGCGCGGCGTCGCCCGCGACGAGGCGACCGCGCTGCTGGCGCGCAGCGTGGAGCTGGCGCGCCGCGCGGCCGACGCGGGGGAGCGGGAGGTATGGGTGGCCGCCTCGGTCGGCCCGTACGGCGCGATGCTCGCGGACGGCAGCGAGTACCGGGGGCGGTACGGACTGCCGGTCGCGGAGCTGGAGCGGTTCCACCGGCCCAGGATCGAGGCCCTCGCCTCGGCGGGTCCCGACGTCCTCGCCCTGGAGACCGTGCCCGACGCGGACGAGGCCCGGGCCCTGCTGCGGGCCGCCGAGGGCTGCGGCGTTCCGGTGTGGCTCTCGTACTCGGTCGCGGGCGAGCAGACCCGCGCCGGTCAGCCGCTGACCGAGGCGTTCGCCCTGGCCGCCGGGAACGATCAGGTCATCGCCGTGGGCGTCAACTGCTGCGAGCCCGCCGACACGGACCGGGCCGTCGAGATCGCCGCCTCGGTGACGGGCAAGCCGGTCGTCGCCTATCCGAACAGCGGCGAGGAGTGGGACGCGGCGGCCAGGGGCTGGCGCGGGCAGGCCGCGTTCGACCCGTCCCGGGTGCGCTCCTGGGGCACGTCGGGCGCGCGACTGGTCGGCGGCTGCTGCCGGGTGGGGCCCGCCGAGATCGCGGAGCTGGCCGCGCTGACGGCCGGGGCCGCGTAGCCGGGGCCGATCGGCGCCCGCGCGGGCGCCGATCGGCGAAAACCCCTCGTCGCGGCGGGGCCGAAGGGCAATACTCGATCAGGTGTTCCTGACGATCAGTACCACCGGCACCCCGGAACGTCCCGCGACCGATCTCGGCTTTCTGCTGCACAAGCATCCCGATCGGGCCCAGACGTTCTCCACGGCACACGGCACGGCCCATGTGCTCTACCCCGAGGCGACCGCCGAGCGCTGCACGGCCGCGCTGCTGCTGGAGATCGATCCGGTGGCGCTGGTGCGGCGGGGCAAGGGCAAGGGCCGGGGCGGGGCGCCCGACGCGACGCTCGCGCAATACGTCAACGACCGTCCCTACGCGGCGTCCTCGCTGCTGGCGGTCGCGCTCACCACCGTCTTCAGGAGCGCGCTGCGTGGGGACTGCCGGGCGCTGCCCGAGCGGGCCGGGAGCCCGCTGCCGCTGCGGATCGAGATCCCGGCGGTGCCGGCGCGCGGCGGCGCCGAGCTGGTGCGGGCCCTCTTCGAGCCGCTCGGCTGGGCCTCGGTGGACGTACGGCCGGTGGCGCTGGACGAGCGGTTCCCGGAGTGGGGCGACTCCCGTTACGTGGGGCTCGTCCTGGAGGGCGAACTGAGACTGGCCGACGCGCTGCGCCAGTTGTACGTCCTGCTGCCGGTGCTCGACGACGCCAAGCACTACTGGGTGGCGCCCGACGAGGTGGACAAACTGCTGCGGGCGGGCGACGGCTGGCTGGCCGAGCACCCCGAGCAGAAGCTGATCACCAGCCGCTATCTGGCCCGCCGCTGGAGCCTGACCCGGGCCGCCATGGGCCGTCTTGAGCTGGTCCGGCTGGCCGAGGCCGACGACATCGCGGTCGAGGCGATCGACAACGCCGTGGAGGACGTTCCCGACACCGACACCGGCACCGACACCGAAACCAACGCGGACACCGGCACCGGCACGGGAGCCGAAGCCGGCGTTCCCGCCGCCGTTCCCGCCGTCGCGGAGGTACGCGCGGAGCCCTCGCTCGCCGAACAGCGGCGCGCGGCGATCCTGTCCGCCCTCCGGGACGCCGGCGCGAGCACCGTGCTCGACCTCGGCTGCGGACAGGGCCAGTTGATACAGGCGCTCCTCAAGGACGTCCGCATCACGCGCGTGCTGGGGGTGGACGTCTCCGTGAGGGCCCTGACCGTCGCCGCCCGCCGGCTCAAGCTGGACCGCATCGGCGAGCGGCAGGCCGCGCGCGTCACGCTGACGCAGGGCGCCCTCACCTACACCGACAAGCGGCTCAAGGGCTACGACGCCGCCGTACTCAGCGAGGTCGTCGAACACCTCGACCTGCCGAGGCTGCCCGCCCTGGAGTACGCGGTCTTCGGCTCCGCGCGCCCGGGGACGGTCATCGTCACCACCCCCAACGTCGAGTACAACGTGCGCTGGGAGACCCTGCCCGCCGGGCACGTGCGCCACGGCGACCACCGCTTCGAGTGGACCCGCGAGGAGTTCCGTACCTGGGCGGAGGCGGTGGGCCGGCGCCACGGCTACGACGTGGCATACGTCCCCGTCGGCCCGGACGACCCCGAAGTGGGCCCGCCCACACAGATGGCGGTCTTCAGCGTCACGGCGACAGCGCACCGCGACCGGAACAAGAACGAGAGCAAGAACGAGAGCAAGAACGAGAACGGGAACAAGAAGGAGGAGAAGGCCGCATGACCGACACCGACAGGAACAGCGGCACCGACAGGAACAGCGGCACCGACACCGACGCCGCCCCCGCCGTCCGCGGCCCGCGCACCCTCCCCGTCCCCGACCTCTCCCTCGTGGTGCTGATCGGCGCGAGCGGCTCCGGCAAATCGACCTTCGCCCGGCGCCACTTCCGGCCCACCGAGGTCATCTCCTCCGACTTCTGCCGGGGCCTGGTCGCCGACGACGAGAACGACCAGAGCGCCAGCGGCGACGCCTTCGACGTACTCCACTACATCGCGGGCAAGCGGCTCGCGGCCGGCCGGCTGACCGTCGTGGACGCGACCAACGTGCAGAGCGAGGCCCGGGGACAGCTCGTACGGCTGGCCCGGGAACACGACGTGCTGCCCGTCGCGATCGTCCTCGACGTACCGGAAGAGGTGTGCGCCGCCCGCAACACCGCGCGCCCCGACCGGGCCGACATGCCCCGCCATGTGATCAAGCGGCACCAGCGCGAACTGCGCCGCTCCCTGCGCGGCCTGGAGCGCGAGGGCTTCCGCAAGGTCCACATCCTGCGCGGCGAGGCGGAGGCCACCGACGCCCGGGTCACGCGCGAACGCCGCTACAACGACCTCAGACACCTCACCGGCCCCTTCGACATCATCGGAGACATCCACGGCTGCCGCTCCGAGCTGGAGACCCTGCTCGCCGAGCTCGGTTACGTGGACGGAGCCCACCCCGAGGGCCGTACGGCGGTCTTCGTCGGCGACCTCGTCGACCGCGGCCCCGACAGCCCCGGTGTGCTGCGCCGGGTGATGGACATGGTCGCCGCGGGCGACGCCCTGTGCGTGCCGGGCAACCACGAGAACAAGCTCGGCCGCTGGCTCAAGGGCGGCAAGGTCCAGCTCACGCACGGCCTCGCCGAGACCGTGGAGCAGCTGGGGCGGGAGGACGACGCGTTCCGCGCCCGGGTGGGCGAGTTCATCCGCGGCCTGGTCAGCCACTACGTCCTGGACGGCGGCAAGCTGGTCGTCTGCCACGCCGGGCTGCCGGAGAAGTACCACGGCCGCACCTCGGGCCGGGTCCGCTCGCACGCCCTGTACGGCGACACCACCGGCGAGACCGACGAGTTCGGCCTGCCCGTGCGCTACCCGTGGGCCGAGGACTACCGGGGCCGGGCGGCCGTGGTGTACGGCCACACTCCCGTCCCGAACACCTCCTGGATCAACAACACCATCTGCCTCGACACCGGCGCCGTCTTCGGCGGGAAGATGACCGCGCTGCGCTGGCCGGAGCGCGAGCTGGTCGACGTGCCGGCCGAGCGCGTCTGGTACGAGCCCGTCAAGCCGCTGGCCACCGAGGCGCCCGGCGGCAGGGAGGGCCGTCCGCTGGACCTCGCCGACGTGCGGGGCAGGCGGATCGTGGAGACCCGCCACATGGCACGCCTCGCCGTACGCGAGGAGAACGCGGCGGCGGCCCTGGAGGTCATGAGCCGCTTCGCGGTCGACCCGCGCCTGCTCGCCTACCTCCCGCCCACCATGGCCCCGACCGCCACCTCGGCGCTGGACGGCTATCTGGAGCACCCGGCCGAGGCGTTCGCGCAGTACCGCGCCGACGGCGTCGAGCGGGTCGTGTGCGAGGAGAAGCACATGGGGTCCCGCGCGGTGGCGCTGGTCTGCCGGGACGCGGCGGCGGCCGAGGAGCGCTTCGGCGTGGCCGGTCCGACCGGCGCGCTGCACACCCGTACCGGCAGGCCGTTCTTCGACGACCCCGCCGTCACCGAGGAGATCCTGGAGCGGCTGCGCGCCGCCGTCAGCGCCGCCGGGCTCTGGCAGGAGCTGGACACGGACTGGCTGCTGCTGGACGCCGAGCTGATGCCCTGGTCGCTGAAGGCCACCGGGCTGCTGCGCACCCAGTACGCGGCGGTGGGCGCCGCCGCCGGCGCCGCCTTCCCCGTGGTGACCAGGGCGCTGGAAGCCGCCGCCTCCCGGGGCGTCGAGGTCGCGGAGCTGCTGGCCGGGCAGCGCGAGCGCGCGGCCGACGCGGCGGCGTTCACCGAGGCGTACCGGCGCTACTGCTGGCCCACCGAGGGACTTGAGGGGGTACGGATCGCACCGTTCCAGCTGCTGGCGGCCCGGGGACGCAACCTCGCCACCGTCCCGCACGACCGGCAACTGGCCTGGCTGGACCGGCTGGTGGAGCACGACCCGACCGGTCTCCTCCAGATCACCCGGCGGCTGCTCGTCGACACCGGCGACGAGGGCTCGGTGCGCGGCGGTGTGGACTGGTGGCTGGAGATGACGGAGCGGGGCGGCGAGGGCATGGTCGTCAAGCCGCTCCAGGGGCTGGCGAAGGACGGCAAGGGCCGGCTCGTCCAGCCGGGCATCAAGGTGCGCGGCCGGGAGTATCTGCGGATCGTCTACGGACCCGAGTACACCCGGCCGGAGAACCTCCAGCGGCTGCGCGGCCGGTTCCTCGGCCACAAGCGGTCCCTGGCGCTGCGGGAGTACGCACTCGGCCTGGAGGCCCTGGACCGGCTCGCGGACGGCGAGCCGCTGTGGCGGGTCCACGAGGCGGTCTTCGCCGTACTCGCCCTGGAGTCGGAGCCGGTCGACCCCCGGCTCTGAAGGCGTCGGGCAGCGGCCAGGACGTGCGTCCGGCAGCGGCCGGGATGCGAATCCGGCCGCTGCCGGCCGCTGCCGCCCGGTGACGGTGGTGCTCGCGGGGTGATCGCGCCACGATGGGGTCATGGGATTCCAGGTGAACTCCGAGACCGGGCGGCTGCGCCGCGTCATACTGCACCGCCCCGATCTGGAGCTGAAGAGGCTCACCCCGGGCAACAAGGACGCGTTGCTCTTCGACGACGTGCTCTGGGTGCGCCGCGCGCAGGAGGAGCACGACGCCTTCGCCGCCGTCCTGCGCGACCGGGGGGTGCGGGTCCATCTCTTCGGTGATCTGCTCCGCGAGTCGCTGGAGCTGCCGGCCGCGCGCGGGCTCGTGCTGGACCGGGTCTTCCACGAGAAGGAGTACGGCCCGCTCGCCACCGGCCACCTCAGGGAGATCTTCGACGGGCTGCCCACGGACGAGCTGGTGGAGGCGCTGGTCGGCGGGATGACCAAACGGGACTTCCTGGAGCGGCACGCGGAGCCGATCTCGGTCCGTTTCCATGTGATGGATCTCGACGACTTCCTCCTGGACCCGCTGCCCAACCACCTCTTCACCCGGGACACCTCCGCCTGGATCTACGACGGGGTGTCCATCAACGCCATGCGCTGGCCGGCGCGGCAGCGCGAGACCGTGCACTTCGAGGCGATCTACAAGCACCATCCGCTCTTCGCGGGACCGCGCGCGGGCGGGTTCCACCACTGGTCGCAGGGGCAGGACGACTACCCCTCCACCATCGAGGGCGGCGATGTCCTGGTGATCGGCAGGGGAGCCGTACTGATCGGGATGAGCGAGCGCACCACCCCGCAGGCGGTCGAGATGCTGGCGCGCGGGCTCTTCGCGGCGGGCTCCGCCACCACGATCGTGGCGCTCGACATGCCCAAGCGGCGGGCGTTCATGCATCTCGACACGGTGATGACGATGGTCGACGACCACACCTTCACGCAGTACGCGGGGCTCGGCATGCTCCGCTCGTACACCATCGAACCGGGCGCCGACGGCCGGGAGCTGAAGGTCACCGACCATCCGCCCGAGCACATGCACCGGGCCATCGCGGCGGCGCTCGGGCTGGACTCGATCCGGGTGCTGACCGCCACGCAGGACGTGCACTCGGCGGCGCGCGAGCAGTGGGACGACGGCTGCAACGTGCTCGCCGTCGAGCCCGGGGTCGTCGTCGCGTACGAGCGCAATGTCACCACCAACACCCATCTGCGCGAGCAGGGCATCGAGGTGGTCGAGATCCCCGGCGGCGAGCTGGGCCGGGGGCGGGGCGGGCCCCGTTGCATGAGCTGCCCGGTGGAGCGGGACGCCGCGTAGCGAAGCCACCGCGGCCGGGGGTGCGTGGCGGGGGCTGTATAGCAATACGGGGCATCGTATATAGTTACGGTTCCAATTATTCGTCCGCCGCCCACCTCACGCGCTCCAGGGAGCAGCCATCATGGCGATACACCTCGAAGGCCGCCACTTCCTCAAGGAGCTGGACTTCACGGCCGAGGAGTTCCGCGGCCTGATCGATCTGGCCGCGGAACTCAAGGCCGCGAAGAAGGCGGGCACCGAGGTCCAGCGGCTGCGCGGGAAGAACATCGCGCTGATCTTCGAGAAGGCATCGACCCGGACGCGCTGCGCCTTCGAGGTGGCCGCCGCCGATCAGGGCGCCGCCACGACGTACATCGACCCGGCGGGCTCGCACATCGGGAAGAAGGAGTCGGCCAAGGACACCGCCCGGGTGCTCGGCCGGATGTTCGACGGCATCGAGTTCCGGGGGGACGCCCAGGCGACGGTCGAGGAGCTGGCCGCGTACGCCGGTGTGCCCGTCTTCAACGGCCTCACGGACGACTGGCACCCCACGCAGATGCTCGCCGACGTGCTCACCATGACCGAGCACACCGACAAGCCGCTGACGGAGATCGCTTTCGCCTATCTGGGCGACGCCCGCTTCAACATGGGCAACTCGTACCTGGTCACCGGCGCCCTGCTCGGCATGGACGTACGGATCGTCGCGCCGCGCGCCTACTGGCCGAGCGAGGAGATCCGCGCGCTGGCCGACGAGGCGGCGGCCGCCAGCGGCGCCCGGCTCACCCTCACCGAGGAGGTCGCGCAGGGCGTCGCGGGCGCGGACTTCGTCGCCACCGACGTCTGGGTGTCGATGGGGGAGCCCAAGGAGGTCTGGGACGAGCGGATCGCCGCCCTGGGACCGTACGCCGTGACCATGGACGTGCTGCGGGCCGCCGGCAACCCCGGGGTGAAGTTCCTGCACTGCCTGCCGGCCTTCCACGACCTGGGCACCGCGGTCGGCCGCGAGATCCACGAGCGGCACGGTCTGACGGAGCTGGAGGTCACGGACGAGGTGTTCGAGTCGGCGCACTCGGTCGTCTTCGACGAGGCCGAGAACCGGCTGCACACCATCAAGGCCGTACTGGTGGCCACGCTGGGCCGGGACTCCGCTGCGGAGTGACGGTCCGCGGAGCGACGGTCCCCGGCCCGACGTTCCGCGCCGCGGCGGTCCCCGGAGCAGCGCTCTCCGGAGCGGTGCTCAGCAAGCGGGCAGGGTGAACCAGACCGCCTTGCCCTGATCCGTGGCGCGGTGGCCGCAGGCCGAGCTGAGCGTGCTGATCAGCAGCAGGCCGCGGCCGTCCTCCTGCCAGGGGTCCGGCATGTCGCCGGGGTGCGAGAGATTGCCCGGCGGGGCCGGGTCACGGTCGTGCACCTCGACCTGGCAGCCGGTCGGGAGCAGCTCCACGACCAGCTCGATGGGGTGGTCCCCGTCGGTGTGCTGGATGGCGTTGGCGACGAGTTCCGCGGTGAGCAGTTCCGCCGTCTCGCTGTGGGTGCTCTCCTCCAGGTGCGCGAGCGCCGAACGGACCAGGGCGCGCGCGAGCGGCACGGCTTCGGTGCTGTGCGGAAGCGTGACTCGCCAGGGGGAGGAGCCTGCGGCTTCGGTCATGAGCGGGTGGTCCGATCGGGCGCAAGTATCAGGAGTGGGTAAGTCCTATTACGTTCAACTTTACGGAGCGTAAAGGGAGTGGCAAGAGGCGGCGGCCCGGCCGGGGACGGGACCTTCGGCCCCGTCGCGTGGGACTTTCGGCCCTTCGGGCGGCCGGCTATCGCGCACCCGTGACGATAGTCACACATGGGTGATACCTTCGGAAGGCAAACGGCACCGCGCACAGGCCACCGGCACCCCGCACACCGATCTACGGCACACGGCAACAGCATCCGCGGCACGCACGCGCTGAAGGAGGCCGCCTTCCATGAGCCCGTTCGGAGGTTCCGCGCCCCGCACCCGCGAGTGGCGGCATCTGCGGCTGGTACGGCAGGACGACGGCGTCGCGACCGTGACGCTCGCCCGCCCCGAGAAGCTCAACGCGCTCACCTTCGGCGCCTACGCCGATCTGCGCGATCTGCTGGCCGAGCTGTCCAGGGAGCGGTCGGTACGCGCCCTGGTACTGGCCGGGGAGGGGCGCGGCTTCTGCTCGGGCGGCGACGTGGACGAGATCATCGGCGCGACCCTCGCCATGGACACCGCCCAGCTCCTCGACTTCAACCGGATGACCGGCCAGGTCGTACGGGCGGTCCGCGAGTGCCCCTTCCCGGTGATCGCCGCCGTGCACGGAGTCGCGGCGGGCGCCGGCGCCGTCCTCGCGCTCGCCGCCGACTTCCGGATCGCCGACCCGTCCGCCCGCTTCGCCTTCCTCTTCACCCGGGTCGGCCTCTCCGGCGGTGACATGGGCGCCGCCTATCTGCTGCCCCGGGTCGTCGGGCTCGGGCACGCGACCCGGCTGCTGATGCTCGGCGAGCCGGTACGTGCCCCGGAGGCCGAGCGGATCGGTCTGATCAGCGAGCTGACCGAGGAGGGCCGGGCCGCCGAACGGGCCGCCGAACTGGCCGGGCGGCTCGCCTCGGGTCCCGCCCTGGCGTACGCGCGGACCAAGGCCCTGCTCACCGCCGAGCTGGACATGCCGCTCGCGGCGGCGGTCGAACTCGACGCCGCCACCCAGGCGTTGCTGATGAACGGCGAGGACTACGCGGAGTTCCACGCGGCCTTCACCGCGAAGCGGGCCCCTCGGTGGCAGGGCCGATGACCACCGCGGGTACGGGCCCCGGCACCAGCACCGGCGGCGCGCCGCGCGTCGCCGTCATCGGCGGCGGCCCCGGCGGCCTGTACGCGGCGGCCCTGCTCAAACGGCTCGACCCCGCCCGGGAGATCACCGTCTGGGAGCGCGGCGCCCCCGACGACACCTTCGGTTTCGGTGTCGTCCTCTCCGACGAGACCCTCGGCTCCATCGAGGACACCGACCCCGCCGTCCACCGGGCGCTGCGCGCGGCCTGCGTGCGCTGGGACGACATCGACATCGTCCACCGAGGCCGTACCCTCACCTCCGGCGGCCACGGCTTCGCCGCGCTCGCCCGGCGCCGACTGCTGGAGATCCTGGCCGAGCGCTGCGCGTCCCTCGGCGTACGGCTCCGCCTCCGTACGGAGGCACCGCCCGCCGCCGAACTGGCCGCGGCCCACGACCTGGTGATCGCCGCCGACGGTGTGCACAGCCTCACCCGCGCCGCCCACGCCGACGCCTTCGGCCCGTCCGTCACCACCCACCGCTGCCGCTACATCTGGCTCGCCGCCGACTTCGCCCTCGACGCGTTCCGCTTCGAGACCGCCGAGACCGAGCACGGCGTGATGCAGCTCCACGGCTACCCGTACTCCCCGGACGCGAGCACCGTCATCGTGGAGATGCGCGAGGAGGTGTGGCGGGCGGCCGGCTTCGACGCCCCGGACACCCGGGCGTCGGTGGACCGCTGCGCCGAGATCTTCGCCGGCGCCCTCGGCGGCCGGCCGCTGCGCTCCCGCGCCTCGTCGCGCTCGCCCGCCTCGTCCTGGACCGCGTTCCGCACGGTCGTCAACGACCGCTGGAGCCACGGCAGTACGGTGCTCATCGGCGACGCCGCCCACACCGCCCACTTCTCCATCGGCTCCGGCACCAAGCTCGCCGTCGAGGACGCCCTCGCACTCGCCGCCTGTATCCAGGAGCGGCCGACGGATCTGCCGGCCGCGCTGGCCGCGTACGAGAGCGAGCGCCGCCCCGTCGTCGAGTCCACCCAGCGCGCGGCCGCCGCCAGCCTGCGCTGGTTCGAGGAGCTGGCCCGCTACACCGGCCAGCCGCCGCACCGGTTCGCCTTCGGGCTGCTCACCCGCAGCCGCCGCGTCACCCACGGCAATCTGCGGCTGCGCGATCCCGGCTTCACCCGGGCCGTCGAGGAGGACTTCGGCTGCCCGCCCGGCACACCGCCGATGTTCACCCCGTTGCGGCTGCGCGGGCTGACCCTGCGCAACCGGGTCGTCGTCTCGCCCATGGACATGTACAGCGCGGTGGACGGCGTCCCCGGCGACTTCCACCTCGTCCATCTCGGCGCCCGCGCCCTGGGCGGCGCGGGTCTGGTCATGACCGAGATGGTGTGTGTGAGCCCCGTGGGCCGGATCACCCCCGGCTGCACCGGTCTCTACACCCGCGAGCAGAGCGAGGGCTGGCGCCGCGTCACCGACTTCGTCCATCGCCGCGCACCGGGCACGGCCATCGGCGTCCAGCTCGGACACTCGGGCGCCAAGGGCTCCACGCGGCTCATGTGGGACGGCATGGACGAGCCGCTGCCGGCCGCCAACTGGCCCCTGTACGCGGCCTCCCCGCTGCCGTACCGGCCCGGGGCCGGTCAGATCCCGCATCAGCTGGACCGGCGCCAACTCGACACCGTACGGGAGCAGTTCGCCTCCTCGGCGCGACGGGCCCAGCGCAGCGGCTTCGATCTGCTCGAACTGCACTGCGCACACGGCTACTTGCTCTCCGGCTTCCTCTCGCCGCTCACCAACCGGCGCACCGACGCCTACGGCGGCTCACTGGAGCGACGGCTGCGCTTCCCGCTCGAAGTCTTCGACGCCGTACGGGCCGACTGGCCGGCGGAGCGGCCCATGACGGTCCGTATCTCCGCCACCGACTGGGCGCCCGGCGGGACCACCCCGGAGGAGGCCGTCGAGATCGCCCGCGCCTTCACCGCGCACGGCGCCGACGCGATCGACGTCTCGACCGGACAGGTCGTCGCGGACGAACGGCCCGAGTTCGGCCGCTCGTACCAGACGCCGTTCGCCGACCTGATCCGTAACACCCTGTCCGTACCGGTCATCGCCGTCGGCGCCATCTCCTCCTGGGACGACGTCAACTCCCTCCTCCTGGCGGGCCGTACCGATCTGTGCGCCCTCGGCAGACCTCATCTGCACGACCCGAACTGGACGTTGCACGCCGCCGCGGCCCAGGGGTACGAAGGTCCCGCGGCGCCCTGGCCGCTGCCGTACCGCGCGGGCAGCCGCCCGCCACCGGCGGGCCGCACCGACGCCCCGAAGCCGCGCCTCACTCTTCGGTGAGGATCCCGAGGACGAACTCCCGTGCCGGATCGCGCAGTCGGGCGTGCAGCCGGGCGAAGACCCCGGCGGACCGCTCGCCCGGCCAGTCGGACGGCAGCAGTTCGGCGGGCAGACCGGGATCCGCGTACGGCAGCAGCCGCCAGGAGTCCAGCGCGAGCAGATAGTCGCGGTACGCGTCCCGCGGCGAGCCGTCCCGGCCGCCCTCCCAGCCGCGCAGCACCGGCTCGTGCACGGCGAGGAACTCCTCGTACCGCCCGGCGATCGCGGCCAGGTCCCACCAGCGGGCCACCGCGTCCGCCGTCGCCCCGAAGCCCAGATACTCGCCGCCGAACAGCTCCACGTACGGGTCGAGTTCGAGCCTGCGCAGCATATGGCCCGTCTCCTCGCGCAGCCGCGCCGGCGCGATCCACACCCCGGGCGCCGCCGTACCGAAACCGAGACGGGCCAGCCGGGAGCGCAGCAGATGGCGCTTGTGGCGCTCCGCCTCGGGGACGGTGAAGACGGCCAGCACCCAGCCGTCAGCGAGCCGGGGCGGGGCGGGCGTGTAGATCCGCCGGTCCCCGTCGTCGAGCAGCTGCCGCGCCTGCGCCGACAGCGCGTATCCGGCCGCGCCGCGCTCCGTACGCTCAGCGACCAGCAGCCCGCGCCGCTTGAGCCGGGAGACCGACGAGCGCACGGAAGGCGCGTCCACCCCGAGGGCGCCCAGCAGCCGGATCAGCTCGGCCACCGCGAGCGGCGCGCCGTCCGGGGCGCGCCCGTACGCGCCGTACAGGGTGACGATCAGGGATCGGGGGGAGTGCTGCTCGGCCACGTGATCACTCTAGGGCGTGCCACCACCCTGCTCCGGTTCCGCCTCCCGCAGCCGGAAGCGCTGGAGCTTGCCGGTCGGCGTCCGGGGGAGCGCGTCCAGGAAGACGATCGAGCGCGGGCACTTGTACGGCACGAGCCGCGACCGCACGAACTCCCGCAGCGCCGCCGCGGTCTCCTCGCCCGGCTCCACACCGCCGCGCAGCACCACGTACGCGGCGACGATCCGGCCGCGCACCTCGTCCGGGCGGCCGACGACCGCCGCCTCCACCACGTCCGGATGCGCCAGCAGCGCCTCCTCCACCTGCGGGCCAGGGACGTTGTACCCGGCCGAGATGATCATGTCGTCCGCGCGCGCCACGAAGCGGAAGTAGCCATCGGGCTCGCGCACATACGTGTCACCGGTCAGGTTCCAGCCGTCCCGTACGTACTCCCGCTGGCGTGGATCCGCCAGATACCGGCAGCCCACCGGTCCCCGGACGGCCAGCAGCCCCGGCTCCCCGTCCGGTACGGGCGCACCCGCGGCGTCCACGACCCGGGCCTGCCATCCCGGCACCGGCACCCCCGTCGTCCCCGGCCTGATCGCGTCGCCCGCCGCCGAGATGAAGATGTGCAGCAGCTCGGTCGCCCCGATGCCGTTGATGATCCGCAGCCCGGTCCGCTCCCGCCACGCCCGCCAGGTCGCGGCGGGCAGGTTCTCGCCCGCGGAGACGCACCGCCGCAGCGAGGAGAGGTCGCTGGGGCGCGCCGCCAGCTCGTCGAGCATCAGCCGGTACGCGGTCGGCGCGGTGAACAGCACCGACACCCGGTGCTCCTGGACCGCCGCCAGCAACTGCCGGGGACCGGCCTGTTCGAGCAGCAGCGCGCAGGCGCCCGCCCGCAACGGGAAGATCACCAGCCCGCCGAGACCGAAGGTGAAGCCCAGCGGCGAGCTGCCCGCGAAGAGATCGCCCGGCCCCGTCCGCAGCACGTGGCGGGCGAACGTGTCGGCCACCGCCAGCACGTCCCGGTGGAAGTGCATGCACCCCTTGGGCCGGCCGGTCGTCCCCGAGGTGAAGGCGATCAGCGCCACATCGTCGGCCGCCGTCGCCACCGCCTCGTACCGGCCCGGCTCGGGGCCCATCAGCCGCAGCAGATCGTCCGGCGCGGCGCCGTCCCCGTACGTGGTGATCCGCAGCCCCGGCACCCGGGCCGCGACCAGCTCGTCCACCGACCGGGCGTCGCACAGCGCGTGGCCGACCCGCGCGATCTCGCACATGACGGCCAGCTCGCCCGCGCGGTGCTGCGCCAGCACGGTCACGGCCACCGCGCCCGCCTTGAGCACCGCGAGCCAGCAGGCGGCGAGCCACGGGGTGGTGGGACCCCGCAGCAGCACCCGGTTGCCCGGTACCACGCCCAGATCGGTGGTGAGCACGTGGGCGATCCGGTCGACCCGGTCGCGCAGCTCCCCGTACGACCAGATGTCGCCCGGGGCCGTCGTACGGAAGGCGGGGCGGTCCGGGCCGAACCGTTCGACGGTGCGGTCCAGCAGCTCGACGGCGCAGTTGAGCCGGTCGGCGGCGGCCCCGGACGCGGTCCCGGTCGCCGGGGACCCGGGCGCGGATTCAGGCGGGGATACGGGCGGGATCGCGGGCGGGAGGGGGAGGAGCCGGGGCCACTGCTCCGCCGGCGGCAGATGGTCGCGCGTGAAGGTGTCGGTGTGGGCGGACGGTGTCAGCTCCATGGATCGCCCCCTGCTGTCTTGCCGGTCACGGCAGTACCTGTGGTGGGGTCGCGCATCGAGCGTATCGTGAAGATGACGACAGTCAACGGTTCGCGATAGACGCACGGGAAGTGGGGGCCGGATGCCCGTATTCTCGCTCGATCCGGAACAGACCGCGTGGTGCGCCGAACTGCGCGCCCTGGCCGCGCGGCGGCTGCGTCCGCTCGCCGAGCAGGGCGAACCGGGCCGGGTGAACCGGGAGCTGCTCGCCGTCCTCGGTGAACTCGGCCTGCTGGAAAGGCTGTTCACCTGCGGAGCGTTGGATCTGTGTCTGCTCAGGGAGTCCCTCGCCCAGGGCTGCACGGAGGCCGAGACCGCGCTCGCGCTCCAGGGGCTCGGTACGTACCCGCTCGTGCTGGCCGGTACGGAGGCGCAGCGCGCCCGCTGGCTGCCCGAGGTCGGCGCGGGCCGCGCCGTGGCCGCCTTCGCGCTGAGCGAGCCGGGCGCGGGATCGGACGCGGCCGCGCTCTCCCTGCGGGCCGTCCCGGACGGCCGCGGCGACGCGGGAGGCTGGCTGCTGACCGGCGAGAAGCGCTGGATCTCCAACGCGCCCGAGGCCGACTTCTACACCGTCTTCGCCCGGACGGGCGGCGGCGCCGGCGCCCGCGGTGTGACCGCCTTCCTGGTGCCCTCGGGACGGCCGGGGCTGACCGGCTCCGCGATCGAGATGCTCGCCCCGCACCCCGTCGGCGCCCTCGCCTTCGACGCCGTACCGGTCACCCGCGCCGATGTGCTCGGCGAGGTGGACCACGGCTTCCGGGTCGCCATGGACACCCTGAACCTCTTCCGCCCCAGCGTCGGCGCCTTCGCCGTCGGCATGGCGCAGACCGCGCTGGACGCGGCGGTCCGCCACACCGCGACCCGTACCGCGTTCGGCGGCCCGCTGAGCGGCCTCCAGGCGGTCTCCCACCAGGTCGCGGAGGTGGCGACCCGGATCGAGGCGGCCCGGCTGCTGGTGTACGCGGCGGCCTGCGCCTACGACACCGGCGCGCCCGATGTGCCCGCGCGCTCGGCGATGGCCAAGCTGTACGCCACCGAGACCGCCCAGTTCGCCGTCGACACCGCCGTCCAGCTGCACGGCGCCCGCGCCCTCCAGCGCGGCCATCCGCTGGAACACCTCTACCGGGAGGTCAGGGCGCCGCGCATCTACGAGGGCGCCAGCGAGGTCCAGCGCACCATCATCGCCAAGGAGTTGTACCGGTCGGCGGACAACTCCCCTCAGGAGGAGCGGTGATGGGCCTGGAACGGATCAACCCCGCCGCTCTCTCACCGGCCACCGGCTTCTCGCACGCCGTCACCGCCACCGGCGGCCGGCTGGTCCTGCTGGCGGGACAGACCGCACTCGACGGCGCGGGCGGCATCGTCGGCGGCACACTCCCCGCCCAGTTCGCCGCCGCGCTCGGCAATCTGCTCACCGCGCTCGCGGCGGCGGGCGGCGCGCCGGGCGATCTCGCCCGGGTCACCGTCTACACCACCGACGTCGCTGACTACCGGGCCCACGCGGCCGAACTCGGCCGGATCTGGCGGGAGTCGGCGGGCCGCGAGTACCCGGCCATGGCCGTGATCGGGGTCGTACGCCTCTGGGACGAACAGGCCCTGGTGGAGCTGGACGGGATCGCCGTACTGCCCTGAACGCGTGCCCGCGCGGGCCGCGCGCACGGCCGTACCCGGCTGTCCCCGGCCGCACGTGGCTCCGGCCCGCGGCGCCGTGCCCACGAGGGGGAGCAGCCGCGGGCCGGAGCCCGATCGGGGGTGCGTCGCTTCCGCGAGACGCTCTATACGGGGGTGGTCTGGGTGCAGTTCTTCCACTCGACCCAGGGACGGGAGCCACCCTTGTTCGGCCCGGTGGCGTAGGTCGGGTCGCCGGTGATCCGCTGGTTCTTCTCCTCGTGGGTGACGTCCAGGCCGAAGAGCTTGAAGCCCATCGTGACCTGCCCGGCCGAGACGCCGAAGCCGATGCCGAGCGAGGCGTTCCACCAGTCCGTGTTGGCGGTGTAGTCCAGGCGCGAGAGTTTGGCCTTGTCGTGGAGGAGTGTTTCGAGGGGGCCCGCGTCGTTGCCGAGGGGTTCGGCGGCGTCGGAGGGGCTCGGCAGGGCGTCGCTGGCGGGGAAGTCGCCGCGGCCGCGCAGCCAGTCCTCGACCAGGGTGCTGTCGCCGTCGTTGTCGAGCGGCAGCTCCGCCGACTCGGTGTGGATCGTCGACTGGATGTTGCCGGCGCCGCCACCGACGTCGATGGTCACCGGGAGGGGACCGGCGTTGACTCCGGCGCCGACCTTGATGCCCGTGCCCTCCCCGGCTTCCTGGCTGGTGGTGATGACCAGCTTCTCGGGGTGGTGGGGATCGCCGTTCTTGTCCTCCGCGTCGTAGGCGGCGGCGTCGTAGGTGACGGCGACCTGCTGCATCTTGCTGCCCTTGCCCTGGACTCCCTCGCCGCCCTGGCCGCCGACGGTGAAGGTGTAGACGAAGGTGATCTTCCCGGCGTCCGGCCCCGTCTTGGTCCGCATGACGACGACGTCCTCGGTCATCGACGCGGAGAGGAGGTCGGTGGAGATGGAGCCGAGGTCCTTCTTGTCGTCGCCCTTGCCCTTGGTGAAGGACTTGCCGAGGCTCAGCCCGCCGGACAGCTCGGTGGTCGACTTGGTGATGTCGACGTCCGGAGCCTTCTCGGGGTCGAGGTCGGGCCGCTTCTTGTTGGCGGAGTTGTCACAGATCATCCCCAGCTCCGTGCCCCAGGCGCGCGGGGGCGCGCTCTTGCACTTCGAGGAGGCCTTGAGGTACTCGGCGAACTGCTTGGCGTCCTTGAGGTTGGCCTCCAGGTCGGCCTGCGGGTCGTCGCTCTTGTTGCCGGAGAACAGCCACTGGCCGCCGCTGCCGCTGCCCTTGGAGTAGCTGCCGCTGAGGGAGGCGCTGCCGCCCCACTCCTTCAGCCCCGGGATGCCCGCCGAGATGCTGGCGGTGACACCGACACTGCTGTCGACGACACGCTCCAGGGTGACGGTGCCGTCCGACCACTGACTCACCTTCACCTGCTCGGATCCGCTGATCTTGATGAAGATGATCTGGACCGTGTAGGTGTCCTTGGTCTGGTCCTCGGCCAGCAGGCACTTGGCCGGCTGGAACGGGTCGTTCTCGGGCGGTTCGACCGGACCGTCGGGGTCGTCCGGGTCGCCCTCGGGGTTGTCGGGGTCGTCGAAGTCGCCGGTGGAGCACGCCTCGGAGGCGCTCGTCGGGTGCAGTACGCGGCAGACGGCGGCCTTGAGTCCGGTGGCCTCGTCCTGCGGGACGGAGAGTCCCACGATCGCGGCGATGATCATGGCGACGACCAGGATCATCGCCACGTACTCCGTACCCGCCACGCCCCGGTCCCGAGCGGTACGCGTACCGCTGCCGCCAGGTGCGTGCCAGGTGCGGAAAACCTTGGCCCGTCTCATTCGAACTCCTCGTTGCCAAAGCCGCCGACTCCCCCGAGCGACAGCAGCCTAGATATGGGCCCGGGCCCATCGGCAGGGCCCTGAGGCCCAGATGTGGGCCCACTGGGACGGATGTTCGCCCAGGTGACGGGTGTTGGGCCGGTGCCGGGTGGTCCGCAGGCGACGGAACGGCGCGAGGCGCCGGCGGTGTGGAAGCCGCCGGCGCCTCGGAACGTGAGCTGGGATCAGTGGGATCCGTGGGATCAGGTCGGAATGGGCTTGGTCCGGGTGCAGTTCTTCCACTCGACCCAGGGGCGTCCGCCGCCCTTCTGCGGCCCGGTGGCGTAGGTCGGGTCGCCGGTGATGGTCTGGTTCTTCTCCTCGTGGGTGATGTCGATGCCGAAGAGCTTGAAGCCCATGGTGACCTGACCCGCCGAGATGCCGAAGCCGATGCCGAGCGAGGCGTTCCACCAGTCGGTGTTGGCCTCGTAGTCGAGCCGGGAGAGCTTGGCCTTGTCGTGGAGGAGTGTTTCGAGGGGGCCCGCGTCGTCGGTGAGCGGCTTGGTCGCGTCGGAGGGGTTGGGCAGGGCGTCGCTGGCGGGGAAGTCGCCGCGGCCGCGCAGCCAGTCCTCGACCAGGGTGCTGTCGCCGTCGTTGTCGAGGGGCAGTTCGGCGGTCTCGGTGTGGATGGTCGAGTGGATGGTGCCACCGCCACCGCCGACGTCGATGGTGACCGGGCCTGCGTTGGCTCCCGCGCCCACCTTGATGCCGCCGCCGTCACCCACCTCCTCGCTGGTGGTGATGGTCATCTTCTGGGGGTGGTGGGGGTCGCCGTTCTTCTCCTCCTCGTCGAAGGCGGCGGCGTCGTAGGTGACGGCGACCTGCTGCATCTTGCTGCCCTTGCCCTGGACTCCCTCGCCGCCCTGGCCGCCGACGGAGAAGGTGTAGACGAAGGTGACCTTGCCCGCGTCCGAGCCGGTCTTGGTCCGCATGACGACGACGTCCTCGGTCATCGAGGCGGAGAGGAGGTCGGTGGAGATGGAGCCGAGGTCCTTCTTGTCGTCGCCCTTGCCCTTGGTGAAGGACTTGCCGAGGCTCAGCCCGCCGGACAGCTCGGTGGTGGTCTTGGTGATGTCGACGTCCGGGGCCCGGTCGGGGTCCAGGTCACCCTTCTTCTTGTTGGCGTGGTAGCCGCAGATCATCTGGAGTTCGGACCGCCCCGGCCGGTTGTTGCAGTCCTGGACGTCCTTGAGGAAGTCGGCGAACTTCTTGGCGTCCGCCAGGTTGGCCTCCAGGTCGGCCTGCGGGTCGTCGCTCTTGTTCTTGTCGAAGACCCACTGCCCGCCGCTGCCGCTGCCCTTCATGTAGCTGCCGCTGAGGGAGGCGCTGCCGCCCCAGTCCTTGAGCCCGGGGATACCCGCCGAGATGCTGGCGGTGACACCGCCACCGACTTCGGACATGCGCTCCATGGTGACGGTGCCGTCCGACCACTGCTGGATCTTGACCGTCTCGGACCCACTGATCTTGATGAAGAGGATCTGGACGACGACGGTGGTCTTCGTCTGGTCCTCGGACAGCAGGCACTTGGCCGGCTCGAAGGGATCGTTCTCGGGTACGTCCGGCACGTCCCTGGGGTTGTCGGGGTCGTACGGCTCGTCCGGATCCCGGTAGTCACCGTCGGCGCAGGCGTCGGCGCCGTCCAGGGGATGGATGACCCGGCAGACGGCGGCCTTGAGTCCGGTGGCCTCGTCCTGCGGGACGGAGAGTCCCACGAGCGCGGCGATGATCATGGCGACGACCAGGATCATCGCCGCGTACTCCGTACCCGCCACACCTCGGTCCCGGGAGATACGCGTACCGCCGGCCTGCCACCGAGCCGGGAGGCTTCTGGCTGCCCTCATATGCACTCCTCGTCCCGTCGTCGCAACTGCCTTCAGCTGCCGCAGCCTAGGTACGTGGCGGATGCATCAGGAGGGTCCACGGGCCCAGTTGTGGGCCCAAGTCACACGGTGCGCAAATTCGCTCGCCGTACGAGTGAACCGGTGGGGGCCCAACGCCGTCTTGCCGTCCGAAGTGGTCCTCGGTGATCGGTTTGGACGCCAACTGCGCCGGATGTGAGGCGGGTTGTCCATGCGGTCGATCCGGGTGGGGGTGTGCCCCGGTCTGTACCGGGTGTCGTGCATACTCGCCATGCACTTGCTTCGGGGGTTTGTTCGATTTGGTGCTTCAAGGGTTGGGGGAGATTTGCTCACTGACAGAAGAAGAGCCGGTGCGGCCATGGTCGCCGCGCTGCTCATAGCCGGGCTCACGTCCGGGGCCGCCTCGGGCGCCACATCCGCCGCCGCCGCGGACGGGACCGGATCCTTCCGGGCGTTCGCGGCGAAGACGCGTCAGGCGGAGAGCGCCACGTCCGTGGTCACGCTGATCACCGGCGATCAGGTACGGGTCGACGCCACGGGCCGGGTGACGCGGGTACAGCCCGCCAAGGGCCGCGAAGGCGTCCGGATGAAGGTGAACCGCGTCGCGGGCCAGGTGTACGTCCTGCCGGCCGACGCCGCGGAGCTGGTCGCCCAGGGGAAGCTGGACCGGCGGCTGTTCAATGTGACGGGCCTGCTCAAGGCCGAGTACGACGACGCGCACCGGGCGACGCTCCCGCTGATCGTGTCGTACGAGAAGGACACGGACCGCAAGGCGCGGGCGAAGACTGCCATCGCCGGCGCGGATGTCTCGGTGCGCCGCGTGCTGCCCGCCGTCCGGGGTGAGGCGCTCACGGCGCCCAAGGAGGACGCGGCGGACGTCTGGGAGGCGCTCACCGCGCCCGGCGACCCGCGGAGCGAGAGCCGCGAGGCCGCCCCCGGTATCGCCAGGGTGTGGCTGGACGGCAAGCGCCGGGCCGCGCTCGACAAGAGCGTGCCGCAGATCGGCGCGCCGACCGCCTGGCAGGCCGGGTACGACGGTACGGGCGTGAAGATCGCCGTGCTGGACACCGGGGTCGATCAGACGCATCCGGATCTCAAGGGCGTCGAGATCGCGCAGAAGGACTTCTCCGGCTCGGGCAACACCGTCGACCATGTCGGTCACGGCACGCACGTCGCGTCGATCGCGGCCGGTTCCGGCGCGAAGTCGGGCGGGAAGTACAAGGGAGTCGCGCCCGGCGCGAAGGTCCTCGACGGCAAGGTCCTCGACGACAACGGCTGGGGCGACGACTCCGGCATCATCGCGGGCATGCAGTGGGCCGCCGACCAGGGCGCGCGGATCGCCAACCTGAGCCTCGGCGGCCAGGACACCGCGGAGACCGATCCGCTGGAGGCGGCGGTCGACAAGCTCTCCGCCGAGAAGAACATCCTCTTCGTCATCGCCGCGGGCAACGAGGGGCCGGACGCGGGGACCATCGGTTCCCCCGGCAGCGCCGCCTCGGCCCTCACCGTGGGCGCGGTCGACAGCTCGGACCGGATCGCCGACTTCTCCAGCGTGGGCCCGACGGCCGACGGCTCGCTGAAGCCCGACATCACCGCGCCCGGCGTGGACATCGTCGCCGCGAAGGCCGCCAAGGGCGTCATCGGTGACCCGGCCGCCGACGGCTACGTGGCGATGTCCGGTACGTCGATGGCGACCCCGCACGTCGCGGGCGCCGCCGCGATCCTCGCCCAGGAGCACCCGGACTGGACCGGTGCGCGGATCAAGCAGGCGCTGACCTCCTCGGCCAAGTCCGGCTCGGGGCTGACCCCTTACCAGCAGGGCACCGGTCGCGTCGACCTGACGAAGGCGATCACCCAGACCGTCGTCAGCGAGCAGACCTCGGTGAACTTCGGCACCCAGCAGTGGCCGCACACCGACGACAAGCCGGTCACCGAGAAGATCACGTACAGCAACAGCGGTACGCGGGACGTCACCCTCGATCTGTCGCTGGAGACCACCGGCCCCAAGGGCAAGGCGGCCCCGGCCGGCTTCTTCACTCTCGGCGCGAACCAGGTCACCGTCCCCGCCGGCGGTACGGTGAGCGTCGACCTCACAGCGAACACCGGCGTGGGCAGCCAGGACGGCGCCTTCAGCGGCACGGTCGTCGCCCGGTCCGCCGCCGACGGCCAGGGCGTCCGTACGACCTTCGGCGCCGTCCGCGAGGTCGAGTCGTACGACCTCACGGTGAAGTTCATCGACGCCAAGGGCAAGCCCTCCCGGTCGGCCGCCACGCTCTACGGTCACAGCGCCGGCTCCTGGAAGGACGTGACCGCCACCAAGAGCGACGGTATCGCCAGGATCCGGGTCCCGAAGGGCTCGTACCTCGTCGAGGGACAGGTGCAGACCCCCAACGGGAAGGCCGACCCGGACTTCGCCTGGATGGTCCAGCCGAAGCTGGACGTGACCAAGAACGCCACGGTCGCTCTCGACGCCCGCAAGGCGAAGCCGGTCAGCATCACCGCGCCGGAATCCGCCAGGCTCCTCGACTCGTACGTGAACTTCGACCTCAACTCGTCGAACGGCGGTTACAGCAGCACCTGGCTGCTGGACTCCTTCAAGGGGTTCCGCGTCGGCCAGGTCGGCCCGTCGGTCCCGGCGAAGCTCTTCAGCGCGCAGGCCGGTGGCACCTGGCAGAAGGGCAGCACCAGCTACAACCTGCTCTACCACCGCACGGGTTCGTTCTACACCGGGTTCACCCACAAGGCCGCCAAGAGTGAACTCGCCCTGGTGAACCTCAAGATCGGCTCCTCCGCCAAGAACCGCAAGGCCGCTGTCAGCCCGTTCTGGGTCGCGCCGTCCAAGATGTTCGGGATCGGTACGCTGACCGACCCGTTCGCCCTGCCCGGTACGGCCAAGACCTACGTCTCCACGCCCAAGGGCTACACGTGGTCGTTCGACGTCGACCAGCTCGACAGCCGGGGAACGTCCAGCGAAGTCTCGCTGACGCAGCCGTCGTTGAAGACCTACACGGCGAAGAAGACGTACACGCAGACGTACAACGTCGGCGTGTTCAGCCCGAAGGTCGGCGGAGAGAGCGGTGTCCAGCGGCTCGGCAACGAAATGGTCGCCTGCATCGCCGGGTTCGCCGACGGCGCCGGTCACCTCGGCTTCTCGAAGGCGTCCAAGCAGCAGTCCGTGCTCACCGTCGGCGGCAAGAACGTCGTCAGCGAGAAGGGCCCGCTCTGCCTGTACACCGACGCCCTTCCCGCCAAGTCCGCGAAGTTCAAGGTCAGTACGGACGCGACCCGCTCCACCGCGGTCGCCGGTGTCACCACCCGCCTCGTCGCGGCCTGGACGTTCACGTCGAAGAAGCCCGCGGCTGACAAGATCGTGAACCTGCCCGTCTCGACGGTCCGCTTCGCCCCGAAGCTGAGCCAGGCGAGCACCGCCAAGCCGGGCAAGAAGCTCACGGTCCCGCTGACCGTCCAGGGCCCGGCGGCGAAGAACTTCAAGTCGCTCGCCGTGCAGGTCTCCTACGACGGCGGCAAGAAGTGGTCCAAGGCGCCCGTCACCACCAAGAAGGGCAAGCGGACGCTGTCCCTGAGCCACCCGAAGAAGGCCACGTCGGTCTCCCTCAAGGCGAAGCTCACGGACAAGAGCGGCAACACCTACGACGTCACCGTCGTCAAGGCGTACCTGCTCAAGTAGTCCACATCGCCCACCGGCACCAGCACCGGCTGTCACCGGGTCGGCCGCGCCCGGGGAACGTACACCACGTTCCCCGGGCGCGGCCGTGTGCGGTGACGCCGGGGGCGCGCACCGCCGTACCCGGCCCGCGCGCTCCCGTACCGATCAGTGCCGCGCGCCCTCGGTGCTCTCCCGCAGGACCAGACGGTGCGCCACGACGCGGTCCTGCGGTGACAGGGGCGCCGCCGCCGTCGCGTCCGCCCCGTCGCGCGGCCGGTTCACCTCGTCGATGCGGTGCCGCAGCAGATGCACGGCGGCCGTGGCCACCGCTCCCTTGTCGGGCGCCACGGTGCTCAGCGTCGGAACGCTGTACCGGCCGCCCTCCACATCGTCGAAGCCCATCACGGCGATGTCCTCGGGCACACGCACCCCGTGCTCGTGCAGCGCGCGCAACGCCCCCAGGGCCAGCTGGTCGTTGAGGCACAGCAGCGCGTCGGGGCGGGCGCCGCCGGTCAGCGCGCGGGCCGCCGCCGCGGCCCCGTCGGGCATCCGGAAGGCCGCCACGGGGAGCAGTGCCGCCGCGTCGTAGGCGATGCCCGCCGCCGACAGGGCCGCGCGGTATCCGCGGGTGCGCGCCTCCGCGGTGCCCAGCCCCGGCTCGTCCCGGCCCCCGATGACCAGGATGTCGCGGTGCCCGCGGGCGATCAGATGCTCGGTGGCCTCGCGCGCGGCGCGCTCGTTGTCGATCGCCACGTGGTCCGCCCCCTCCTCCAGCAGCTCGCCCAGCAGGACCGTCGGCGGCGACCCCGCGTGTTCGCGCAGATCGTCGGAGGTCAGGGCGAGCGGGCTGAGGATGACACCGTCGACGAAGTCGGAGCCGAACCCCGACAGCGCCGCCAGCTCGTGGAGGCGCTCCCCGCCGGACTGGTGGACCAGCACGGTCAGTGAGCACTGCTCGGCCGCGCGGATCACATGCCGGGCCAGCTCGGCGAAGTACGGGACGTCCAGCTCCGGTACGACCAGGGCGATGACCCCGCTGCGCCCGGTGCGCAGATGGCGGCCGGCCAGGTTCACCCGGTAGCCGAGATGGTCGATGGCCTCACGGACCACGCGCCGGGTCCGGTCGGAGACATGGACGTAGTCGTTGATCACGTTCGAGACGGTCTTCTCCGACACGCCCGCATGCCGTGCGACGTCCTTGATCCTGGGTCGTGCCACCACCGTGTCCCCCTGCTCCCGTGCACCGCCGAGTCTATGCCGTACCCGGACCGGGGGGCCGCGCGGACGCGGGCCGGGCCCGGCGACGGACCGGCCGTGCCGCCGTACAACAGACCTTGCCACACCTCTTTACAGCCGATGTACATCGTTGTAAAAACATGGCACCGCGCCGGTCGCCGGAGCGGTGCCCATCACTCTCGGTGATGGGCCGCCACCGGTCGTCCGTGCCGGTGGCCGCCGTCAACCGGCAGAGTCGACCGGCCGTCGAAAGGTCCGTGATGAGTTCTTCTCCACCCGCTCCGGGGCCGCGGCCCGCGTCCACGCCCCCGCCGGCCGCGGGGGTCAGCCGCCGCGGGCTGCTGCGCTACGGCATGGCCGGGGCCGGCGCGGCGCTGCTCGCCTCCGGTCCGCTGACCGGCTGCGCCTCGCCCGCCGCGTCGTCGTCGGACGCCTCCGCCCTCCGCGTCTGGGACCTCTTCCAGGGCGGCGACGGCATCCTGATGAACGACATGATCAAGGCCGTCTCCACCGCCCGCGACGGCTTCACCGTCGACCGCACCATTCTGGACTGGGGCCCGTCCTACTACACCAAGCTCGCCATGTCGGCCGCCGGCGGCCGGGCGTCCGATGTGGCCGTCCTCCACCTCTCCCGGCTGGCCGGATACGCCCCCGGCGGGCTGCTGGACCCCTTCGACCTGGACGTGCTCGCCGAATTCGGCTGCGGCGAGGCCGACTTCACCCCCGCGGTCTGGAAGCGGACGCAGTACGAGGGAACCGTCTACGCGATCCCGCTGGACGTCCACCCCTTCATCGTCTTCTACGACCGTGACGCCGCGGACAAGGCCGGACTCCTCGACCCCTCCGGCGAACTCGCCCCGATGGGTTCCCCCGAGGCCCTGCTGGGCGCCGGAAAGGCCCTCGCGGATGCCACCGGCGGCTCGGGCATCCTCTTCGGCCATGTCACCGACACCGCCCAGAGCTGGCGGCAGTTCGCCGCCCTCTACGCCCAGACCGGCGCCGCCTTCACCCTGCCCGAGGGCGGTCCCGCCGAGATCGACACCGACGCCGCCGTCCGGGTCGTGTCGTTCATGCAGCGGCTCTTCGACGGCAGGACCAACCCCAACAACCTCGACTACAACGGCGCGATGGCCGCGTTCATGGGCGGCCGCGGCGGTATGGCCATGCTCGGCGAGTGGGAGCTGCCCGCCCTGCGGAAGTCGGGCATCAGCCTGGGCGCCGCCCCCTTCCCGCAGGTCTTCGACCGTCCCGCCGTCTACACCGACTCCCACAGCTTCGTCCTGCCGCATCAGTCCGATCCCGACCCGGCACGCCGGCGCGAGGCGCACCGGTACGTCGCGCAGATGATCAAACAGAGCCTGACCTGGGCGAGTGCCGGGCACATCCCCGCGTACCAGCCCGTCCTGGCCCGTCCCGCGTACGCGGCGCTCGACCCCCAGTCGTCCTACGCCGACGCGGGCAAGGTGGCGGTGCTCGATCCGCCGAACTGGTTCGCCGGAGCCGCCTCGAACTTCCAGAACCGCATGTGCCAGCCGCTCCAGTCGGCGCTGCTCGGCAACACCTCGGCCGAGAAGGCGGTGCGGCAGATGGTCCGTGAGGCGGACACGCTGCTGCGGCAGCCCAACCCGGTGGCCTGACCGGAGCACAAGGAGCTACTCACGTGACAACCACCGCACCCACCGGTGCCGGCGCGCCCACCAGCGCGTCGCCGCCGTCCACCTCCCTCCCGGACAGGCCGCCCCTCCGGGACCGGCTCCCCTTCCGCGACAAGAGCGCCGCCGGCCGGAGCAACGGCCTGCTCTTCGTCCTGCCCTTCCTGGTGCTCTTCGGCCTCTTCCTGGTGTGGCCCGTCTTCCACGGCCTGTGGATGAGCCTCACCGACAGCTCGCTCGCCCTGCGCGACACGTCCTTCGTCGGCTTCGCCAACTACGCCGAGGCGTTCGGTGACCCCGACGTCTGGCGCAGCCTGGGCAACACGGTCTTCTTCACCCTCATCTCGTGCGTCCCTCTGGTGCTGGGCTCACTGGCGATGGCGCTGCTGGTGCACAGCGGACTGGCCGGCCAGTGGGTGTGGCGCCTGGCGTTCTTCGCGCCCTATCTGCTGCCCGTCACCGTGGTGACCGCCATATGGCTGTGGCTCTACCAGCCGGACGTCGGCTTCGGCAACCAACTGCTCGGCGCGCTCGGCATGGAGCCCGTCGGCTGGCTGTCCGACGAGTCGGTCGCCATGTGGTCCGTCGCCGCCCTGACCGTCTGGTGGACGGTCGGCTTCAACTTCCTGCTCTACCTGGCCGCCCTCCAGTCCCTGCCGGAGGCCCTCGACGAGGCCGCCGCGATCGACGGCGCGGGCGCCTGGCGGCGGCTGTGGTCCATCACCCTGCCCCAACTGCGCAGGACGACGGTGATGGTGGCCATGCTCCAGGTCCTGGCCTCGCTCAAGGTCTTCGACCAGATCTACATCCTCACCAAGGGCGGCCCGAACGGCTCGACCCGTCCCATCCTGGAGTACGTCTACGACGTCGGGTTCAGCGGCTACCGGCTGGGCTACGCCTCGGCCGTCTCCTACGTCTTCTTCGCGCTGGTGATCGTCATATCCGTCGCGCAGCTGCGCTTCTTCCGCCAGGAGGACTGACCGTGTCCGCTACCACAACTCCCGTGCGCCCGAGGCGCCGCGCACCCCGCGCGCCCGGCGGCGCGCCGATGCTCCTCGGCCCGGGGCGACTGCCCCGCGCACTGGCCGGGACCGCGCTGGTCGTGCTGGCGGCCGCCTGGCTGCTGCCGCTCGTCTGGGCGGTCGTCACCTCGCTCCAGAGCGAGCGGAACGTGGCGAAGCCCGGCCTGTCCCCGTTCAAGGGCGCCTTCACCCTGGAGTCCTACCGGCAGATCCTGGACCGGGGGAACGTACTGACCTGGGCCGTCAACAGCTTTCTCGTGGCCGGGCTGGTCACACTGATCACCGTGGCACTGTCCACGCTCGCCGCCTACGGGTTCGCGCGCGGTACGTTCCGGGGCCGCAAGGCGCTGCTGGCCGTCACCGTCGCCGCCATCATGGTGCCGCCGCAGCTGCTCATCGTGCCCCTCTTCGAGCAGATGCTCCTGTTCAACCTGGTGGACACGTACGCGGCGGTCATCCTGCCCCAAGTGGTGGCGCCGATGATGGTGTTCATCCTCAAGCGGTTCTTCGAGGCCCTGCCCCGCGAGCTGGAGGACGCGGCCCGGATCGACGGCGCGTCCGAGGCGCGGGTCTTCCTGTCGGTCGTGCTGCCGCTGTCCCGGCCCATCGTGGCCGCCGTCGCCATCTTCGTGTTCATCGGTGCCTGGAACAACTTCATGTGGCCGTTCATCGTCACCAACGATCCCGGCCTCATGACACTCCCGGTGGGTCTCGCCACCGTCAAGGACAATTTCGGCATCCAGTACGCCCAGTCCATGGCCGCCGCGCTGCTCGCGTCGCTGCCGCTGATCGTGATGTTCCTCCTCTTCCAGCGGCGCATCGTCAAATCGGTGGCCACCACGGGCTTCGGCGGCTCCTGACCCCGTCCGTTCCCGGCCCCCGGGCCGGAAGGACGGGCCTTCGGGGACCCGCTCCCACCGTCGCGCCCCCGCCCGCTCCGACCGCGTCGAGGACCACTCCACGACGCATTTACATCGATGTACATTATGGGCCCGGTGACCGCACCGCCCGCCTCACACCGACTGGAGTACGTGTGCCCACTCCCTCCGTACCGCGTCCCGAGTACCCGCGACCGCAGTTCGTCCGCGACGACTGGCTCAACCTCAACGGCGCCTGGCAGTTCGAGACCGACCGAGGGGACAGCGGTCTGGAACGGGGTCTCCCTGACCGCGCCCTGACCGGCACGATCCTCGTCCCCTTCCCGCCGGAATCGGAGCTGTCCGGCATCGGCGACACCGACTTCCTGGAGGCCGTGTGGTACCGACGGGTGGTCACACTGCCCGCCGCGTGGGCCGGACGCCGTGTGCTGCTGCACTTCGGCGCCGTCGACTACGACACCACCGTGTGGGCCGACGGCGTCGAAGTGGCCCGCCATCGCGGCGGGTTCACCCCGTTCACCGCCGATCTCGGTGACATCGCCGGCGCCGGCGACGAGGTCACGCTCACCGTCCGCGCCCGCGACCCGAGGTCGGGCCCGCAGGCCAGGGGCAAACAGGCCGTCCAGTACGCCAACCACGACTGCAACTACACCCGGGTCACCGGAATTTGGCAGACCGTGTGGCTGGAGCCCGTCCCCGAGCTGCACCTGCGGCGTCCCCGGATCACGCCCGACCTGGCGGGATCGGCGTTCCACCTGGAGCTGCCCCTCTCCGGCAACCGCCCCGGCCACCGGGTCCGCGCCGTTCTCACGGACGCCGACGGCGAGGTGTGGAGCGCCGAGGTCCGCGCCGATCTCGATCTCGCACCGCGCCTGTACCTCCCGGTGCCCGAGGACCGGCGGCGCGAGTGGTGCCCCGGCGATCCGCATCTGTACGGTCTGCGCATCGAACTCCTCGACGCGGCGGGCGAGGTGACCGACAGCGCGGACAGTTACGCCGGTCTCCGGGCCGTCGGAATCCGGGGCAAGGCCGTCACCCTCAACGGGCGGCCCCTCTTCCAGCGGCTGGTGCTCGACCAGGGCTGGTACCCGGACGGCCTGATGACCGCGCCGACCGACGAGGCCCTGGTCCACGACATCGAGATCGCCCTCGCGGCGGGCTTCAACGGGGCAAGGCTGCACCAGAAGGTCTTCGAGGAGCGCTTCCTCTACCACGCGGACCGCCTCGGCTACCTGGTCTGGGGGGAGTTCGGCGACTGGGGCTGCGAGACCGGCGGTTCGTCGGGCGACAACCAGCGGCCGGACGCCTCCTACACCGGCCAGTGGCTCGAAGCGCTGGAACGCGACTACTCGCACCCCTCGATCATCGGCTGGTGCCCGCTGAACGAGACGTACCAGAAGCTGCACGACCGCGTCACCCAACTCGACTCCGTGACCAGGGCGATGTTCCTGGCCACCAAGGCGATGGACACGACCAGGCCGGTCATCGACGCGTCCGGCTACGCCCACCGGGTCACCGAGACCGACATCTACGACTCCCACAGCTACGAGCAGGACCCGGCCGCCTTCCAGCGGCTGATGTCCGGCCTGGCCAAGGACGAGCCGTTCGTCAACGCCTACGAGAACGGCGCCGCCTACTCCCTGCCGTACCGGGGCCAGCCCTACTTCGTCAGCGAGTTCGGCGGCATCTGGTGGGACCCGGCCGTCGCTGCCGCCGCACTGTCCGGCGAGGACCGCACGGAGTCCTGGGGTTACGGCGAACGGGTGCGCGACGAGGAGGAGTTCCACGTACGGTTCGCGGGCCTCACCGGCGTCCTGCTCGACGACCCCGCCATGTTCGGCTACTGCTACACGCAGCTGACCGACGTGTTCCAGGAGCGCAACGGCGTCTACCGGTTCGACCGCGGCAGCAAGCTGGACATCGAACGGATCCGCGCCGCGCAGCTGCGTCCGGCCGCCATCGAGCGGGAGGGGCAGGAGCAGGGGCACGAGCAGGGACAGGAGCAGGACCCCGCGTAGGGGGAAGCCTCCCCGGCACCCGCCGACGCCTCCCCGGCGGGTGCCGGGGAGGCGTCGGCGCGGTACGGCGGGGTCCGTCAGACCCGTCGCAACTGCCAGAGCTGGGGCTGGAGGCCGTTGCACGTCCACTGCTGTACGTTGCCGCCCGGCTGCCGCGAGCCCTCGGCCACGTCCAGACACTGGCCGCTGGACCGGGCGACCAGCCGGTAGTAGCCGCGGCCGACGTTCTCCAGCCGCCAGTCCTGCGCGGCCAGGGCGTTGCAGTACCACTGCCGGACGTTGGCGCCCGGTGTCTGCGAACCGTCCCGCACGTCCAGGCAGTGTCCGCTGTCGCGGCCGGTGAGGGTGAAGGTGTTGGCGCCGTGGGCCCGCAGGTACCAGTCCTGCGGGGTCAGGCCGTTGCACGTCCACTGCTGTACGTTGCCGCCCGGCTCCCGGGAGTCCCCGGCCACGTCGAGGCAGTGTCCGCTGTTGGCGTTCACCAGCCGGTACAGGGCGCCGTCGACCACACCGGCCGCGTCGCCGCTGCCGGTGATCCCGCCCGTGGCGTAGTACGGCTTGCAGACGCTGCCGTCCCAGTCGGTGGCGATCTGGAGGACCTGCCGTCCGTCGGCCGAGGGCAGCAGTGGGGAACTGTAGTTCTGGCAGTAGTTCGCACTGGGTGACGTGACCCGTACCGGCGACTCGATCTCGTACCAGGGGCCGGTGCCGTTCTCCGTGTTGGCGAGGACCGTGCGCCCGCTCTCCGCCGCCGGGGTGCCGTCCCGGTTGAGCAGCATCTGCCCGATCAGCAGCAGCCGGCCGTTGGGGCCGCCGTCCGGCGCCGGCGCCCAGGCGACGGTGGGCGCGGCCCTGAAGTACTTGCCGTCGACCGTCTCCGGGCGGAACCCGAGCGAGGCCGGATCGCCCCAGTCCCAGCCGTTCGCCGAGGTGCGGTAGTGCACCACACACTGGTACTGGCCGCCCGGGTTGCAGATCTCGTAGCTCATGAAGTACGAGCCGTTCGGCAGCTTGCGCACCACCGGCATCCCCGGCCGGTCGGGCGCCCAGCCGCTCGCCACCGTGTCCCGGCGGTCCTGCCAGTGCACACCGTCGTAACTGCGGGAGGCGGACAGCTTCTGACTGTGTGCCGGATCGGTCTCGTCGGCGTAGTGGCAGACGAGCGCCCCGTCGGACGCCACGGAGAACTCCGGTTCCCACAGCCCGCCCGTCCCGCTCGCGGTGGCGCAGGAGGACAGATAGGACCAGGTGCGGCCCACATCGTTGCTGCGCCAGACGCGCAGCGCCATCCGCCGGTCCGGCTCGTCCTGCCCGGCGGACGCCGCCCACAGCAGGGTGCCGGCCGGCAACGCGCCCACCTGACGGGGCAGTTCGAACAGGGTGCCGCAGCACTGGCCCTGCCCGGCGGACGATTCGGGATCGACGATCCGGCCGACCTCCCGGAAGACCGAGCCGTTGTCCGTGCTCTCGTGAATGGCGCCCACCCCGTTGTCGCCGTCGAAGGTGGTCACACTCGCCAGCACGCGCCCGTTGGCGGCGCCGTTGTACGCCAGCCGGATGGCCCGGGGATAGAGCCCCGTCCCGTTCCGCAGCGCGGTACCCGTGGCCAGGGGGGCGGCATCCGTCACGGTGGTGTCCGCCGCGGGGGCGGAGGTGGCGGGGACGGCCAGGGTGAGGCTCAACGCCCCGGCCAGCCCCAGCAACAGGCCCCGGGCCGCCCGCCGGTGAAGGCGGCCGGCGGTGCCGGAGCGGGCCGGGGGAGCGGACGCGGGCAGCGGGCCGGGCGAGGGGGGCCGGCGGAGTGTGAGGAAGTGTGGTCGACAGAGACGGAACACGGAGCTCCTTCCTGAGCGCACTGGTGCGTACGGCGGTTGCGAGCGCCACAGTAGAGCCGCTTGTACATCGATGTACATGGACGGGTGTCAACTATTTACATCGATGTACAGACCCTGCCGCGCGCGCACCGGAACCGAGGCCGGGGCCACGGATGACGTGCTCTGTTCCCGGATGGAATGATGACCGGCGACAGGGCCGGGACGCGCTTCTCCCCGAAAGACAGAGAAAAACAGAGGGGGACTCACACGATCGCCCCCGTGACGAACCACCGGGGCGGATCTCCCCGGAGAGGAAGGATGCGGCATGCCCGCGAGACCGGCTGAAAGGGCGTCGGACAACCCGGCGGACGCGCGCGCGAACATACCCGGCCGGGCGCCGTGCCGGGTCGTCGTGTGCCGGGACTGCTGCTGCGGCACTCCCAAGGTGACCGGCGTCGATCACGCGGCCCAGACCGCCCGCCTGCGCGCGGAGACCCCCGTACGCGTCTCCGCCTGCCTGGACGTGTGCGACCAGGCCAACGTCATCGTCGTACAGCCCTCCGCCGCCGGCCGGGCCGCCGGCGGACGTCCGGTCTGGCTGGGGCTGGTCAACGACCCGGAAGCGACCGAGGACATCGTCGCCTGGGTCCGGGCCGGCGGCCCCGGACTCGCCCCCTGCCCGGAGATCCTCGACCTGTACGCCTTCAAACCACCACGCCGCAGCGCCGCCCCCTGACCGGCCCGCCATCATGACGGAGACGGAGAGGTCCTCGGGGGCGGAGGAACATCCGTGGCCGATCGCCCGCCGGGAGGTGCGCCTCCAGGAGAAGACGGCGCTCTGGCGGATGCTCCACGGGACCGCCGGGTGCTCGGCGGAGATCCCGGGCGTGGAGCACACCGCCGTACGCGGCCCCGGGACGGGCTGGGATCTGGACCGTCGCGGTACTAACGTCTTCCGGCGCGGTCGTCGTACTCCTCGCGGGCGGTGAGGACGTCCTCGATGTGCCGCACCGACCACTCCGTGAGTGCGTTCACCCTGGCCGAGCTGGCCGCGGGGATCTCGGCCGCGACCGGGAAGCGGATCGAGTACACCGATCTCACGGCCGACGGGTTCGCCCGGGTGCTGGCCGACGCCGGCGTCCCCGCCGAGCAGGCGCACGTCCTCGCCGACGCCGACCTCGCCATGGGCCGCGGCGAGCTGTTCACCGACTCCGGCGACCTGCGGCGCCTGATCGGACGGCCGACCGCGACCCCGGCCGAGGCGATCGCCGCCGCACTCGACTGACCCAGCGGCTCGGGGAGTTGAAAGAAGTACCTGACGAGCACGTCGAGTTGATGTGGTGGCGCCCGAACGGCGACAGCCGGGCGGCGGTGGTCGCGGTCCGTTCCCCGGAGGCGCGCGGCCCGCTCCCGGCCTGCCCGGATGGGCCGGTACTTCGCTGTACGTGGGGCGGGCCCGGGGCGAGCGGACCGGGGCCGGCCGGAGGGGCTACCGGGACACCGATGTCATCCGGGCGCGAGGGAGGCGTGCCAGGACGGCGGAGTCGATCTGGAGGGTGCGGTCGGCGGATCCGGCACCGCAGTAGACGGGCCGAGCCGGTTCGGCCACCGCGGTGTCGATCAGGCACGGCACTCCGGGCCGGTGGCTGACCGGCGGGATGCCGCCCGGTACCAGGCCCTCCGCGGCGAGCGGACCGGCGTCCGCCGGGCGCAGCCGGGAGCGGCTGGTGCCGGTGGCGGACGCGAGGCGAGCGAAGTCCACCCTGTCCTGCGCCCGCAGCGCCACGAGCAGGAGCGGGGTGTCCGGCGTGGTGAAGGCGAGCGTCTTGATGGCCTGCGTCCAGGGGAAGGGCAGCGCCTGGCGCTCGGCGACGCTGTGCGCGGCGGCGTGCGCGTGGACGGTGTACGCGCAGCCGTCCGCGTCCAGCACGGCTCGCCAGGATGCTTCGGGCGTACTCATCGAGGACCTGCGGCTTTCGGCTCGGCGAGGAAATGGTGACCTGCGGGAATCCGGGTGCGGGGAATCCGGGTGCGGTCTGCCCTTGAGCCTGGTCGAGACCGCGAGGTCCGATCAACTGATTGTGGAATCCTGCAATCGTGATCACGATGCGCTTCACCGAGACGGCCGAGGAGGACATCGCCTTCTCCGTCTCACCGCTGCTCGAAGCCGTCCACTCCTGGCATGTGCTGACCGACCCCGGACACCACGCCCTGCACGTGCCGTGGGTACGGCGGTGCCGCCGGCTGCCCGCGGCCCTGCGCCGGAAGATGCGCGAACACGGCTTCGTCGTGGCCGACTACATCCCGGCCCTCTTCGAAAGCCGGGCGGGCGATCACGACGCCGACTTCGAGGACCAACTCGCCGCCGTACGGGCCCTGTCGCCCGACCTGGTGGCCGCCGAACTCGCCCAGACTCTCATCGACACCGTCCACCGCACCGGATACGGCATCGTCGAAGACACCACCGCCCGCGACGCGGTCCTCGCCGAGCTCCAGCGGTCCGACGCGGACCGGGCGGCACGGCTGAGCCGCGTCCTCGACGACCCTTGCTCCGTCCTGGAGAGCGCGCTCACGGTCCTGGAGGACTACTGGAGCGCCGCCTTCGCCGACGAGTGGGAGCGCGTCGAGCCCTCCCTGTACGAGTCGATCGCACGGGCGGGATCCAGGATCGCCCACCAGGGCCTGTTCCCGATGCTCCGTACCCTGGTCCCCCAGATCCGCATCGACCCCGCCCTGCGGACACTCCGGCTCGACCGCCCGCACCACCACGACATCGCCGTCACTCGCGACCGCCCCGTCACGTTCACCGCCGGCCACTACGTCTGGCCGCACGTCCGCGTCACCTGCGACACCCCATGGCCCCTGCGGGTCACCTACCCGGCCCTGCCCCTCGCCCCCGCCTCGGCTGCCCGCCCCACCAGCCAGGAAGACACCCTCACCGCCCTGCGGGCCCTGGCCGCCGCCCCACGTCTCCAGCTCATCACCCACCTCGCCGCCCAGAGCCGCAGCACCCAGGAACTCGCCGCCCTCCTCGGCCTGTCCCCGTCCGTGATCTCCCGTCACCTCCACCAGCTCACCCGGGCAGGACTCACCACCACTCGCCGCGAGGGCTACTACGTCCTCTACTCCCTCGACCCCGCCCGCCTCGACCAGATCGCCGCAGCCCTCACCACTCTCAGCCCGGGCCCGAAGCCCGGGGCGTAGCCGCGAACCCCCGGGGGACCGTCACCGCGTCCGCGTGCGTGGCGCGCAGTGCGACACCGATGCCGTGAGGCGAACTGGGCGGAAAACCAGGGCGCGGAGGGATCCCTGCCATGTGATGATCCTCCCGGCGCGCCGGGTCTGCCGGTGCGTCACCACACCCTTGGGGGGTAGCAATGAGACTGTTCTCCGCTGGACGCCCGGTACGTCTCAGATCCGGCGCCGCCGTGGCGGTGGCGGCCGGTCTGCTGACCGCCGGCCTCGCCGCACCCGCGTTCGCCGACGATGACGACGACTCGCCGCAGACCGACCAGTTGTGGATCCACCAGCCGTACGAGCGAACGCTGCCGACGGGCACCGACGGCGGCCGGCCGCCGTCCCGCACCCTCGGCGTCGGCCTCTACCACGACAACGACAACTTCACGGTGACCGACGGCAGGCTCACCATCGACGTCTCCGACCTCGCCGGGGTCGCCGAGGTGACCTGGCCCGACAACTGCGCGCCGAGCGGCGCGAGCGCGGTGTGCGACATCCCCGTGGTGCCCGTGATCGGGAGCGACTACAAGGACCAGGTGTTCCTGACGGTGCGCGCGGCCGACGGCGCCGAAGCCGGCGCGCGGGGCAGGATCACCTTCGAGGCGACCGCCACCGGCGGGCCCGACGGCACGCTCACCGCGCCGCACGAGAGCTTCGACACCACGCTCACCGTCGGCGCCGGACCCGACCTCGCCGTCGAGCCCCCCGCCGACATCAAGGACGGCCGGCCTGGCCAGGAGCGGCCCGTCCCGTTCAAGATCACCAACCACGGCAACGAGAGCGCGAACGGGTTCACCGTCAAGCTGAACGCCTCGTACGGTCTGACGGATCCGACCCGGTACGACGCCTGCGCCTACACCACGACGGACGGCACCAACTACGCACCGTCGAGCAACGTGGTCTGCACGTTCGACCAGGTGCTGGCGCCGGGCGACTCCTTCGAGCTGCCCGAGCCGCTGGCGGTACGCCTCGCCCCGCACGCGCTGAACGAGCGGCTGGACATCGGCGTCGAGACGGGCGACGGCGCCCAGGACATCGATCCGCGGAACGACTACGCGATCGTCCAGATCGGCGCGGAGAACACCGCGGACTTCTCCGTCACCGGTGATGCCATCTCCGGCGCGGCGGGCGAGACGGCCACGGCCGAGCTCACGTTCAAGAACAACGGTCCGGGCTGGCTCGGCAACCTCGGCTCCGGCGACCCGGTCGCCAAGGTCCGGCTGATCGTGCCCGAGGGCACCACGGTCACCGGCGTGCCGTCCGGCTGCTCCGCGCGCACCCTCGACGGCGGCTACTACCCGACGCAGACGGGCGCCCCGCGCTACGACTGCAACCTGCGGTACTGGGTCCTGGAGAACACGCAGCGCACGTTCGCGTTCTCCGTGCGCGTCGACACCGTGGTGCCCGGCGCGACCGGTGCCGTGAGCATCCACCCCGCGTACGGTGAGTTCGGCGCGTACCCCTTCGACTTCGACCCGGACCTCACGAACAACACGGCGGTCCTGGCCGTCAACTGACCAGCCGGGGGCGGAGCCGGGCGATCCGACCCGTCCCCCGGTCCCGGAGACCGAAGTCCCATACGCGTCGCCGCCCCGCCCTCTCCTGAACCGGCGTTGCACCTGTTCAGGAGGGGGCGGCGGCATTCGCCGATCACATGCTCGTGCCGGTTGATGAAGCCGGAAGTCCCAGAAAAGTCCCAGGATGTCGGCAAATGTCGAACGCTCGGCTCCTGTGACGTGCGCGGCGCAGTCAAGGACGAAGCGCTAACTAAGGGGAAAGGCGGGCGATTTGCCCGGTTCGGTTGCACGTTCTTGGCGATGGGAGCGCCTCCATCGTCAAGTCTTGACTAGGACCTGTCAATATTTGGGCGCGACGAGACCATTTACTACTCCACCCCCACGCGCTACAACAGATGGGAGCGCTCCCATTGCCCTCGTTAACCCCCCACCATCCACGCCAGACCCTCTTGCAGGTCGATCGCCGGGCCCGAACGGTCGGCTCCCGCAGCATGGGGCGACGCCCGCGACAGGTCCCGGCCGATCGGTCGGTGCTCGAAAGAGAACCTTCACGAAGGAGACCAACTCATGGCCATCAACTCGGTCCGTGCCCGGCGCACGCTGGCCCTAGCCGGGGCCGCGGGCGTTGCCGCAGCGGTGCTCTCCGTGCCGTCCCCGGCATCGGCGCACGGCGTCAGCATCATGCCCGGCTCGCGGACCAACCTGTGCTACAAGGACCTGCTCCAGAACGGCTCGACCCAGATGCCGTCCAACCCCGCCTGCGCCGACGCGGTCCGGCAGGCCGGTACCACCCCGCTGTACAACTGGTTCGCCGTTCTGGACTCCAACGCCGGTGGCAGGGGCGCGGGTTACGTCCCGGACGGGAAGCTGTGCAGTGCAGGCGACCGCAGCCCGTACAACTTCTCCGCGTACAACGCGGTCCGCACCGACTGGCCGAAGACGCACCTGACCTCGGGGTCGAACATCCAGCTCAAGTACAGCAACTGGGCGGCCCATCCAGGCAAGTTCGAGGTCTACCTCACCAAGAGCGGGTGGAGCCCGGCCAAGGCCCTCGCGTGGGGCGACCTGGACCACCTGCAGACGGTGACCAACCCGCCGCAGAACGGTGGTGTGGGTACGAACGAAGGCCACTACTACTGGAACCTCCAGTTACCGCAACGGAGCGGTCAGCACATGCTCTTCGTCCAGTGGATCCGCTCCGACAGTCAGGAGAACTTCTTCTCCTGCTCCGACGTCGTCTTCGACGGCGGCAGCGGTGAGGTCACCGGTCTGGCGGGCGGCGAGCGGTCGGCCGCCGAGGTCGAGGCGCTCGGGGCGGACGTCGAGAACACCAAGGCCGACCCGATCCACGCCGCCGGACACACCGAACACGCCGCGGCCGGCGAGAAGCTGGCAGCCTCCAGCAACGAGTCGGCCGTCGCCGTGCCCGCGGTAGTGGGGGGCCTGGGGGCAGTCGTCTTCGCCAGTGGCGCGATGGTCTTCAACCGGATCCGCCGGGCCAGGCAGCACGGCTGACGGCCGAGGACCCCGGCGCCGCCGCCGGGGTCCTCTCACCGTTCACGCCGTTCACGTCGCACCGCACTGCCGCAGCATCATCTGTTTGTCCGGGGCCGTCATCGGCATGTCGTGGTGAGAGCGAAGGCCGGGGGCGGCAGTTGCTGTCGGACGCGAGGTGGATCTTCGTGGTCTTGTGTCCTGAACGTGAAAGGGAGTTGGTTGTAGGACCGCTTCTGGAAATGGTGCTGTGCGAAAGATGAAGGTATGGCCCTTCAGAGTCGCCCTGCGGGGGGAGGCCCTAAACCGCCTCATGCTGCGTTGGCTGAAGACCGTCGTGGTGAGCGATGAGGAAAAGGCGTCGTAAGAGGCGTCAGGTGGGGATCGGAAAGGCGAACGCAATTGAATCGCTGCTGACGTGTCGAAAAAGATCAAGACGGCATCGAAACCGGGGTGTGACCACTATCCCGGGACGAGCCTGGCGGGTGCCCGTTTATTGGCCAGGTGGTGTCCGGCATGTAGGCGACGCGAGGCCGGTCTGCTGCTTTCGTACGGAACAGGAGAAGGCAGGTCCCGATACTGCCCGATGGGTGGTGGGCGAGAGGGAGTACCCCGAGCAGCAGAAACTGTGAGGGGCAGAGTACCGACGAGGGGCCTGCTGGCGGACCGGTCCGTAGTAGTGATGAAGCCTCTGTAACGGAGGTGGAGCGAAGGGACCGGGTTGTTCGGGACTGAGTTGATCGCATCAACCGGAAGGTTTCCGGCAGGAGTTCGGTGAGCCAGTCGAACTCTCAGATCAAGCCGTTTGATATTCCTAAGTGGGAAGTCAAGGAGGCGTGGGAGGAAGTCAGGGCGAACAGAGGCGCGCCCGGCGTGGACGGCCAGAGTGTCGACGCGTTCGAGAGAGACCTGAAGGGCAATCTGTACAAGGTCTGGAACCGGATGTCATCGGGCTCCTGCTTCCCGCCTCCGGTGCGTGCGGTTGCTATTCCCAAGTCGCACGGAAATGGAACGAGGATGCTCGGCATTCCCGCCGTCTCCGACCGTGTGGCTCAGACCGTTGTGGCACGGCGTCTGATGCGGAGGGTGGAGCCTGTTTTCCATCCAGACAGCTATGGATATCGGCCAGGCCGGTCCGCCTTGGACGCGGTAGAAGTGCCGGGAGCGCTGCTGGAAGCGGGACTGGGTGGTGGAGTCCGACATCACCAAGTTCTTCGACAGCGTGCCCTGGGATCTGCTGGTCAAGGCGGTGGAGGCGTATACCAACGCCGTTTGGGTGAACTTATATGTCCGGCGGTGGCTCAAGGCCCCGCTGGCCATGCCCGACGGCTCACCGCTGCAACGGGAACGCGGAACCCCGCAAGGGGCCCCGGTTTCCCCTGTGTTGGCGAACCTGTTCCTCCACTATGCGTTCGACACCTGGATGGCTCGGGAGTTCCCGAACATCCGGTTCGAGCGGTATGCGGACGACGCGGTCTTGCACTGCGTCACCGAGCGCCAAGCTCGGACGGTGCTGGCCGCGCTCGTGGACAGGATGGCTGAGGTCGGGCTGCAACTACACCCGGACAAGACCCGGATTGTGTATTGCAGGGATGGTAAACGCCAAGGCTCATTCGAGCACACGGCGTTCACCTTCCTGGGATACACATTCCGAGCCAGGCAGAACCAGGATCGATACGGCAAGTCTTTCCAGTCGTTCGACCCCGCTGTCAGCAAGGACGCCCTGACGAAGATGGGCCGGGCAGTGCGCTCTTGGCGCTTGCACACCCGGTCCGATCTGTCCTTCCGAGAGCTTGCCCGCAGGATCAACCCTGTCGTGGCCGGCTGGATCAACTACTACGGGCGGTTCAGACCGTGGGAGCTGAATCCCTTCTTGATGCGTGTCAACGCCTACCTGGTGCGCTGGATCCGCCAGAAGTACAAACGGCTTACGGCTGAACGGAAAGCCATCGCGAAGATGATGGAGATCGCTCAGCGATATCCCCGCATGTTTGCACAGTGGCGCTACACGGTCGCAGCCGTGATGACCTGATGATCAGAACGGCAAGAGCCGTGTAACGGGAGACTGTTACGCACGGTTCTGTGAGAGCCGGGAGGTGAGATCCCTCCCGGCTACTCGGCAGCCCGCCGCGGGAACGGCCGATCGCGTGCCCGGCGGGCCCTCGGTGGGCGTCGAGGCCCTGCCCTCGGGCTGCGGCCCGGCACTTCTCGGGGCGGCGGGTGTTGGTGGCGTGCTGGTGGGCCCGGGTGGTGGTGGAGTCCACCGCCACCCGCCACCCGCCACCCGCCACCCGCCAGTCGCCAGTCGATCAGCCCATCATCGTCTGCGCGGGCGAGCAGCGCGCCGAGCACACGGTCCCAGGTCCCGTCGGCCGCCCAGCGGCGGTGGCGGGCCCACACGGTCTTCCAGGATCCGAACCCGGCTGGGAGGTCTCGCCAAGGAACACCGGTGCGGTACCGGGTAGACGATCGCCTCCACAATGCGACGGTGATCGGCCCACGGCCTACCGCGACGACCGGAACTGGAGGGCAGCAGAGGCCGGATGCGTTCCCACTGCCGTTCGGTCAAACGCGCGTGACGAGGCACCAGGACCAGACCGCAGAGGTGCCGTGCACCCGGGCCAGCAGCCCGGCCGGGCTCAGCCAATCGTCTTGATCACCCGGGCGGGCACTCCCGCGACCACGGCGCCTGCAGGAACATCACGAGTGACCACCGCACCGGCAGCGACCACCGCACCGGCGCCGATGGTCACCCCCTGCGTGATCAAGGCAGCTGCCCCGATCCAGACATCGTCCTCGATGACAATCGGGGCGAAGGAGAGGTACTCACGGCGCTCGGCCAGGGGCAGTGGATGGCCTCCCGTGATGAGGCTGACCTTCGGGGCGATCATGACGCCGTTGCCGATACGGATGCCTCCCTTGTCCATGAAGGTGCATCCCTGGTTGACGAAGACGTTCTCCCCGAACGTCGTGTTCAGCCCGCACTCGGTAAAGAACGGTGGGTAGATCACCACCGACTCCGACAGCGGGCCGCCGAACACAACGGAAAGTAGTTCCGAACGGCGTTCGCCGTCGCTGAACGGAAGGACGTTCAGCTGAGACGTCGCATCGGTCACCTCCACGATCCGCTCAGCATGACGCGCGAACTCAGGCGTCTGGACATACATGACCTGCTCTGTGCGGGTAGACATGCGCTGATCCCACCACCGCGCAGAGCACTCGATCAAACAACCCTGCGCCACTCCAGACACAACCAATGGTTGTGGAAGTAGGGTGAAAGCGTGGATGTTGAAGCACTGCGGACGTTCGTGACCATCGCCCAGACCGGGCAGTTCCAGGCTGCGGCCGACGACCTGGGGATCAGCCAGCAGGCGGTCTCCAAGCGGATCGCGGCCCTGGAGAGGCACCTCGAGGTCACGCTCCTGGCGCGGACCTCCCGAGGCTCCCGCCTGAGCCTGGACGGGCAGGTCTTCCTGCCGCACGCCAAGAAGGTGGTGGCGGCCATCGAACAGGCCGAGCAGGCCGTGCGCCCCGGAAGCCGCCCCTTGCGCGTCGACGTCCTCAATCGGCGCATCTTCCCGGCCCAGGCCGTCTACCGGTTTTACCGCTCACACCCCGAGACGGACCTGGACGCGGTCACGCTGAGCACAGAGAACGCCGCCCAGGCCGCCCAGGCGGTGCTCGAAGGGACCGTCGACGCGTCCTTCCGCGCCCTGCCGGCAGACCAGGTCCCGGCCGGGATCAGCGTCGAACGACTCCTGGACGCACCCCTGGAGCTGCTGGTCGGGCCAGGCCACCCGCTGGCTGACACGCCCTGGGTCAGTCCTGCGGATCTGGCCGGTCACCGCATCTGGATCCCCGGGATCAGGCCGGGCACGGAGTGGGCGGCGTTTTATCAGGCGCTGTCCGGGGCCTTCGGCCTGAGCATCGACGCGCTCGGCCCCAACTTCGGTGACGAGGCCCTGATGGACGCGTTGGCCGACTCGGCCTCGCTGGCCACCCTCGTCGGCAGCGGGGACCGGTACCTGTGGCCCCAGACCCACGACCTACGGCGCATTCCGTTGCACGACCCGACCCCGGTCTACCCGCACGTGCTGCTGTTCCGCAGCGGAGACCAGCATCCCGTACTGACCGCCCTACGCGACTATCTGCGCACCGCAGGCCCGCGAACCCCGCACGACGTGTGGGCGCCGGACTGGGTGGGCCGCTGACGACCGTGTCGTCAGTCATTCAAGATCATCTTGCACGTGCGTTGCGTGAGTATTCACAGGTCAGATGGCATGGTGTGGTGTTGTGCCCCTTGTGCCCAAGGGGCACAACACCCCGCCCGTCAGATGTCCCGGAAGAGACCAGCGAACGCGTTGACCTGCCGCAATGAGTGGCTGATGGCGGCTGACCTGCGCGAATGCCCTTTCAGCTGTTTCACGTTCGTGCCGGTTGATGGGGCCGGAAGTCCCAGGAAAGTCCCAGAGGGCTCCCACTCTTGATGGACGCCCTTTCGGCTTTGTTCAGGGTGGGGCAGCGTGGTGTGGCCTGGATCGTGGAACACGGATGTCGAGTCACTGGGGCTCAGCCGATGCTTTGCGGGATCGTGGGCTCCTGATGATCGACGATGACTCTGCGACTGGCGGCAGCGAGCCGACTGTGCCCTCGGAGCCTGGGACGTCGTACAGCGAGCGGGCGAGGGCGCTGGAGCTGGTCGAGCGGTCGTCGCCGAGGGGCGCGTTCGGATCGCTGCTTCCGGTGACGACGAGGTCGCCGAGTGGCGGCGTGTCCTCAACTACGCGAAGCGGCACGGCCTGGAGCCGGAGGGCAACGCATCGAGAAGGTGCCGTACGGCGGGCCGGGGATGGAGTTGTTCCTTGCGGAGGGCCTCATCCCGATGCGCGGAGTCAACGGCGGAAAGAGGGCGGGGGCTTGGTTCCCGTCCCCGCACGACTGGGGAACCTGCATCCTCTCGTGGCCGCGCTCAAAGATGACGAGTGCCGACTGGACAAGCCGTCTGCCCTGCGCCGCAGGTCGCTCCTGCTGCTACAGGGGTTGGCGGCTGAGGCGGTACGGCGCAGGTACGAGGTGCGGAAGGACCACTCGTCCTTCTACCCACGCGAGGGCGGAGTGGACATTGCTGTCGACGGCTTCGCCTATACCGTCACCGTCAGGCAGGAGTTCCCGAAGTCAGCGGATCCCGACCGCTCCGGGCGCCTCGTCGTGGAGCTCGCCCATGGCCTGACCAGACGGCCGGCCGCTGGCGGGATCCGAAGACCCGGACGCTCGAAGAGGCCCTCGGTGTGATTCTTGGTGAGATCGAGGCACGAGCGGCAGAGGATGTTCGGCGAAGGCAGGACGGGCAGCGGGCCGGCGCGGAACGCCGAAGCTCGCTGGCGAGCGGCCGTGGAGGTGGCGAAGGAACAGGCTGTTCGCGAACAGCTTGCCCAGGCGCTGCGCGATTCGCGTCACGCTTCGGTGGGAAGGGGACGAACACTCTCCGCCTGCGGGCCGCGGTCGCCCTGGGTGATCCGGAGCTGGACGCGCTGACCGACCTCCAGCCCGCGGAAGCCGGTCATCTGGATGGCGGAGTAGTGGACGAAGACATCACGGCCGTCGTCGACGGCGATGAATCCGTAGCCCTTGTCGTTGTTGAACCATTTGACGGTGCCTTCGAGCGGCGGTGCGAAAGCGGGGTTGCGCAGGAGGGGGCCCCGGGAATCGGTGCTGGCGTCGTCAAAGGTCTGAACACCGATGACAAGCCTGCGGTCGCGGATGCGAGCAGTCAGGTCCCTAAGGCTGATGAACTCCGGCGCTTTGGGGATTCCTTCGGTGAGCACGGTGGCGAACTCGTTTGTGAGCGTCAACCGCGACCGCTTGGGGCTCTGGGGTGCGGTGATCAGGGACCAGTGCCCATGGATGGATCGGGAGTTCAGCAACGACCGTATTCTGTCCGCGTCGGCAAAGTAGGCGTCGATGATGAGGACCTTGAACCGGGCGGGGCTGTCCTCCATCAGCGAGACCAGACGCCGGAGGGACAGGGCGGTGAGATCGGGCCGGTCGCGATGGGAATAGGAAAAGGCGAGAAAGACGCCGCGGGATGTTTCCAGCACATGCCCTGTGAAGTGGACGAGAAGCGTGTGCTCGGCCTGTTGGGAGAGGTCCTCCAGCGAACCGACGAGAGGCTCGGGGAAGTGCTCGTTCCAGAAGAGTGACACGTTGGCATCGTCGAATGGACCGGACTCCTGAGTCCGTCCCAACGCGCGCGCCAACGCGATGGCCTGCTCCGCGGAGTTGGGCCGGTCTGGGAACTGCTCGTATCTGTCGGCTCCGATCAGCACGGCGCGTGAACGCGCTGGATCGAGCACGACGCGGCTCGAAACGGACTCCGGGGTCCGGGAGGCCGTCTGCGACGAAGGCAGGATCCTTGTGGCGTGGAGCCGGTTCTCCCTGTCACCTGTGCTTCGGTACACCATGCCGATCACAGCGCCTTGCAGGTCGACGACTGTTGCCCCGGACATGGGCACGGGGTCGGCCGCCGCCGACTCCAGTACGAAGTTGTCGCCCCGTACGGATGCGACCCGGTAGCGGGCCAGAGCCGGAGGCGTGGATCCAGGAGTGCGGTCCCGCGTGAATCCCACGACCAGGACCCAGTCCCCCCGTGTCGGTGAGGGAGCGGAGGGCAGGGGTGGCTCCTGCGGGGGGCGCCCGGGTCCCACGTTCGTCAGCACGGCCAGCGGCGAATGCGCCGTCGCAGCCGTCAGTTGGGCATGCCACGTGCGCGGGTCCTCCCAGGGGCGCCCTTCGAGGCGTAGGAGGGGGGCGAGAGTACCCGCTGGGAACAGAGCGGCCGGCATTACTACCTGCCCGCCTGCAAGAAGGATTCCCGAGCCCAGCTCCTCACGGTTCAGGCTGATCCTCACCAGCCGTTCGTCGGCGGCTCGGGCCAGGCTACGGATTTGGGGGGAGCGCGTGTCGTCGTGGAATGCCGCTGCGTTCCGGAGGAGCCGGGACACCTCGCGCAGACCTCGCTCCCGAGCGGTCTGGGTCAGGACGTCAAGTGAGTTCGTGTGGGCGAATCGGGCCAGTACCGGCCAGAGTTCGTCGGGTGGGGAGAAGTCCGGGCGGTCCCGTCGGTCGGCCCACTCCACGAAGTCGTCGAGCACGTAGTCATCCCCTCCGCGCGACGCCGTGGCCATCACCGACCGGCCTTCGGGCACCGCTGCGCAGGCGTATCCCAGCGCTGCCGAAAGCCAGTTGTGCGGAGCGGTGTCCCAGCTGGAGCCGGAGGACCGATAAATCAGTGCCGCCGCCTCCAGCAGTTGGCGCGACATCGCGGCCGTGTGTCCCAGGCGCCGGATGTCCAGCGCCGCCAGGAGCAGTGTTTTGGCGAAGGACGGAGCGTTGTGGACGCGCGCGAGGGTTTCCGACTCCGCGGTCAGCGAATACACCCGTATCAAATCGAGCCGGCCTAGGGCAAATCGAAAGGACTCGGCTTCCTCCGAGTGGTCCGTTCGCAACGCATGGAAGTCCTCGGGTCTGAGTTCGCTCAGCACCAGCACGGGGCTCAGCGCGGACATCAGATTGATGAGCTCGCTGGTTGTCGAGGGCGACCGACGGTCGGAGGCCAGCAGGAAGGAGCGGAGGTCGGGCACGACCACAGCCGTCCGAGGGTGCAGCCGTTCTCTCGCACCGACCAGTTCGTCCGGTGACTGCGGGGTCCACAGTGTCCAGTCGTCCGGCAGGGCGGTCACCGCGCGGGCGATGGCCGTCGTCTTCCCCGACCCCGCATCGCCCAGCAGCACCGTGAACGAGCTGAGCCCCCGCTGCGCCCGAGCCAGTACTTGTTGCAACTGTTCGTCCACGTAGCGGTCGACGAGTTCGGGTATAGGCTGGAGCCCTGGCAGGGGATCCGAGACCCAGCTTCCCGCACCCTCCCGCGCCGCGAACGGCATCGCCTCCGGTACGAGTCCCCGTTCACCGGTGCTGTCTCCACCCCTGCGCCCGGCGAGGAAGTCGCCGCCACTGGCCGCGCCGTACTCGCTGATCCCCGTGCCCATCTCGCGCCGCACCAGTTGCTGCACGGAGGTGATGGCGTCCCGGCGCTGGCCGCCCAGTAGTGCTTCCCGGACCCCGGGGCGGAAGTCGAAGGGGATGCGGTCGGGGCCGGCCGCTGCCTCCTGGCCCCAGGGGGCGAAGAGGCCACCGAGAGCGACCTCCGCCAGGTGGCCGTGCTCCGCCTCGGGGAGCATCGTCTGGCGGACGAGGTTCATGACCGGGAGGCTTAAGGGCACGGCGGACAGATATCCGGCCAGTCGTTGGGCAAGGGGGGACGCACCTGCCCTGAAGCGGCGCAGTACGTCGGTGACCTCCTCCCGGGCGGGAGCCAGGGGCTCGGCCCGCAGCGGCGCTGGCGACGACGGCGTGCGGGGGAGCGCCAGGCACGGCACCCGCGTCCACTGGCCGCTGCCCGCCACCAGCTTCGCCAGGAGCAGCACGGACGCCGGTTCGGCCTCCACCACCGGGATCGCGAGGACCTGAGGGGTGGGCCGCAGCCGTACGCTCCTGCGGCGGCTCCGTGCCGGCGCGCCCACCCGCCACGACGTGTTGGGCGAGGCCGGACTCACCGAACGCAACGGCAGGGACCGCGGACGCACCGCGCCACGGTCCCAGAGCCGGCGCGGCAGGATGTTGAGGAGCGCCACCGGGCCGTGGGAGGCCCACTGCCGCAGCATGCGCGCGACGTCCGCCTCGGCCCAGCCGCTCGCCACTGTGTCCGTGACGACGATGACCAGACGGTGCCCCGACGGGTCGGACACCTCTTGTACGCTGCGCCGCTCACCGTCAGGTGTACGGGCCACGGACAGCGGCTCGGCGGCGTCCGGGTCGGTGCCGAGCAGGTGCCAGGTGCGTACGTCGCGGAAGATGCCCGTCTGCACGAACACCCGCCGCAGTTCGCCGACCAGGCCGTGCCAGAGCAGCATCGAGTGGTGGGCGTCCACCACGAGGGCCAGGTCCAGCCAGCGTCCCCTGCGCGGCCGCAGCACCGGAGTCGGAAGGCGCTGCTCGATGGTCCTGCGGACCGTCAGCTCCTCGTCGAGTTCGCAATCGGCCGGGTTCCCGCCCGAGGTGTCCTTCGAACGGCCCAGGGGGCGCAGCGCCCGCATCACCGCCAGCGCATCCCGGACGGACGAAGCTCGGCGGACGCGGACCAGTTCGACGCCTTGCCGCGCCGGGCCGGGCGCGTCCGTGACGTCGCCCGCGGTGTAGAACTCCTCCTCCGGCGCCCGGTCTGCTTCCTCGGGGCCCTCGGCCGGGTACTCGGTCAGCGGCGTGGCCTCGGACTCGTCGAGGACGTCCTGAGCGGACCCCGCGTCCGGACCCGTGGCGCCACCGACGCGCGCCGCCAGCCAGAGGATGTCCGCCAGCTCCTCGGGTCCGGCGTTCGCGCCGGACTCCTCCAGTGCCCGCAGCAGCCGCTCGATCACGCCAACGGGCCCGTCAGCCGTTGCAGTACGGCGTCCAGGAAGTCCTTGCGCTCGCCCGCGCCCGACCACGCGCCGCTCAGCCGCAGCTGGACGGCGTTGAGCAGCTGGTCCGTCGCCAGGTCGCCCTCCGTACGGCGCTCGATGAAGTCGGTGATGAGGTCCTGGTAGCGGTCTTCCCGGGTCGTGTCGTCGAGCCTCAGCCGCTGCCGGACGATCTGCTTCAGCTTCTTCTCGTGCGGCGGCTCGACGTGGAGGCGGATGCAGCGGCGCAGGAAGGGCGGCGGGAAGTCGCGCTCGCCGTTGCTGGTCAGCACGACGACGGGGAACGCGCTGCACTGGACGCGCCCGCGGTCGATCCCGGCACGTAGCTCGGGATCATCCTGCGTGCCCACCCTGACCCGTGGCTGGCGGGCGGCGATCCGTGCCAGTTCCGGGATCTCGAAGGAACCCTCCTCGAACACGGTGAGCAGGTCGCTGGGCAGGTCGATGTCGCTCTTGTCGATCTCGTCGACAAGCAACACCCGGGGGCGCTCCTGTGGCAGCAGCGCCGTGCCGAGCGGGCCGAGACGCAGGTACGACGCGATGGCGCTGCCCGAGGAGGGGCGCCCGCCCGGCTGCCGCCGGGGCGGCGCGCCTCGGCCGGCCTTCAGATGGCGCAGGTTCGCATCGTGCAGACGCCCGATCGCGTCGTACTGGTAGAGCGCGTCCCGCAGGGAACTGCGGCTGGTCACCGGCCAGTGCAGGACCGGTCCGAGTTTCAGATCGGCCGCGATGCTGTGCGCCAGCGTCGACTTGCCGACTCCGGGCTTGCCGGTGACGAGGAGCGGGCGGCGCAGGTACAGGGCCGTGTTCACGGCGTCAATCTCCGCGTCGTCCGGTACGTATCCGTCGCCGCGTACCCAGGTGTCGGTCCAGGCCGGTCCGGCGGTGCCGGGCGGGGCGTACTCCGGGTCGGGGGCACCCTTGAACTTCCGCCACGGCGGCCGGTTCTCGTCGAGCCGGGCGCGCTTCTCCGCGACCGAGCCAGTGCCCCGGTAGATCCACCAGTCCTTGACAGTGTTCATCGGACTTCCTCTCCTAGACGACGGTTCACGAGGACAGCGACCGCCTCAAGGGCACCCGATCGGGGTTGTCGTAGAGCAGCGCGAGCGGGTGCTGGTCCACCCGGGCTCGCCTGAGTCCGGTGGGCAGCGATGCCACGTCGAGTGCGTGCGGAGGGTCGGCGTCGAGCGCTGTACGTATGGCCGCGCCGGCTGCCGGGGAGGGGCGACGCCAAACGGCGATCGGTATCCCGCCGTCCACCACGGCTTCCAAGACGTCCATGACCAGATCCTCGGTCACCTCGGCCAGCACGCAGACCGGTGACGCGTTCAGTTGTAGCTTGTCGGCCAGGTCGCCGGACACATCGCAGTCCGCGATGTCCCGCACGGCGTCCGGATGCAGGCCGCCATGTGTCTCGTACCACTGCCACTTGGCCAGCCAGAGTTCGAGATCCTCGCGTTCCTCGGGGCAGCGCAGCACTACCTCGTAGCGGCAGCCGAGCTGGACGGCCCGCTCACCGCGGCCTCTGCGCGCGGGGCGCGACACCGTCCAGGTCTCGAACGGCACCTCCAACAGGTCGAACGGAACGTGGAACTCGATCCGCGCCGGCTTCGCCGGTTCCGTCAGGAGGTGAAGGGTGAGCGCCTTCCGCACGCCTTCCAGGTCCATGGGGTCCGGAAAGTCGCCCACGTAGTCCCAGCGCTCCTGGAACGACCAGAGTTGCAGTCGGTAGGAGTCCTCGTCGTCCTCGGTCAACCGCACGTGCAGCGCGGGGGACTCGACCGGACGAGAGGGCGGCACCGGGACGGGGTCCGCGCTGAGGCGTTCACGCGTACGCTCCACCCATCCGTTCGCCGCCACGACCCAGGGAGAGGGCGCGGCACGGGATGCCAGGTGCTTGACGAACGGCAGAGCGAGCGGAACGGCACGGCTGGTGCCCTGCCGGTCGTCCAGATCACGCACGATCTCCACCAAGTCCGACGACGGCAACTTGTGGTCCATCGGCGGAACGCAGCCCGTCACCTCGAAGGCCCAGCGGTACGCCGCATAGGTGTCACGGGGCAACTCCGTGCTCTCGGAAATCAGTTGCCCCAGCTCCGTCCAGGCGACCTGGTCGAGGACGAGACCACCAGTCGGCCTGCTCGTCGTACCACCGTCCGCCCAGGTGTCCCCGTGGAGAGAAGAACCGTCCCAGCCCAGGGCGATGTCGAACTGCGGATGCTGCCAGGCCGTGCCGTTCGCTCGCATCACGGTGAAGTCGGCCTGCACGTCCCGGGCGATGTCGGGTAGGCCGAGTGTCGCCTGTTCGAGCGTTCGGCCCTCCAGACGTCTGAGAAGGGTATCCGTGAACTGGCCCGCCTGGACGGTGTTCTTCGCAGTCTCACCGGGCCGGGACGCGTAGAGCGTGAACTGCATGCGCCTGGTGGGGGCGCCCACCGGGTAGTTCACCTGGGGGAACTTCCCTTTAAGTCGTGCGATGTCCAGCCGACAGGAATCGCCCACGGTGACGGTACGGCGGAAGCGGCCACCAGCGATCTCGTCGGACTTCCACCGGCGCAGAGCCGAGCTGAGATTGAGGTGAGCGAAGAGACCGGCCGTGGCGTCGGCGTACGGCAGCAGCAGATCGTGGCGACGGTCCAGGAAGCCGTGTCCGGCCCAGTAGATCCACAGCAGGTCACCGTCGCACTGGGCGAGGTCCGTGAAGAGCGCTTCCTCGACGTTCTTCTGGGTCGCGGGTTTGGCCTCCCCCTCGACCCAGGTGCCGGCCAGGGGCGACAACAGCAGACGTACGTTGCTCTTCGGTACACCAGCGGTGCCGGTGAGCCAGTCGGCGAAGCGGACGGCGTCGCCGGCCGGGCCGGAGAGGTTCAGCCGGGTGTCGATCTCGTAGGACTCGACACCCACCACGAGCGCGAAGGTCCGTTCCGGTGTGATCTGCGGCTCGGCGGCTGGGGAGCCGTCCGTCACCGCAGTGCCTCGGCGATCCGCTCGAAGACCGGAGGGAGCTTCCAGTAGGCGCTGTGCGAGACGGGGAACGGCATTCCGCTGCGCACCTCATGGTCGACAACCCGGCCGTCGCCCGGGAAGACCGGTTCGGCGAGGTAGGAGAGGACATCCCGACGGTCGTAGATGTTGAGCCACTGAGGGAAGTCGGAGGGCAGCCGGTCACCAGGCTCCAGTCCGGCCAGGGCACCGAGTTCGTGCAGGAAGGGTGCCTGGGAGCCGACCGTCACCAACAGGCGCACAGACAAGGGAGGTTGGCGTCGGGCAGCCAGAGCGAGGGTGTCCACGAGGGCGATGCCGCCGAGGCTGTGGCCGATGACGACCGGAGGCTCCGGGCTGTCGCCGATCACCCGCTCCAGATGGGCGCGCAGATGCTCACCGCGTGCCTGGTAGCGCAGGATGTCACCGATCTCGGATGCCTTCTCGGAGGTGACCTCACCCCGCTTACGGTCCAGAAAGGACTGGGTGGCCACGCGCTGTGCCAATCGGGACAGGACGCCCGCCGTGCGCGTCACCACGCCCCGGGCAGTCCCGCCTAGCCGCTCGCTCAGAAGGTCGACGAGCCGGTCCCGTTCCGCGTCGGTGCACAGGGCGGTGTCGCGGGCCTCGGCGAGCATCACGGCCACCAGAGCCCGGCCCGCGTGGACCCTGAGTTCGGCGGCGGTCGCGTCGTCCTCGGCGACGAGGCACGCGGCGTGGAACTCGTCGGAGCGCTCCACCGTCCACAGGGCGTTCCGGTAGCCGCCGGCCAGACCGGTCTCCCGCAGTAGTACGGCGAGTTCGTCGTCCGGTGCCAGGACGGCGGGCAGGGCGCGCAGGGCATCGCCCACGTTCTCGCCGGGCGACTGCGTTCCCAGCAGCGCGAATCCGTCGTCTTCGGCCTCGGTGCCGAGTTCGGCCAGAACCCTCAGCTCGCACAGCGGATCGGCGAGGAGCAGCAGCCACTCTGCGGTCTCGGGATCCTCCTCCGGCCCTGGCGCGGGCCTCATGCCGGGAACCGACGCGCCACCCGCGCTGAGTTCCGCACCGAACTCCGCTCCCCAGTAGCAGCGTTCGACCTCGGCCTTCGGGAATTCCTTCAGCAGCCCGGCCTCGACCAGCGCGAACAGTTCCTCGAACCGTTCCCGGCGGACACCGGTCCCATGGACAAAGACGAACCTCATGCGCCCCCCGACCCCCGACGTGCCTGTGCCACAGTGAGAATAGACCGTCGGCGCAGTCGGGGGGAGGCGGTGTGACGAACCCGCCTGACTGCGTGTCACGTTCAGACGGTTATTCCCAAGGTGAAGCTCAGAAGGCAGTCAGCGGAAGCAGGCACGAAGGTCGGCGGGGACGACGACACCTCTCCATCCTGCCCCGGCCCGCCTCCGTCCGAGAGCAGAGACCGGGAAGGCCGATAGCCCCTGGTCTTCATGGGGAAGACAAGGGGTCACCTGCCATGACAGCGGCGGTCCCCCGCGTGTGCGTTCTACGGCTGTGGAAAGCCGCTCAGCCAGACGGCTCGCCGTCTGCTGGGAAAGCCGGACCCGCTTGACGCACAGGTCGCCGCGCGGGCCGTACTCCGCGGTCGTGCCCGGGCCAAGTCCGACGACGGCCTGCTATCGGATGCTTCTCTTGACTTCGGTGACGATGGTCCCAGGGTTGCATTGTCCTTGTGCCGTGCGGCCGGCGCTCTGGCTGAACTCTCTCCAGACACGTGGATGCTCGGCGGTCACAGGCTGCCGTTCACCGGTCATGCCCTGGACCAGGCAGTGGCCGCTGCGCTCGAGGTGGTGCTCGAGCCACTCCTTGGACGCGAGGAGACTGAAGGCCCTGCCGCTCTGGCGGTCCCATGTCAGGTACTGCACCTGCAGTTGCCCGTCGGTGTCGTACCAGAAGGGGCGGTCCGGGTCGCGCCGCAGCCTGCTGGCTCTCAGGAGTGGGTCACTGGGCAGCGTCACGGAGACGGATGCGTCGAGGGAGCAGTCCAGGCTCTGACCACTCCAGTTGTAGGTCTGGTCGGTCGGAATAGCGGTGACGGGTTCCCCATCGGGGTCTGTGGCGAACACCATGCGGCCCTGCGGCTGTGCGGCGAGGGTGCGCTCCAGCCAGTGGTCCTCGTCATCTTCCGTCGGACCGTCCGCCCACTGCTCTGCGAGCTCCAGGAGCAGCTCTTCCCGGTGCTTCTCCCTGCGCTCCCGCCAGATGGCGATGGCGGCGCTCTCCTCCGATGCCGGTGGTCCAGGGGCTGGCTCCGGAGAGGAGAGATCGTCGTCCCCTGGGGCAGGGGAGTCGTTCTCACCGTGATCGGGTTCGTCGTACTGAAAGGTACTCACATGCCAGGAGTCGGGTTCCGGATCGGTCCAGGGACTGGGGACGGTGGGGAAGTCGGCCAGGAGAAGGCTGTGGCGGTCGGGCCCTTCGGGCATCAGCCGGTTTGTGAACGAACGTCCCTTAAGCCATGAGAGCAGGCTGGTGAGTTGGGGGGCGGGCACGAGCCAGCTGTGGATGCGGTGCCACTGCTCTGCCTGGCCGCGGGTGACGTTCCATCCTCGGCCGTCGTGGTCGTCCATGGCCTGTTCGTAAAGGACGATCCACTGCCTGCCGTCGCTGTCGGCGCGGATGCCCAGTTCGTCGAGGTCGGGCAGGTTGTCCGGACGGCTGATCCATTCGTCGACGCCCTCGTCGTCGGGCAGGTCGGGGACAGGTGGTGCCAGCGGGTGTGTGGGGTCTGCGGTCGGGAAGGTGGCGTGGTCGGCTTCGTCTGGACTGTTGTCGTCGTCGGTGTAGGAGAAGGGGTGTCGGGCCGGAGGAAGGGAGGGGTCGATGTCGAGCAGCGACAGTTGTGCCGCTCCGGGGTGTTCGGCGGCGTCGTGCTCGGTCTGCCGGTGGGGGTGCCGGTGGTTTGCCAGGCGTTCCACGAGCTCGTGGAGGGCCATCCACTGGTACTTTTTGCCGATCCGTTCGCCCTTGTGTGACTGGCGGGAGCCAGAGTGGCGGGAACGCATGTTGTCGAATTCGGCGAACAGTTTCGGTGTCCAGCCCAGGTTGGCGACGCGGGCGAGGATCCAGCGTGCGGCCCACTCGGCGTCGACGTGGGCAGCGGCGAGGCGTTCGTCGTTGGGCGGGGGCACTCGGCAGGCCCGCAGCAGCGCGTACTGGTCCGGGTCGAGGACGTCCCTTGCCTTCCTCCCGGTGAGGAGTTGTTCAATGGCAGCCAGTGTGCTCAAGGCGGGCCGGACGGACTTCGGAAGGCTTTGCGCGAAGGCCGGGATACGGGCGGGGTCGACGACGACAGGATCGTCGGCGCGCTGCCACGCCGGCCGACGGGGATAGTCGGTCGACAGCGGCAGCAAACTGAAGTGACGCACGGCCGGCCTGACCTGGTAGTCCGCAAAGTCTCCCAGGGGTGAAAGGGACGAGCGGAGCGATCCCCACAGCGACTTGTTCTGGTCCCGCCAGGGGAAGAGCACGTCGAGGTCCTCCTCCGCAGGAGCCTGCCCGATCGGAGCGCAGGCGTGTGGATGCCTGACCGCGTTTGCTTCCTCGCCGGTGACGGCTCCAGCCCGGTGCGCCAGGGTGACAATTCGGGTAGCCGCTTCGCATAGCAGCCCGTTCCGTGAGGCGTGCGCGGGCGAATCAATGGCGCCGTAGGAGTACGTGAGGAGCCGCCGGGCGACGGTGCCGAGGAGGTCGTGCTGGCTGGCGTCCTCGCCGTGACGGGCCAGGACTCCGTAGGTGACCCATACCAGACGCTCGAAGAGGTAGGGATCGTCGATCTTCTCCGCGTCCTCGTGGAGGAATCTGTCCAGGAGTGAGACGAGAACGTCTCGGTGTCCCAGGAGCAACTGCACGAGGGCTTTGGTGGCCCGGTCGCGCAGGAACCGGTTGGAGGACGTGAGGGTCCACACCAGTGTCGTGGCGGCCAGCCGGACGCCTTCCTCGTGGCCGGCTCCGGCCGTCTGCACCGGCCGGCGGGACCGGTCCCCGAGGCGAAGTCGGGCCGTGAGGGATGCAGGGTGGAGATGGCGCGGGGTGGGGTACTGCTCGGCCCAGCGCAGCAGCCGGTGCAGTGCGGTGACCTCCCACAGCAAGGAGTAGGTCTCTACGCCCCACCACGCGTCGCGCTCGGGCCGCGGTTTTCGCAGCAGCACCCGGTGGAGACGGTCGGCGTTCAGCAGGTGCCCCGGCTCTGCGGTGAACGCTACCGCGGCCTCCAGCACGTCGGAATTGCGTCCGTGACGTGCGGCGGTCTCGTTGAGGAGTTCGATGGTGCGTTCGTTGACGCTGCGTGTGCTGCGCAGCGGAAGCGTTTCCAGAAAGCTGCGGGCCAGCCGGTAGCCTCGAACGTCCGCGCGACTGCCGGGTTCAGCTGTGGCCTCTGCAGATGTGGGAGAGAGGGCCAGAAGGTCGATGAGTTCCGTCCCGGTTTGCTCGGGCAGGAGAATCGATGCCGCTTCCTGATAGTTCGGGGCAGCCTGCCCCAGCCAGTTCTGCAGCGCGGAATCCGCGGCCAGGGGGCGTCGTTCGCGTAGCGCGTCGATCTCGTCCTGGTGGGCAGCGAAGACCGACCGTACAACGCGGTCGTCGCCGAACGCCTGGTAGGGGAAACCGATACCGGTTGCATGGTCGGCCTTGTAGGTTCGCTCGTTGGATACCAGGCCCTGGGCGAGGAGCTGCCCGAGCATCGTGTCCGGCCACGCTGTGGCTGCCGAAGCGTACACGTCGACAAGAGCGCGGGCTTCCTCACGCGGTAGCACGGGACGCCGGGCGGCGGCCATGCGCGATGCCAGGGCGTCCACTGCACGGTGCACGGGCCGCTCCAGAGGATCGAGTCCGAGCCGGGAGCAGATGGTCTCTGCACGGTGGTCGACATAGGCGTCGAACACCGCGCTCCGGTCACGCGGATGGCCGCCCGAGCCGCCACGCTTCAGGCTCTTGCTCAGGCTGTCCGCGTACAGCTTTACGAACAAGGGGTTGGTGAAGACCGAGGCCAGCAGGGGAGTGTTGGGAAGAACCGCCGCCACATCCCGCAGGTAGCTCTCCAGCCCCTCCATCTCCAGTCCTGCAAAGCCGGAGTGCACGGAGGCTGGCACATCGAAGCGATCAGGCACGACGATCGACTTGAAGGTCGAGCGGCAGGACACCAACAAAGCGATGTGCTGGTACCCGGCCAGACGCACCTGCAGCGCGAGCAGTTCGCTCTTCCAGTTCCCGGCGTCGTCGGAGTCATTGAGCGCATCGATGATCAACAGGAAGCGGCAACCGCTTGCCGCGCCGGCGGCGTCCATCGCCTGGAGGAAGTCCCGCTCGGCAAGCGGCCCCAGGCCACGCTTCTGCGCGACCTCACTCAGCGTGTTGTGCCCGGTGAGCTCCTGCCCGAACATCACCAGCGCCGGACGGCCCTCGTCTACGGCCCGCCGCGCGGCGTCGACCAGCAAGTGCGTCTTGCCCTGCCCTGCCTCCCCCAGGAGCAGCCAGGTCTTCTTCTCCGCTGTCTGGGCAGCGGGACTCCGCAACAAGCCGTCCAGGCGCTCGCAGGCGTCGAAGGCACGAGCCAGAGCGCGCTCGCACAACCATTGCACGCTCTGCACCGCGGTCACCGGAGCGTTTGCGCCCCGTCCGGCCGCAGGTATGGCGTCGTCGCTTTCACGCTCTTCCTCGGCGAACCGGTCAGCCAGGTCCTTGAACTCATCCAGCCGTTCCAGCATGTCCTCCGCCACAGCAGAGCTCTGCTCGGCGGGGAAACCGGACGTTGCGGATGCAGCGGACAGGTCGTGGACCAAGGTGTGGGCGCCTTCCCGCAACGCGGGCGTCCACGCGTGCACCCACCGCGCCAGCGCCTGATGGTCGGGGCTGCTGGCCGGCGCGGGATAGCTGTCGTACCAGCGTGTCATCTCGGAAAGGAGGGTCACCACAGCGGCCTGCAGATCCCGGGATCGCTGGACGCCCTGCCTCAAGAACTCCTGCGGCAGGGCGCACGCATCCGCCACGTGCGCAAGGGGCAACGTCACATGATGCTCGGGTGTGTACCGCGCCTCGGCCAGACGCTCAGCGAGCGTGACCTGTTCCCTGAACCACTCGCTGCCCAGCGCCCGCCGTTCGAAGAAGAACCACTGACGCCCCTCATTTCCAGGCCGGGTCAGCCGCTCCAGCAGCTCACCGCCACCGACGTAGCGAATGTCCACGTCGGCAAGACCGGGCAAGTCCTTCTTCCACCGGGCGACGTTGCTGTTCCACCGCTCTCTCGCACCGGTACGCGCCTTCCCGCGCGGGGTGACAGGGGTGGGGTCGGAGAGGTCGAAGGGGGTGAGGAATTCAAGCCGGACGATCTTCCGGTTCGCGATGTTCTCACCGACTGTTTTGGCGCTCTTCTTCGCCTGAGGGATGAGATCGTCGATGTTGTGGACGAACTTGACCTGGTATCCGTGCGCAGCACTGCCGTCGGGCGCCTGGTCATACCATTCGACGCCGCCGTCCGGAGCAGCAGTCTTGATCGTCTCCCAGCCCGGAGGCGCCGACGTCCGGAGCTGGAAACAGAGTTCCTCGAACGCGCGATGCTGGCTGCCGTCCCATTCCCGGATGCTGTGCCAGTTGTGTGCCCTGCTGTCGTTCGATGCCACTGCCGTCCTCTGACCGTCCCGCCGCCCCACTGTGCGCGTGTCGGATCCCAGCGTAGAGGGCTGCGCTGACACACCAAGTTCCTGGGTCGATGGACCGGATCAGGCGTAGGAATTCCGTTGCAGCCGGTGCTGACCCGAGCGCTGCCGGCCATGAAATATCGGTCAGGAGTGGACGGTAGTCAACGCCTTGTCAGCGCGCTCAGTCATGGTGAGCATCGGTTCGGTCGAAGTCATCCGGCAGTGATCGAGTCATGCCGCTGTACCGGGATCGATGGGACGGTTGTGCAGTGCCGTCCCAGGCGGAGGTCTGACTCATGAGATCTATGACCGAAGTGTCCAGTCACAGACCTGTCGACTGTCGTCGCGGGATGCTGCCTGCCACCGAGCCACAGGGCGTGTCCCATTTGGGAAATGCTGAGCTGTTCCGCACCTGCGCGACGCTCAGCCCACCCGATGATGAGGGAGACGAGGACATGGTGGCCCAGGCCACCCACATGACGTTACGCATGCTCGCCGAGCGCATCGAACAGCTCACCGGGCAGATCAATGAGTTGAACCAGCGCCTGACCCGGCTCGTCGAACGTCACGCCCCACAGCTGCTCGTACCGGTGGGCATCGGTCCGGACAGCGCCGTCACTCTCCTGATCACCATGGGGGACAACCCCGAGCGGCTGAGCACCGAGACGTCCTTTGCTGCCCTTTGCGGAGTCAGGTCCCATCGAGTACTCCTCTGGCCGTCGGAGCACGCGCCGGCTCAACTACGGCGGCGACCGCCGTAGCAAACGCGGCCCTGCACCGCATCGTGTTCACTCGCTTGCGCCACGACCTGCGCACCCAGGCGTACTACGAACGCCGCACCCAGGAGGGCAAGACCCGACGTGAGATCATCCGATGCCTCAAGCGATACGCAGCCCGCGAGGTATTCAACCTGGTCAGACCGGTTTCAAGCACCCCCGCGTTATAGGGACGTCTGTGAGAGGAAACGCTCCTAACCTCGGGTTTTCACTTGGGGTCCGTCCGAATCATGGGCGGTAACGCGAAAGTGCCTTCTGCGCTGGGACGATGAACCTTGTCGAGGGGTTCTGTCGGTCCAGGTGGAAGGCACTTTCTGCGTGCAGGGTATCGGTTCTCGTCCCAGGCTTCATGTCTCGGCGGACGGCGCCGGGATGGTCGGGCATGCCGGGGCACGGTTGCTGGCTGATCTCGCCGATGTCACCGGACTGACCAGCGCGTACTCCACCGCGCTGAGACCGCTCCGGCCACGAGGCACCGGTCATGACCCGGGCCGGATCGCCACCGACCTCGCCGTGACAGTGGCTGACGGCGGTCAGACCATCACGGATCTGGCCGTGCTGCGCGACCAGGGCGAGGTGTTCGGCCCGGTCGCCTCGACACCGACTGCCTGGCGGCTGCTGGCCGCCGTCGACGAACACGTACTGGACCGCCTGCGCTCGGCACGCGCCCAGGCCCGGGAAGTGGCCTGGCTGCAAACATCCGAGACCCGCGGCGGCATACCGGCGGCGACAGCCGGCGGACGGGAACTGCCCGGCCTGGTCCTGGACATCGACGCCACGCTGATCACCTGCCACTCGGACAAGGACCAGGCCGCACCCACCTACAAAGGCGGCTTCGGGTTCCACCCTCTGCTGTGTTTCCTGGCCAACACCGGCGAGGCGATGTCCGGGCGCCTTCGGCCCGGGAACGCCGGAGCCAACACCGCCGCAGACCACATCGCGGTCCTGAACGACGCTCTCGCACAGATCCCCGACGCCCACCGGCACGGCACCGACATCCTCGTCCGCACCGACAGCGCCGGATCCGCAAAGTCCTTCCTCACTCACGTTCGCAACCTGCGAACACGCGGAATCCGCACCTTCTTCTCGGTCGGATACGCCGTTGCCGAGCCGGTCCGCCGCGCGATCCGATCCCTGCCCGACCATGTCTGGCACCCCGCTCTGAACCAGGACGGCACCCTCCGCGAGTCCGCCGAGGTCGCCGAACTGACCGGCATGACCGACCTGAACGGTTATCCGGCCGGCACCCGCATCATCGTCCGCCGCGAACGCCCCCACCCCGGAGCCCAGCTCTCACTCTTCGACCAGGACGAGGGCATGCGGCATCAGGTCTTCCTCACCGATACCCCATTCGCCTCCGGCTCGGCCCAGTTCCTGGAGGTCCGTCACCGAGGACACGCCACCGTCGAGGATCACATCCGGTGCGGCAAGACCACCGGTTTCGGCCGCTTCCCCTCCCGCCGCTTCGGCGTCAACGCCGCCTGGCTCGAACTCAGCCTCGCGGCGATCGACCTCCTCGCCTGGACCCGCGTCCTCCTGCTGGACGGCGAACTCGCGACTGCCGAACCCAAGAAACTCCGCTACCGGATCCTGCACGTCGCCGCCCGGATCACCCGGGGCGGCCGCCGCCTCCGCCTACGGATATCGGCAACCTGGCCCTGGCGACATGAACTCGCGGCCGCATTCCACCGACTGGCCGCACTACCCCGCCCCGCCAGCTGACTCGCCGTCCCCGCCCACCCTCGACTCAAAGGACCTTGGAGAACCCGACCCCGCATCGGGCCCTCACCATGCCCACCGGCCGACACGGGCTCAAACAACCTCGCTCAGCAGCTCAGCAGCCCCAACTGAAACGGCGAGGCTAGTGTCCGGTCATGACGTTTCGCTCCCGGCGCCTGGAAGCACTGTTCGGCGGCCGACTTGACCAGTTGACCTACGAACAGATGGCTGGGCTGGCTGGTGTAGAAGCCGCTGCTGAGGCGGAGGACCTGGAGTACAAGAGGGAGGTTGCCGCTGCGGATCCGAAGGGCAAGGAAGAGCTGGCCAAGGACATCTGCGCCTTGGCCAACCACATCGGCGGCGCCTTGGTCATCGGCCTGACCGACGTCAGGGGTGTCCCCACGAAGGTTGTGGACATCGACCTAGCGGACGCCCATCTGCGACACCTGGAACAGGTCATCGGCAGCAGTACCGCACCGCAGGTCCGCTACGAGACCTACCCCATCCGCAACCCGGACGATCCCGGCCGGGGTCTCCTCATTCTCGCGGTGCCGCGCAGCCCCTACGGGCCCCACGCCGTGACTACACCGCCGGTCAAGGCGACGGAGAAAGCACTGCGCTACCCCCGGCGCACCGGATCCCTGACCGCCTGGCTGACCGAGACGGACGTCGCCACCGCCTATCACCACCGGTTCACTACCACTGCAGACCGTGCCAAGCGCTTGCTCGACATCGAACGCGAAGCCTTGATGGCGCTCCCGCCCAACAACCAACCGCAGCTCATGGTCAGCGTCACGCCGGAGGTCCCCGGCAACATGCCGATCACACAGGAGACCTTCAATCGCCACCGACGCAATCTGCTGGTCACGTCGCCCTACCTGGGCGAGGAGGACCTTCCCTTCTCACAGGTCCGGGTCGGGTCCCGCCGCCTCACCGCGACCATGGGCGAGCCCCACGGACACGGTTACCGGCATTGCGAACTGCACCGTGACGGCTCCGGGGTGTGGCTCTCCGGCATCCACTCCGGTACGTCAACGGTGGACCTCAAAGAGTTCAACTTCGCCGACCTGGACACGGTCGTCTACGAGCTGCTGTCGATGCTGTACTTCCTGGGCGCCCACGCCCGGGATCGGGCCGGCGTCTCCGGCACCGTCCTGGTCAAGGCAGCACTGATCGAAGCCCCGCACACGCACCCTCACGGCCCGCCCCGCCCGCAGATGGCACCGCTGCTGCCCTTCCGGATCGATCAGACGGACGAATACCGCGGACGCCGAATGCCTCTGAGTACCCACACATGCGCCTACGCGGACGCCGAAGCCGTTGCCCTGGTCGACGATCTCGCCGATGCTGGCACCGCTCTGGTTCAGACAGCCGCGTACATCGCCGACGAACTCATCCAGGCGTTCGGGATAGCCGAAGCCACCCCGATCACGCGGGACGGAAGCATCAACCTGGCACACTGGACTCCCTACAACAAGGTCCGAATTGAGCGGTGGGCACAGACCAGACAGGTCAGGCTGGCTCCCTGACCCACGCCCTACTGCCCACCCATGCGGCCGCCAACAGATCGGCGCACGCGGGCGGTCCAGACGAGCGTTTCTCGGGCAGGCACCGTCCGACAGCGACGGCCATGAGGGCGCCGGCTTGCTCCGCCCGGAACGAGGTTTCGGAGCGGCGAGACGAACAGCCCGCCTATGCTGGGTTGATGGCCAGCTCATGGACTCGTATCCACCAAGAACTCAGCCTGTCGCCAGGCCGGTTGACGTTCGGGATGATCGAACGAGCCGCGAAGGAGATCGACGGAGAGCGAGACGATCTCGACTGGAAGCGCATCCTTCCGAAGAAGCCTGAAGCTGGTCTTTGGTCGGAATTCGCCAAGGATGTCGCTGCTATGGCCAACGCCCGCGGCGGCCTTCTCGTCTACGGCGTTCGCAACGACCGAGTCATCGAGGGGGTGGATCCCCAGGATGCACCTACAGAGCACCTGTACAAGTGGCTACGTGCCCACACCCAGCCCTTCGTCGGCGGGGTCGACATATTCCCCCTGCAGTGCCCAGACACAACAAAAACAGTCCTTGTCGTCGATGTCCCGGCCAGCACAATGGCCCCGCACTTCGTGTTGGGAACCTCGTCCCGCGACAAGGAACAGCAGGCGTTCGCCGTGCCTGCCCGCTTCACCGATCACACCACCTGGCTCTCGGAACACGAGGTAGAACGCGCCTACCGAGACCGCTTCGCACGCCAGGAAGACGCTGGCAAGGCGCTGGAGCGGCACGTGACTGAAACGAGCGCGGCAGTTCTCGGCGAAGGAGACCACACCGCAGCATGGCTGATCGTGGTGTCCCGCCCCTCCCGCCCACTTCCGCTCCTGGTACCCGACCCACAGCGCCACGAAGCATCCGCAGCCATGAGCGCAGCGCTGTCCACGGCGGCCAAGATCCGGGGTGACTTCGCAGGACCCAGCCCCATGCGCGATGCGTTGACCGGCGGTCCGCGAGTCGGTCTGCGGCGTTGGGTCGACGGGAACTTCCTTACCCCCGCAGGAGGACCACACCGGGGGCGCCTCGCCATGGTGGAACTCCACCACGACGGCACCGTCGTATACGCCGTAGACGTCTCACGCCTCGTACATAGGCAGAAGGTGGATGTCGGCCCGAAGGTCCCCGTCGAGGTGCAGGTCGTACAGAACGGAGTTTGTGACGCCATCGCCCTGATCCACGAAGTGGCGCGTGCTCAACATCTGAGCTCATCGTCCGATCTCCTAAGCACCATCGTCTGTGACAACGACCTGCACAAAGTGGGGACCGCTGGCAGATTCCCCGGATTCGTTGCGGTCCTAGAGCAGCATCGAGGATTCCTCGACGTCCCTAAGGACTGCCGATGCCCCGTCACAATCCGACAGGTCCCGTACGAGCTGGCCCCCCTCGCCGGCATTGTGGATCTACAAGCTGCTGCGCAATCCCTTGCGTCAGGTCTTATCAACCAGTTCGGAATTGAGACCCATTTGACCTGACCTGCAGCAGCGTGAAGACCCACCTAGCCGTTCCCGCTTCAGCATGGACGGTGTGGTGGTGCGCACCGTCGATGTCGGGTGGCCGCTCCACTGAGTGGAGTCCACCGGCCGGGAGCGGACTCCATCGAGGGGCGCGGGGTCGCGCCTCCACCCGGTGCGTTTCTCCTTGACCTCGGCTCAGGGCTCAGGTCAAGGAGAAACGCACCGCCTCATAGCCTCCATTGACCGCATCACCGAGTGGTGCGGTCAGTGGTGACCACCGGGTGCGGAGTGCGTCGCGTGCGTGAGCACCAGGTGCTTGTTGTGCATGGCCTTCAGGGTGGCGTGGGTGTCTCCGTGGTGGCCGGGGATGACGTTCTCGACGAAGCGGATGATGCTGCGGGCAATGCCGTCTGCGTTCTCCCTGCCGACGCGGGGGTGATCCGGTCTGCGAGGCGGTACCGACATGGCACGCAGGTACGCGGAGATGTACTGCGACAGGAGCGTATTGGCGCTCAGACGCCGAGTAGAGCTTCGCAGAATAGGCCAGGTGCTTAGAAGACACCTGCTCTGTTCCGGTGCTTCCACTCGTTCAGGGCTGACTATTCGACAGGCTGACCTTTGTGATTCCGGCGCCAGCATGGTGGTTCGCCGATGGCAGACACATTGGCCCGGGCAAAGACTGGAATCGTGCGCTGAAGCAAGCGAACCTAGATCAGCTGCGGAAGAGTGTGCGAGAGCGGCGCAAGGTAGCACGGGATCGCCGGTTACCCAAACCGGCGATTCTTCGGAGTATTGATGGTGTTCGGTCGCCGTGCGATTCGCCTGGGATGGCCGGACTGCCGTGTCTATCCAAGCCTCACCCTCAAGGAGTTCTGCCATGACCGCAGTCGTCAATGAACAAACGTCTTATCTGTCCGATCGGCAGTGCTTCGCGATCCTGGACCGGGCCAGCGAAGATTTGCAGAACGGCCTCGCCTTGCGAGCCTTCCTGGCTTCCATCGCTCTCGCCGCTCTGCGTCCGGAGGAGGCCCGGGTGCTGCGCGTGCGAGACGTGGAACTCGCGGACGATGGCACCGGTTGGCTCGTGGTCCACCCTCAGGCACAAGAGCGCCGCGAGGAGGATTCGGACAGCGCCGGCGCCATACGGCGTGTTCCCGTCTGCCGCGAGTTGGCGGCGATCATGCAGGCGGAGACCACCCGGCGCGATCTCGGCCCCGATGACGCGATATTTCTCCTCGACAACGGACGACCGCTGACCGCCCAGGTCTACCGAAAGGTTTGGCAGCAGGCGCGAGCAGCAGCCCTGCAAGCACATGAACTGCACTCGCCGCTCGGTAGGCATGTCTCGGCTCTCCGTGACGCGCGCATCGCGGCGTGGCTGAGGAACGGCGACCAGACTGCGGGCCACATCCTTGCGGTGGCCGAATGCGCCGGAATGAGCGCTCCTCGCCTCGCCGAACGCTTCGCGAACTGCCTTCGCAAGCCGACCCGGGATGAAATCCCTTGGAATCGACTCGAAGCCGCCTTGGCCCTTCCTGAGCTGAGCCAGTCGACTTCGACCGCACGGCGTCCGTAGCGGCACACCGGGTCGCGGCTTGTCCGCGATTCGTGCCTGCCTCACGACAGGCAACGGCTGGGCGGACCAATGGTTTCCGCCCAGCCAGGTTCGCCTCTCCCGTCCCTCACAGAGAACCTCCAGATGCCTGCACGACCCTTGCCTGCCCCCACTGCTTCCTCCACGGCGGTACGCGCGGCGTTCCTGACCGTGAAGGACGCCGCCGATTACCTCGGCCTCTCACCCCACACCCTCTACGTCTGGCGCCACCGCCGTCAGGGACCGCCGAGCTTCCGCATGGGCCCCCGCGGTCGTGTCATGTACCGAGTGGAAGCCCTCGACGCCTGGGTCCGCGAACAGGAGCAGGCCGACTCCCGCTCCAATCCCGCCCTCAACCCGCTCAGCGTCCGGCCGCAGGGGCGTTCCGCCCGCTTTACCACCGCCTGACACGGCTTCCTGCGCCGTAGAACGCCGCCGTCACCCTCATCACAAAGGAGTTCCACCTGGCCGGCTACATAGAAGACCGATGGCTGAAGAAGCGCCCGAACCCGAGAACCGGCAAACGCGACCGCACCGCCATGTACGGCAAGTGCACCCGCTACCGGGTCAAGGGCATCCCCGGCGTCAAGGACCGTTCCTTCGACGCCCTCCAGGACGCCAAGACCTGGCTCGCCCAGGCCCAGACCGATGCACGCCGAGGCGAGTTCGTCGATCCCCGCGACGGGGCCATCTCCCTCAAGGACTACATCGCGACCCACTGGTGGCCCACCCAGAGCGGTGATCCGTCCACGATCGAGCGGATCGAGCAGAGGGTACGCCGCCACATAGTTCCCCACCTGGGTGCTCAGCCGCTCAACGCCATCGGCACGGAAGTCCTGCGGCACTGGAAGAAGCGGCTGGAGAAGGACCTCGGTCCGACCTCGATCCGACTGGTCTGGGCGACGCTCTCCAGCGTCCTTCAGGCCGCGGTCGAGGACCGTCGCCTCGGACGCAACCCATGCCGGTCCAGCACGGTCGGGCCTCCGCCCGCGGCCCCTGGCAGGGTTGAGGCGTGGCCGCCCGAACGGGTCCTGGCGGTTCGGGCGGCCCTGCCGGACCGCTACCGGATACTCCTCGTGATCGGAGCAGGTCTCGGGCTCCGTCAGGGGGAAGCGCTCGGTCTCTCCGCGGACGATATCGACTTCGAGAAGGAAGTCGTCCACGTCCGGCGGCAGATCAAGATGGTGCGAGCGAAACTGTGCTTCGCGCTTCCGAAAGGCCGCAAGGTCCGGGACGTGCCGCTGCCGGCCAGCGTGGCCCGGACCATCCGGCAGCACATGGAGCAGTTCGCGCCGGTGCCGGTCACGCTGCCATGGGACGACCCGACTCCGGCCAAGACGCCGCTGGAGGCCAAGCACCGACGGCCGAGGACCTACACCCTCCTGGTGACAGGACGAGAGCGGAAGGCTATCAACCGGAACTACTTCAACTCCTACGTGTGGAAGCCCGCTTTGGCCACGGCCGGTGTGATCGCCGCGCTGGAGGAGGGCAGCGCCGACGGCGCTCGCGTGTGGGAGCCGTCCCGGGAACACGGCTTCCACGCCCTGCGCCACTTCTTCGCCTCCGAGGAGTTGGAGGCCGGCGAATCGGTCGTCTCCCTGGCACGCTGGCTGGGCCACTCCGACCCCGGGTTCACACTGCGGAAGTACTCCCACTTCCTGCCCCGCGCAGGCGCACGAGGTAGCGCCGCCATCGACGCGATCTTCGCGTAGCCGCGACCGGTCCGCTGGGAGCGTGGCTCGTAGCCCGGCGCAGGCCCAAAGTCCCAGAGAAGTCCCAGACATGCCGCCGCACCCCTCCCTGACCCGCTAAATAGCAGGTCAGACGGGGTGCGGCGGCATCTTCGTGTCAAATGTCCCGGAAGATCTCGATCTGCGCGCCCACCGAGTTCAGGCGCTCCGCCAGGTCCTCGTACCCCCGGTTGATGACATAGACGTTCCGCAGTACGGACGTCCCCTCCGCCGCCATCATCGCCAGCAGCACGACCACGGCGGGCCGCAGCGCGGGCGGGCACATCATTTCGGCCGCGCGCCAGCGGGTGGGGCCCTCGACCAGGACGCGGTGGGGGTCGAGGAGTTGGAGGCGGCCGCCGAGGCGGTTGAGGTCGGTGAGGTAGATGGCGCGGTTGTCGTAGACCCAGTCGTGGATCAGCGTCTGCCCCTGCGCCACCGCCGCGATCGCCGCGAAGAACGGCACGTTGTCGATGTTCAGCCCGGGGAACGGCATCGGGTGGATCTTGTCGATCGGCGCTTCCAGCTTGGACGGCCGTACGGTCAGATCGACCAGCCGCGTACGGCCGTTGTCGGCGCAGTACTCGGTCGTACGGTCGTGGTCGAGCCCCATCTCCTCCAGGACCGCCAGCTCGATCTCCAGGAACTCGATCGGCACGCGGCGGATGGTCAGCTGGGACTCGGTCACCACGGCGGCGGCGATCAGGCTCATCGCCTCGACCGGGTCCTCGGAGGGGGAGTAGTCGACGTCGACATCGATGGAGGGCACGCCGTGCACGGTCAGGGTGGTCGTGCCGATGCCGTCGACCCGTACCCCCAGCGCTTCGAGGAAGAAGCACAGGTCCTGCACCATGTAGTTGGACGAGGCGTTGCGGATGACGGTCGTGCCGTCGTGGCGGGCGGCGGCCAGCAGCGCGTTCTCGGTGACGGTGTCGCCGCGCTCGGTCAGCACGATGGGGCGGTCCGGCGAGATCGAGCGGTCGACCTGGGCGTGGTAGAGGCCCTCGGTCGCCGCGATGTCCAGACCGAAGCGGCGCAGCGCGATCATGTGCGGCTCGATGGTGCGCGTGCCGAGGTCGCAACCGCCCGCGTACGGCAGCCGGAAGGTGTCCATCCGGTGCAGCAGCGGACCGAGGAACATGATGATCGAGCGGGTACGGCGGGCCGCCTCCGCGTCGATGGCCTCCATGTCCAGCTCGGCGGGCGGCACGATCTCCAGGTCCACGCCGTCGTTGATCCAGCGCGTGCGTACGCCGATGGAGCCCAGCACCTCCAGCAGCCGGAAGACCTCCTCGATCCGCGCGACCCGGCGCAGTACCGTACGGCCCTTGTTGAGCAGCGAGCCGCACAACAGCGCCACGCAGGCGTTCTTGCTCGTCTTGACGTCGATGGACCCGGAGAGCCGGCGTCCGCCGACGACCCGCAGATGCATGGGCCCGGCGTAACCGAGCGACACGATCTCACTGTCGAGCGCCTCACCGATGCGCGCGATCATCTCAAGGCTGATGTTCTGGTTGCCGCGCTCGATACGGTTCACGGCGCTCTGGCTGGTGGCCAGCGCCTCGGCGAGTTGACTCTGCGTCCAGCCCCGATGCTGACGGGCGTCGCGGATGAGCTTGCCGATGCGTGCGAGGTAGTCGTCTTCCATGGCGTCAGATTATCTCATCGATGAGATAAGGGCCTTGCTGGGGTGGGCCGTCGGTGTGTCGCCACCGCCGCCCGTCCATCCGATCGTCGGTGCCCGAAGTCGCCTCGGCAATCGCCGCGCGGCCGAACGGGCGAAGCGGTGGCGCCGCTCCGGCGCTCGCGGACCTGTCGGCCGAGCCTCTCGGTCGAACCGGTTGGCCGAAACTTGTCGGCCGGACCTGTCGGTCGGACCTGTCGGTCGAGCCTGTCGGCCATCGGGGCATCGATCGGCCGCCGGGGGCGCGGCGCGACCGGGCCCGGGCATGACCGGGAAGCGGTCATGTACTAGAGTTATCTCGACATCGAGATATCTGCCGAGGGCGTACCGCGGCCGCCAATCGGTAAGGGTTACCTAACTAAGCCTTACCTTAGCGGATCGGCGAGGAGCCGTGGCGGCAGCATGACGTAGGTACGCGCACATTGATGAAGGAGACTGTCGTGTCGGCGAACAGCTTCGACGCCCGCAGCACGCTGCGCGTGGGCGACGAGTCGTACGAAATCTTCAAGCTGGACAAGGTCGAGGGCTCCGCGCGCCTCCCTTACAGCCTGAAGGTGCTGCTGGAGAACCTGCTCCGTACCGAGGACGGCGCGAACATCACCGCCGACCACATCCGCTCCGTCGGCTCCTGGGACTCCCAGGCCCAGCCGAGCCAGGAGATCCAGTTCACGCCGGCCCGCGTGATCATGCAGGACTTCACCGGTGTGCCCTGTGTGGTGGACCTCGCGACCATGCGTGAGGCCGTCAAGGAGCTCGGTGGCGACCCGGCGAAGATCAACCCGCTGGCCCCGGCCGAGCTGGTCATCGACCACTCCGTGATCGCCGACAAGTTCGGCACGCACGAGGCGTTCGCCCAGAACGTCGAGCTGGAGTACGGCCGCAACCGCGAGCGCTACCAGTTCCTGCGCTGGGGCCAGACCGCCTTCGACGAGTTCAAGGTCGTCCCGCCCGGCACCGGCATCGTCCACCAGGTCAACATCGAGCACCTGGCCCGTACGGTCATGGTCCGGGGCGGCCAGGCGTACCCCGACACCCTCGTCGGCACCGACTCGCACACCACCATGGTCAACGGCCTGGGCGTGCTGGGCTGGGGCGTCGGCGGCATCGAGGCCGAGGCCGCGATGCTCGGCCAGCCGGTCTCCATGCTCATCCCGCGCGTCGTCGGCTTCAAGCTGACCGGCGAGCTGCCGGCCGGCACCACCGCCACCGACCTGGTCCTCACGATCACCGAGATGCTGCGCAAGCACGGCGTCGTCGGCAAGTTCGTCGAGTTCTACGGTGAGGGCGTCGCCGCGACCTCCCTCGCCAACCGCGCCACCATCGGCAACATGTCGCCGGAGTTCGGCTCCACCGCCGCGATCTTCCCGATCGACGACGAGACGCTGAAGTACCTGCGCCTGACCGGCCGCAGCGACCAGCAGGTCGCCCTGGTCGAGGCGTACGCCAAGGAGCAGGGCCTCTGGCTCGACCCGGCCGCCGAGCCCGACTTCTCGGAGAAGCTGGAGCTGGACCTCTCCACGGTCGTCCCCTCCATCGCCGGCCCGAAGCGCCCGCAGGACCGCATCATCCTGGCCGAGGCCAAGACGAAGTTCGCCGAGGACGTACGCAACTACGTCTCCGAGGACGAGGAGGCGGGCAAGGAGTCCTTCCCGGCTTCCGACGCCCCCGCCTCCACCAACGGCGTGCCGACCCGCCCGACGCTCGTCACGGCCCCCGACGGCTCGACGTACGAGATCGACCACGGCGCCGTCACCGTCGCCGCGATCACCTCCTGCACCAACACCTCGAACCCCTACGTCATGGTCGCCGCCGCGCTCGTGGCGAAGAAGGCGGTCGAGAAGGGCCTGACCCGCAAGCCGTGGGTCAAGACCACGCTCGCCCCGGGCTCGAAGGTCGTCACCGACTACTTCGACAAGGCGGGCCTCACCCCGTACCTCGACAAGGTCGGCTTCAACCTCGTCGGCTACGGTTGCACCACCTGCATCGGCAACTCGGGCCCGCTGCCCGAGGAGGTCTCCAAGGCCGTCAACGAGCACGACCTCGCCGTCACCTCGGTGCTCTCCGGCAACCGTAACTTCGAGGGCCGGATCAACCCCGACGTCAAGATGAACTACCTGGCGTCCCCGCCGCTGGTCGTCGCGTACGCCCTCGCCGGCTCCATGAAGGTGGACATCACCAAGGACGCCCTGGGCGTCGACCAGGACGGCAAGCCGGTCTACCTCCAGGACATCTGGCCCACCGAGGCCGAGGTCAACGACGTCGTGGCCAACGCCATCGGCGAGGACATGTTCAACAAGTCCTACGCCGACGTCTTCGCGGGTGACGCCCAGTGGCAGGCGCTGCCGATCCCCACCGGCAACACCTTCGAGTGGGACCCGCAGTCCACCTACGTCCGCAAGCCCCCGTACTTCGAGGGCATGACGATGGAGACCAGCCCGGTCGAGGACATCGCCGGCGCCCGCGTCCTGGCGAAGCTGGGCGACTCGGTCACCACCGACCACATCTCCCCGGCCGGTGCCATCAAGGCCGACACCCCGGCGGGCAAGTACCTCAACGAGCACGGCGTCGAGCGCCGCGACTTCAACTCGTACGGTTCGAGGCGCGGCAACCACGAGGTCATGATCCGTGGCACCTTCGCCAACATCCGCCTGCGCAACCAGATCGCGCCGGGCACCGAGGGCGGCTACACCCGCGACTTCACGCTCCCGGACGCCCCGGTCGCCTTCATCTACGACGCCTCCCAGAACTACCAGGCCGCCGGCACCCCGTTGGTCGTCCTGGCGGGCAAGGAGTACGGCTCGGGCTCGTCCCGCGACTGGGCCGCGAAGGGCACCGCGCTGCTCGGCGTCAAGGCCGTCATCGCCGAGTCGTACGAGCGCATCCACCGCTCGAACCTCATCGGCATGGGCGTCCTCCCGCTCCAGTACCCGGAGGGCGCCTCGGCCCAGGCCCTCGGCCTGACCGGCGAGGAGACCTTCTCCTTCACCGGCGTCACCGAGCTGAACAACGGCACCACCCCGCGCACGGTCAAGGTCACCACCGACACCGGCGTGGAGTTCGACGCGGTCGTCCGCATCGACACCCCGGGCGAGGCGGACTACTACCGCAACGGCGGGATCATGCAGTACGTGCTGCGCAGCCTGATCCGCAAGTAGCCGCGCGGGCAGGACGCAGGACGCTGAACGGCTGAGGGCCGTGTTCCGTACGTACGCGTACGGCACACGGCCCTCAGCCGTGCGCGGGCCCCGGTTGGCGGGAACTTGCCCCCGCCGTGCGTTGCTCTGTGTAATCAACCGCATATACAATGGACACCGGTTGTGTGCTCAACCAATTGAGTGGAGGCAGCGATGGAGCGTGCCTGGGAGGCCGACCCGTCGGCGTTATTCTCCCGTCGGCTGGGGAAGTCGGCGAAGGAATTGGGGAATTCCGACGGAAAAGACGAGTGCCCGGACATCTGGCAGCTGGACAACGGCGATATCGCCGTGATCGGCAGGGATCTCACCTCCCACTACGCGCCCCGGCTGCCGGAGGGCGTTGCTCTCGCGCCGGACGAACGGCTCGTCGTCATTCCCGGGAACATGCTCAGCGCGGCGAAACCGGACATCGCCGATGCTTGACCTGCGCGCGCCGGCTCTCCTCGCCGGGCAGGGTGAGAGGCTCGTACGAGAGGTCTACAAGCGGGAATTCCGGGAGCGGGACGCGGCGATCCACGACCGGGCTTCGTGGAAACTGGAGCGACGGCAGCATTTCGAGGAACAGGGCAGTCCCAGCCGTGACGCACTCTCCCGGGGGGACTGGGCGGAATCACTGCGACTCATGGAAGAGCGGCGCGAGAATATTCGCGCCGCCGCACGCGAGGACGAGCGCCGCAACTCCGTATTCCACCGGGTCAGGGTGGTCGAGCAGCCGCTGACGCCGTATCTGCAATGGGAGCTGAACTCGCTGCGCCAGCAGGCAGAATGCGGAATGCGGGTCCGTGTGGTCGGCGCCGGTGGTGACCCCGTCGGAGGGCGACGGCCCCCTCCCGGAACTGATCGTTCTCGGCGGAGACGTGCTGTACGAGGTGCTCTACACCGAGTCCGGCGTCCCGGACGGTGCGATCCGCCATACCGATCCCGAAGTGATCGGCGGCTGGGAAAGCTACATCAAGGAACTCTACCGGGTGGGTGAGGACGTGATGAGCTATTTCGACCGCGAGGTGGCGCACCTTCCTCCTCCGGCGACGAAGGCGGATTAGGCGATCAGCGAGTCCAGTAGCGGCGAGAACTACTCCGACAGGTCGCGGAACGACCTGTCGGGGGCTTCCCGTGATGTCGCACAGGCCGGAATCGTCACCGGAGGAATTCACTTCCATGGGCACCACCCGCAGGGTGAGGGAGGATTCATGAGCCTCACACCACGGCAACTCCATCGGCTGGCCGCCACGGCCCACCGGGAGCTGGGCGAGAGCTGGGAGGAGGCGCAGGCCCTGGACGGCCTCGCGGCCGCCCGGCTCGACGACGACCCGGCCGCGGCGCTGCGCCACTGGACGCGGGCGCTGCGGCTGCTCGACGGCTACGACGACCCCCGGGCGGCGGCCGCGCGCGAGCGCGTCGAGCGGGGGCTGGCGCAGGCTGAGGCGCCCCCCGGATGATCGTACGGAGAGGGCGGGGCACCGGTGTCGTCCGGTGCCCCGCCCCCCGTAACCGTTCGGGACCTGCCTACCGCTGACCTACCGCAGCAGCTCCACCTCCGCCAGGGTCGCCGGGGCGTCGCTCACCAGGCGGTAGTTGGCGTACGTACCGGGCTTGGCGATCGTGAAGGCGCGGGTCTGGCTGTCCCAGGTGAAGGACTCCTGGGAGCGGGTGTCCAGCGTCTTCCAGGATGTGCCGTCGGCCGAGCCCTCCAGCCTCCAGCCCGTCGGCGCCCGGTCCGCCGTCCCCGAGGTCAGGGTGTACTGGACCGCCCTGGTCGCCGAGGCGACCGGCAGGTCGACCGATTCGACCGGTGCCCGGGTCGCGGCCGAGTCGTCGAAGAGGGCTCCGGGGCCCGTCAGGGCGTCCGTACGGGGTGAGGGGACCTTGTCGTCCTGGGTGAGGGAGACGGGGCCCGCCTTCTTGCCCGTGCCCCACGACGAGGGGGCCGGACCCATCGCGAACTCCAGCCGGCCGCCGCGCGCCAGCACGTCGTGCGGGAGCGCGGTGGAGTTCCAGGACTTGCCGTTGACCTTGAGGCCCTGCACGTAGATGTTCCGCGCGCTGTTCTTGGGCGCCTTGATCTCCAGCGTGCGTCCGTTGTCCATGCGGACGGTCGCCTTCGTGAAGAGGGGCGAACCGATCGCGTACTCACCGCTGCCCATCACCAGCGGGTAGAAGCCGAGCGCGGAGAAGAGGTACCAGCCGGACATCTCGCCGTTGTCCTCGTCGCCCGGGTAGCCCTGGCCGATCTCGCTGCCGACATAGAGGCGGCTCAGCACCTCGCGTACCTTCTCCTGGGTCTTCCACGGCTGCCCGGCCGCGTCGTACATGTACGGGATGTGGTGGGACGGCTGGTTGGAGTGGCCGTACATGCCCATCCGTACGTCGCGGGCCTCCGTCATCTCGTGGATGACCGAGCCGTACGAGCCCTTGAACTCGGCCGTGGCCGTCTCGGGCGTCGAGAAGAAGGTGTCCAGCTTCTTCGCCAGCCCCGCCGTCCCGCCGTACAGGTTGGCCAGTCCCCGGCTGTCCTGGACCGCCGTGAACGCGTATCCCCAGCCGTTCGTCTCGGTGAAGTCGTAGCCCCACACCCTCGGGTCGAACTTCTCCGAGTCCACCCGCCAGTCGCCCTTCGTGTCGCGGCCCTGGAAGAAGTCGGCCTTCTCGTCGAAGAGGGAGACGTAGTTCCGGGCCCGGTTGAGGAAGTACGCGGACTCCTCCTCGTAACGCGCCTTGTCCCTTTTGTTCTTGGTCTTCTTGGCCAGCTGCTCGCCCATCCGCGCGATGCCGTAGTCGTTGAGGTATCCCTCCAGCGACCACGACAGGCCCTCGTGGGTGGCGGTGGAGGCGTAGCCGGTGAAGGTCGAGGTCTCCATGCCCTTGCGGCCGACGCCCGAACGCGGCGCGACCACCGTGGCGTTCTTCACCGCAGCCTCGTACGCGGCCTTCGCGTCGAAGTCGACGCCCTTGACGTACGCGTCGGCGAAGGCGACGTCCGAGCTGGTGCCGGTCATCAGGTCGGCGTAGCCGGGGGAGGACCAGCGCGAGGTCCAGCCGCCGTCCTTGAACTGCTGGACGAAGCCGTCCACCAGTTTGCCCGCCTTCTTCGGCGTGAGGAGGGAGTACGCGGGCCAGGTCGTGCGGTACGTGTCCCAGAAACCGTTGTTGACGTAGACCTCACCGTCGACGATCTTCGCGCCCGTCCGCGTCGGGGTGTCGGGTCCGGTCTGCGGGGAGAAGGGGCTGGCGTACTGCTGCTTCGGGCGGGCCTTCGTACCGGTGTTCTCGAAGCCGGAGTTGGGATACAGGTAGAGCCGGTAGAGGTTGGAGTAGAGCGTGGTCAGCTGGTCCTGGGTGGCCCCCTCGACCCGCACCCTGCCCAGGATGTCGTCCCAGGCGCGCTGGGCGCGGTTCTCGACCTGCTCGAAGCGGGTGGCGGCCGGGATCTCGTCGGCGAGGTTCTTCTTCGCCTGGTCGAGACCGATCAGCGAGGTCGCCAGCCGCAGGGTGACGGTGCGGTTCTTGCCCGCGTCGAAGCGCAGATAGCCGGTGACGTCCGCCCCGCCGCCCCCGCTCAGCTTGCCGCTCGCGGTGACGGGCGCGTCGAAGACGCCGTATACGAAAAGGCGCGTCGCGCCGGTGGACAGTCCGCTCTTGACGTCCGAGTAGCCGCTGAAGGAGCGGGTCGCCGGATCGAGGGTCAGACCGCCCGCGTTGGAGATGTTGTCGAAGATCATGCTGGCGTTGTCATCCGGATAGGTGACACGCACCATCGCCGCGTGATCGGTCGGGGCCATCTCGGTCTTGAGGCCGTTCTCGAAGGTCACACCGTAGTAGTGCGGCCTGGCCGTCTCGTTCTCGTGCCGGAAGGGCAGCGCCCTGGCCGTACGGGAGGCGTCGGGCGTTCCCGCGGCCGTCGAGGGCATCAGCTGGAAGGTCTGCCGGTCGCCCATCCAGGGGCTCGGCTCGTGGCTGGCGCTGAACGCCTGCACGGTGGGCAGGTTGTCGGCGTTGTTGGCGCGGCTGTACTCGTACAGCCAGCTGTTGGAACCGGCGTTGGTCACCGGCGTCCAGAAGTTGAACCCGTTGGGCACCGCGGTCGCGGGGAAGTTGTTGCCGCGCGAGAAGGAGCCGCTGGAGTTGGTGCCCCGGGTGGTGGAGGCGTAGTCCGAGAGGTGCGCCAGCGGCTTCTCCACCGGCTTCGGCTTCAGGCTGATGTCGTCGATCCAGCCCTGGAAGGACGCGGGCCCCTTGCGCGAGTCGTACGCCACCAGGATCCGGGCCACGGTCTTGCCGGCCGCGACCGCGCCGATCCGGGCGTCGACCTGGTTCCACTGGTTGACGTAGAGCCGCTTGGCGTCGCCCTGTCCCTGCGGAGTGAGCGCTCCGCCGTGCGCGTCGGTGGCCTTGAGGCCGCTCAGATAGGTGCCGTCGGTGAAGGCGAGGTCCACGGCCACGTTCGTGGCGGGGTAGGTGAGATCGGCCTCGGGCTGCGCCGGGAGCGCGGGGTAGATCCGGTACGAGAGCGCCGTGTCGGGACGCACCGGCAGATCGACGTCGAAGACCTTGTTGTACGAGTACGCGCGCCCGGCCGGCTCGTGCGTGCCCGCGTACTTCAGGGCGTTCCTGCCCGTGAACCCGGCACCGGACTTGGCGGTCGGGGAGCCGGTGGGGCCGCGGTCGGTCTGGGTGCGCATGTCGCGGGGCGCCGGGGTGCTCGTATCGCCGTCGGAGAACTGCACATCGGCCAGTTGGGTCGCGTCGGTGGCGCCGTTGTTCGCGGTGATGTCCAGCCGGTAGTGCGGGTAGGCCGCGGCGGCCGACGCGGCCACGTCGTAGGACTTGGTCTGGAAGCGCTGCCCGAAGGTCTCGCCCGTCCTGTGGTCCAGGTCCTTCCACTCCTTGCCGTCCACCGAGCCCTGGAGCGTCCAGTCCCGGGGGTCGCGCTCCGGGTGGTCGTTCGCCGAGGTCAGGGCGTACGTGACGACCTTGGCCGGTCCGTCGAGGTCGAACTCGACCCAGCCGGTGGGCCGGAAGGCGAGCCATTTGGTGGACGGCTCGACATCGACCAGATTCTCCTTGGTCTCACCGCCGGACGTGTTCTCGTCGCTGGCGCGCAGTTCCACCACACGGTCGGTGATATTGCCCGGAATTCCACTGCTGAAGCCGCCGTCGACACCGGATGCCCGCTTCTCTCCACCGGGCCCCACTTCGACGGTATTGCGCCAGTCCGGCTGGGGATCGTCCTCCTCGAAAGACGAAATGAATTCCTTTTGTGGCGGACGGGGTTGAGCGGGCTGTGCTATAGCGGCGGATTGGGCTGTCACGACGAGCAGTGAGGCAGCCGCCACCAGGGCGGCCGTATGCCATTGTCTGCTCCGGGTTCCGGTTCTCTGCTGCATGGCGAGCTTTTCCTCCTGCTTACCCAGTTGGACAACGTTGTCAAACGAGAAGCGCAGGGTCCAGTAGGAGCCAAGTGGCGATTGGTGTCAAGGGTGTTGACGCGACGGCGTGTCCGGAATGTATCGCCCGGGAGTGATTGACATGATCGAATGACAGCAGGACCGGCTCAGATATCCACGAGGTCTCAACTAGGGAAAGACTGCCGCCCAAACCTGCTTTCGATCTTGCTCAGTCGGCGGGAAGTGGACTATACCTGTCGGCGTCCGCCCCGGGCGGTCCGGAAGGCCCGGCGGACGCTCCGTGCGGGGGGACGGAGGACGGCGGGGAGGGCTCTGCCCGAGCGCGCCGGGCATTATCCGGACACATCGATCCTGCACGGCAATCCGGCACGACCAGCTTCATTCTGACCGCGGTGGCGGGGGCCCTTCTCCTCAAGTGAGAAGGACGGGTGACCGGTACACCGCCTGAGTCCTGAAGAAGGCGAGGACTTGAGCATGGGATCCACCTCCGCTCGGCACGACGGGGGCCTCGGCCGTCGAGATGTGATCAAGCGGTCCGCCGCGATCGGGCTGATCACCGTTCCCACCATGAGCTTCCTGGCCTCGTGCGCCAGCAGCGACAGCGGTGGCGGCGAGAAGGCCGAGAAGGGCGAGAAGTCCGCGAAGAACCCGCTCGGGGTGAACAAGAGCGCACCGCTCGACTTCGTCCTGTTCGACGGCGGGTTCGGCACGGAGTACGCCACCGACGCCGTCAAGCAGTACGAGAAGGCGTTCCCCGGGGCGAAGGTGACGTTCACCCCGACGCAGAAGATCCAGACCGAGCTTCAGCCGCGCTTCAACGGCGGCACCCCGCCCGACCTGATCGACAACTCGGGCGCCGAACAGATGGACATGGGCGTCCTCGCCGGCAAGAAGCAGCTCGCCGACTTCACCGCGCTGATGGACGCCCCCTCCTACGACGACCCGGCCAAGAAGGTCCGCGACACGCTGCGCCCCGGGGTCCTCGAAATGGGCCGGCTCGACGGCGACCCGGTGTGGATCATGTACTACGCGTACACGGTCTACGGCGTCTGGTACTCGCAGACCGCGCTGGACAAGCTCGACGCGCAGTACCCCGAGGACTGGGACGCGATGCTGGCCCTGTGCGCGAAGGCCAAGAAGAAGGGCATCGCGGGCTGGACGTACGCGGGCAAGTACCCGTACTACCTGCCCTTCTCGCTCTACCCGTTCATCGGCAAGATCGGTGGCCGCGAGGTCCTCGACTCCATCGACAACCTGGAGCCGAACGCCTGGAAGCACCCGGCGGTCAAGGCCGCCTTCGAGGCGTACTACGAGCTGTTCCAGAAGGGCTACATCCTCAAGGGCACCCCGGGGCTCGACCACATCCAGTCGCAGACGGCGTGGACCGAGGGCAAGGCGCTGTTCATCCCGAACGGTTCGTGGGTGGAGAACGAGGCGGCCAAGACGACGCCCGAGGACTTCCAGATGAAGGTGTCGGCGCCCTCCGGCCTCGACAGCTCCGACAAGCTGCCGTTCGGCACGATCTGGGCGTCGGGAGGCGAGCCGTTCATCGTGCCTGCCAACGCCAAGAACCCCGAAGGCGGCATGGAGCAGCTGCGCATCATGCTGAGCGAGGAGTCCTCGAAGAACTTCACCTCCAAGGTGAAGTCCCTCAGCGCCTTCAACGGCGGTACGGACGGACTCACCCTCTCCACCGCGCTCCAGGCGGGCGTCGACGCGCTCGCCAAGGCCGGTGACAACGTGCTCAACCCGCGCCTCCAGGACTGGTACGTGGCCCTCCAGAAGGAGAAGATCGGCTCGGGCGCGCTCGGCGAGATGATGGCCGGCCGCATGACGCCCGCGGAAGCCGTCAAGAAGTGCCAGGAGTTCGCGGACGCCGCGGCCAAGGACGACTCGATCAAGCACTACAAGCACCAGTAGGCGCTGCGGACACAGTGACCGGGAGCCCCGCCGGGGCTTCCGGTTCCGGCCCGTCCGACGGGCCGCCCCATGGCAGTACGGCGGCTTTCGCCGGAGATTCGGGGTCGGAGACATGCAACACGGCAAGTACCGGTTCATCGTGGGCTTCCTGATCGGCCCGCTGGCGCTCTACGCGCTGTTCGTCATATGGCCGTTCGTCCAGTCCATCTACTACTCGTTCACGAACTGGACCGGACTCAGCCCGGACTTCACGATGGTCGGTTTCGACAACTACAGCCGGATGCTCGACGACAGCACCTTCTGGAGCGCCCTGCGGCACAGCCTGGCCTTCGCGCTGCTGCTGCCGGTGGTGGTGCTCGGGCTCGCGCTGTTCTTCGCGTTCATGCTGAACGTCGGCGGGCGCCGGCGGAAGGGCGCGGCGGTCGCCGGGGTACGGGGCTCCGGCTTCTACAAGATCGTGTACTTCTTCCCGCAGGTGCTGTCGATCGCGATCGTCGCGCTGCTCTTCCAGTTCGCGTACAACCCGAACAGCGGCGCCATCAACTCCGCGCTCTCGGCGGTCGGTCTGGGGAGCGTGCAGCCGATCTGGCTGGGCGATCCGAAGCTGGCGCTGTGGTGTGTGATGGCCGTGCTGGTCTGGTCCACGACCGGCTTCTTCGTGGTGCTGTTCTCGGCGGGCATGGCCTCCATCCCCAAGGACTTCTACGAGGCGGCGCTGCTGGACGGCGCGAGCCGGGTGACCACCTTCTTCCGGATCACCCTGCCGCTGCTCTGGGACACCGTGCAGTCCGGCTGGGTCTACATGGGCATCCTGGCCCTGGGCGCGGAGTCGTTCGCGGTCGTCCAGATCATGACCGTGGGGCCCGGCGGTCCCGCGGAATCCACCAATGTTCTGACGTTGCTCGTCTACCAGAAGGCGTTCCGTGACGGTCAGGCCGGTTATGCGACCACGATCGGTGTCGCCCTCCTCGTCGTCACGCTGGCCTTCGCGGCCATCGTGATGCGGCTGGGCCGACGCGAGCGGCTGGAGTACTGATGAAGACCACCGACACCCCTCCGCCCGCCGACACCCCGCCGACGGCCGGCACGGTCACGGTCCGGCCCGCCGCGCCCCCGGCGCCCGCGCCGCCCGCCGCGGAGTCGCGCGGCGGCGGCGTACTCAACGTCTTCTCGCACGGCGTGCTGGTGATCTGGGCCCTGCTGGTCACCCTGCCGCTGCTGTGGGCCGTCATGACGTCCTTCAAGGACGACCGGTCCATCTTCACCTCGCCCTGGGCGCTTCCGGACAAGCTCCACTTCGAGAACTGGTCGCGTGCCTGGACCCAGGCGCACATGAGCGACTACTTCCTCAACACCATCCTGGTGGTGGCCGGTTCACTGTTCGGGACCCTGCTGCTCGGCTCGATGGCCGCCTACGTACTGGCGCGCTTCGAGTTCCCCGGCAACCGCTTCATCTACTACCTGTTCATCGGCGGGATGAGTTTCCCGATCATCCTCGCGCTGGTGCCGCTGTTCTTCGTGATGAAGAACGTGGGTCTGCTGAACACCTTCCACGGCCTGATCCTGGTCTACATCGCCTACTCGCTGCCGTTCACGGTCTTCTTCCTGACCTCGTTCTTCCGGACGCTGCCCACCTCGATCGCGGAGGCGGCCCTCATCGACGGCGCCTCGCACACCCGGACGTTCTTCCAGGTGATGCTGCCGATGGCCAAGCCGGGGCTGATCAGCGTGGGCATCTTCAACTTCCTCGGGCAGTGGAACCAGTACCTGCTGCCGACGGTGCTGAACACGGACGCGGACCACAAGGTGCTCTCCCAGGGGCTGGTGCAGCTCGCGGTCAGCCAGGGGTACAAGGGCGACTGGTCCGGGCTCTTCGCCGGGCTGGTGATGGCCATGCTCCCGGTCCTCGCCGCGTACATCGTCTTCCAGCGGCAGGTCGTGGCGGGCCTGACGGCGGGGGCGCTGAAGTAGCCGGCCGTCCCGCCGGACATCCCGCGAAACCGCTCGTCGGCCCCGGCCGGCGGGCGGTTTTGTCATGGTCCGTGCCCGGCCGGAGCGATGGCGTGAACCGCGCTCATCCGTACGCGTACTCGCTCAAGGTCTTGACGGGAAGCTGACCGAAAGGCTGAGCTTAGGGTTCACAAGTTGGAGATACGTCGGGGTCTCATCGTGGCGGCCCCGGCCGGGGACGGTGGTCGCGCCGTCCGCCAAGGGCAGGAGTGGATGATTCGTGGAGACTCCAGGGTCGCAGTCTTCGCTGCACCGGGCCAACCTCGAACGGGTCGTACGCGCGGTGCGTATGGCCGGTTCCCTCACCCAGGCGGAGATCGCCAGGTCCACGGGACTGTCGGCGGCCACGGTCTCCAATATCGTCCGTGAGCTGAAGGACGGCGGAACGGTCCAGGTCACGCCCACCTCGGCGGGCGGACGGCGGGCCCGCAGCGTCTCGCTGAGCGGGGACGCCGGCATCGTCGTCGGGGTGGACTTCGGCCATACGCATCTACGGGTGGCGGTCGGCAACCTCGCCCACCAGGTGCTCGCGGAGGAGTCGGAGCCGCTCGACGTGGACGCCTCGTCCGCCCAGGGCTTCGGCCGGGCCGAGGAACTGGTCGAGCGGCTGATCGTGACCACCGGCGTCAGCCGTCAGAAGGTGATCGGTGTCGGGCTCGGCGTCCCGGGCCCGATCGACGTCGAGTCGGGCACGCTCGGCTCCACCTCGATCCTGCCGGGCTGGTCCGGGATCAACCCCGGCGACGAGCTGGCCGGGCGCCTCGGCGTGCCGGTGTACGTGGACAACGACGCCAACCTCGGCGCGCTGGGCGAGCTGGTCTGGGGCAGCGGGCGCGGCGTCCAGGACCTCGCCTACATCAAGGTCGCCAGCGGCGTCGGCGCCGGGCTGGTGATCGCCGGCCAGATCTACCGGGGACCCGGCGGCACGGCGGGCGAGATCGGCCACATCACGCTGGACGAGTCGGGTCCGGTGTGCCGCTGCGGCAACCGGGGCTGCCTGGAGACCTTCGCTGCGGCCCGCTACGTCCTGCCGCTGCTGCGCTCCAACCACGGGCCGGACCTGACCATGGAACGGGTCGTCCAGCTCGCCAGGGAGGGCGACCCGGGCTGCCGCCGGGTGATCGCCGACGTCGGCCGCCATGTCGGCAGCGGGGTGGCCAATCTGTGCAACCTGCTCAACCCCAGCCGGGTGGTGCTCGGCGGAGACCTCGCGGAGGCCGGTGAGCTGGTGCTCGCGCCGATACGGGAGTCGGTCGCCCGGTACTCGATCCCGAGCGCGGCCCGGCAGCTGTCGGTGCTGCCCGGGGCGCTGGGCGGCCGGGCGGAGGTGCTCGGCGCGCTGGCTCTCGTACTGAGCGAGATGGGGGATTCCACCCTGTTGGAGAGCGCCCTCCCCACCGGGCTTCCTGCCTTCACTTAGATAACGAATGGCACCGTTGTCATCTCGTTAAGGATTTACTCCTTGACGCTGGCCCTGTGGCCGAGTTGACTTCCTGCCACCTCGGCCGCAACGACGCGGCCTCGTCAGGGAGGTTTTTGAAGTGAACGCAACGATGCGTCGCGCCGCCGTGGCCACGGCCGCAACAGCGATGGCCGTTTCCCTCGCCGCCTGTGGCAGCGCGAAGGAATCCGGTGACAAGGCCGAAGCGTCCAAGTCGGACAGCAAGGGCCCGATCACGGTCGGCCTGCTTCTCCCGGAGAACCAGACAGCCCGGTACGAGAAGTTCGACAAGCCGCTGATCGAGAAGAAGGTCAGCGAGCTGACCGACGGCACCGGCAAGGTCGTCTACGCCAACGCCAAGCAGGACGCGACGACCCAGAACCAGCAGGTCGACACGATGATCACCAACAAGGTGAGCGTCCTGATGATCGACGCGGTCGACGCCAAGGCGATCAGGGGCTCGGTCCAGAAGGCCAAGGAGGCGGGCATACCCGTCGTCGCCTACGACCGGCTCGCCGAAGGCCCCATCGACGCGTACACCTCCTTCGACAACGAAGAGGTCGGCCGGGTCCAGGGCAAGGCCCTCCTCGAAGAGCTGGGCGACAAGGCCAAGTCCGGCGACATCGTCATGATGAACGGCGCCGTCACCGACCCGAACGCAGCCCTGTTCAAGAAGGGCGCGCACTCCGCCCTCGACGGCAAGGTGAACATCGGGAAGGAGTACGACACCAAGGAGTGGAAGCCGGACAACGCCAACGCCAACATGGAAGGCGCCATCTCCGCGCTGGGCAAGAACAAGATCATCGGTGTCTACTCGGCCAACGACGGCATGGCGGGCGGCATCGTCACCGCGCTCAAGGGCGCGGGCTACGCCAAGCTTCCGCCGGTCACCGGACAGGACGCCGAGCTGGCCGGTGTGCAGCGCATCGTCAACGGCGAGCAGTTCATGAGCGTCTACAAGTCGTACCCGCAGGAGGCCGAGATCGGCGCCGAGATGGCCGTCGCGCTCGCCAAGGGCGAGAAGCTCGACTCCATCGCCAAGGACAGCGTCGACAGCGACTCCGTCAAGGGCATCCCCACCGTGCTCGTCCCGGTCGTCTCCCTGACCAAGGACAACATCAACGAGACGGTCATCAAGGACGGCTTCTACACCGTCGGCGAGATCTGCAGCGGCAAGTTCAAGACCGCCTGCGACAAGATCGGCCTCAAGTAGCACCGCGCGGCGGTGCGCGCCCCAGCGGGCGGACACCGCCGCCGGGCCGGCCAGGCCCGTCCGGGCCCGCGCTCCGCGAGGAGGCGGCCCCGGGCCCGCCCCGGCCGGCCCCGTCCCGGTGAAGCCCGTCCGGCACCCCGCCCGTCCACGCCCCGCAGCTGGGGCGGGGTGCCGGACGCACGACAGGCCCCGCCCGGACCGCCCGCGCCGACCACGCGGAAGCGGACGGACGGGACCCGCCCACCGCCGCACCGGGCACCCTTGCCCTCCCGTTCTCTTCTGCTCGACCTCCGCGCCACCCCCGGCGCGGCATCCCCGCCGGTCAGGCGGCGAAGGAGATGGTTCACGTGACCGCTACGCCCGTGCTGGCGTTGCGAGGGGTCTCCAAGCGATTCGGTGCCGTCCAGGCGCTCACCGATGTAGAGCTTGAGGTCCACCCCGGTGAGGTGGTCGCCCTCGTCGGCGACAACGGCGCCGGTAAATCCACGCTGGTGAAGACCATCGCCGGCGTACACCCCATCGATGACGGAGTCATCGAGTGGGAAGGCGGCCCCGTCACGGTCGGCCGCCCGCAGGACGCCCAGGGACTGGGCATCGCGACCGTCTACCAGGACCTCGCGCTCTGCGACAACCTCGATGTCGTCGGCAACCTCTACCTCGGCCGCGAACTGCGCAGCTGGGGCGTGCTCGACGAGGTCGAGATGGAGCGCCGCTCGCGCGAGCTGCTCACCACCCTGTCGATCCGGATCCCGAGCGTCCGGATCCCGATCGCCTCGCTCTCCGGCGGCCAGCGCCAGACCGTGGCCATCGCCCGGTCCATGCTCGGCGAGCCCAAGCTCGTCATCCTCGACGAGCCGACGGCCGCGCTGGGCGTCGAGCAGACCGCCCAGGTGCTCGACCTGGTCGAGCGGCTGCGGGAACGCGGTCTCGCCGTACTCCTCATCAGCCACAACATGGCCGACGTCAAGGCCGTCGCCGACAAGGTGGCGGTGCTCAGGCTCGGCCGCAACAACGGTGTCTTCGATGTCGCGGGCACCAGCCAGGAAGAGATCATCGCCGCCATCACCGGTGCCACGGACAACGCCGTGACCCGCCGCGCGTCGCGCACTGTGGAGGTTCAGAAGTGAGTACGGACAAGTCCTCCACGCCGCTGGACGAGGCCGGCAAGGCCACCGGGGCCAAGGACGGGGAAGTCCCCGCCCCGGTCGACGCGCCGCCCGCCGCCGCGGGCGCGGTCACCGTGGTCGACCCCCGGCTGCTCGTGCGCGAGCAGGGGTTCGCGGGCTACGTCTCCGAGTTCCGGCGCAAGATACGCGGGGGCGACCTGGGCGCCATCCCGGTCGTCATCGGCCTGATCGTCATCTGGGGCATCTTCCAGAGCCTCAACTCGAACTTCCTCACCGCGGGCAACCTCTCCGACATCTCCGTGGCGATGGTCGGCACCGGCATGATCGCCGTCGGTATCGTCTTCGTCCTGCTGCTCGGTGAGATCGACCTGTCCGTCGGCTCGGTCAGCGGTGTCTCCGGCGCGATCGTCGCCGTACTGAGCGTCACCCACGGCGTGAACGAGTGGCTGGCGGTGCTGATCGCGATCGTCAGCGGCACCGTCATCGGCGCGATCCACGGCTTCTTCTTCGCCCGGGTCGGCGCGCCCGCCTTCGCCGTCACCCTGGCCGGACTGCTGTTCTGGTCCGGCTTCATGCTCCAGATCCTCGGTGACAACGGCACCATCAACCTGGACTCCGACGGCATCGTCGTCAAGCTCACCAGCTACTACTTCACCGACGTCGCCGCCGCCTACGGCCTCGCCGTCGTCGCCGTCGTGGTGTTCTTCCTGACGACCTTCCTGGAGAACCGCCGCCGGCAGGTGCTCGGCGTCCCGTCCAGGCCGCTCAACGAGATCGTGCTCCGTACGGCCCTGCTCGCGGTCCTGGCCTTCGCCGTGGCGATCGTCTACAACCAGTACAAGGGGCTGCCGCTCGCGGTCGTCATCTTCCTGGCGATGCTCGTCGTGACCGACTTCGTACTGCGCCGCACCGCGTACGGCCGCAAGGTCTTCGCGCTCGGCGGCAGCGTCGAGGCGTCCCGCCGCGCCGGTATCAACGTCACCCTGGTACGGATCTCGGTCTTCGCGATCGCCGGTACGTTCGCCTCCATCGGCGGTCTCTTCATCGCCTCGAAGATCGCCTCGGCCAACCAGAGCGCGGGCGCCGGTGAGCTGCTGATGAACGCCATCGCGGCGGCCGTCATCGGCGGTACGAGCCTCTTCGGCGGCCGCGGCCGCACCTGGAACGCGCTGCTCGGTGTGCTGGTGATCATCTCGATCCAGTACGGTCTCGCCCTCCAGGGCGTCGCCTCCGCGGTCCAGAACATGATCACCGGCGCGGTGCTGCTGGCCACCGTCCTGATCGACGCCGTCACCCGGAAGACCCAGAAGACCGCCGGCCGCGCCTGAGCGCTCCGCCGCGGTTCTCCGGACCGGCCGGCCGTGCCCGGCACCCCTTCACCGGGGTGTCGGGCACGGCCGCGTCCCGAGAGGCGTCAATATGACGTACATACCGCCGAACGGGTGACGTACAACGCACAGCCCGCCGTCCACCCGCGCGAGTGGAACATTAGACTCGGCGGATCGGCAGGCTCGACCAGTTCCAAATGCAGCAAGGAGGCACAGTGACGCAGGTGCCGCGCGAAGCGCGTCGGGCAGGGACGGCGACCGGCGACGAGGGGGAGTTGCTGACCCGGATCCAGGGACCGCGCGACCTGGACCGGCTCGGACCGGAGCAGCTGGAGCAGCTGGCCGGGGAGATCCGGTCCTTTCTCGTGGACGCGGTCTCCAAGACCGGCGGCCACCTCGGCCCCAATCTGGGTGTCGTCGAGCTGACCATCGCCCTGCACCGGGTCTTCGAGTCCCCGAAGGACAAGGTCCTCTTCGACACGGGCCATCAGTCGTACGTGCACAAGCTGCTCACCGGCCGTCAGGACTTCTCCCGGCTCAAGAGCAAGGGCGGACTCTCGGGATACCCGTCCCGCGCCGAGTCCGACCACGACATCATCGAGAACTCGCACGCCTCGACGGTCCTCGGCTGGGCGGACGGCCTCGCCAAGGCCAACGAGGTCCTGGCCAAGGACGACCACGTGGTCGCGGTGATCGGTGACGGCGCGCTCACCGGCGGCATGGCCTGGGAGGCGCTGAACAACATCGCCGCCGCCAAGGACCGTCCGCTCGTCATCGTCGTCAACGACAACGAGCGCTCGTACGCGCCGACCATCGGCGGCCTCGCGAACCACCTCTCGACCCTGCGCACCACCGACGGGTACGAACGCTTCCTGGCCCGCGGCAAGGACCTCCTGGAGCGCACCCCCGTCGTCGGCAAGCCCCTCTACGGCACCCTGCACGGCGCCAAGAAGGGCCTGAAGGACTTCATCGCCCCGCAGGGCATGTTCGAGGACCTCGGCCTGAAGTACGTCGGCCCCATCGACGGCCACGACCTGGAGGCCCTGGAGTCCGCGCTGCTGCGCGCCAAGGGCTTCGGCGGCCCGGTCATCGTGCACTGCATCACGGAGAAGGGCCGCGGCTACCAGCCCGCCCTCCAGGACGACGCCGACCGCTTCCACGCCGTCGGCAAGATCCACCCCGACACCGGTCTGCCCATCGCCTCCTCGGGCGTCGACTGGACCTCGGTGTTCGGCGAGGAGATGGTCAAGCTCGGCGAGGAGCGCGCGGACATCGTCGCCATCACGGCGGCCATGCTCCAGCCGGTCGGCCTCGACAAGTTCGCGAAGGCGTTCCCCGACCGGGTGTACGACGTCGGGATCGCGGAGCAGCACGCCGCGGTCTCCGCCGCCGGCCTCGCCACCGGCGGGGTGCACCCCGTCTTCGCCGTCTACGCGACCTTCCTCAACCGCGCCTTCGACCAGGTGCTGATGGACGTCGCCCTGCACCGCTGCGGCGTCACGTTCGTCCTGGACCGGGCCGGGATCACCGGTACCGACGGCGCCTCGCACAACGGCATGTGGGACATGTCGATCCTCCAGTGCGTGCCCGGCCTGCGGATCGCCGCCCCGCGCGACGCCGATCAGGTACGGGCCCAGCTGCGCGAGGCCGTCGCGGTCGAGGACGCCCCGACCGTGGTCCGCTTCTCCAAGGGCGCGGTCGGCCCCGCCGTACCCGCCGTCGCCAAGGCCGGCGGCATGGACGTGCTGCGCAGGACCGAGGACGGCACGGCGGACGTGCTGCTGGTCTCCGTCGGCGCGCTCGCCCCGATGTGCCTCGACATCGCCGGTCTGCTCGACAAACAGGGCATCACGACGACCGTCGTCGACCCGCGCTGGGTCAAACCGGTCGACGAGGCGCTCGCCCCGCTCGCCGAGCGGCACCGGGTCGTCGTCACCGTCGAGGACAACAGCAGGGTCGGCGGGGTCGGCTCCGCCGTCGCCCAGGCGCTGCGCGACGCCGGGGTCGACGTACCGCTGCGCGACTTCGGCATTCCGCCCCGCTTCCTCGACCACGCCTCCCGCAAGGAGGTCATGGCCGAGATCGGGCTGACCGCCCCCGACATCGCGCGCCAGGTCACCGGCCTGGTCGCGAAGCTGGACGGCCGGCTGGCCGACGCGCCCGCCGAGGTCGCCCGCGACTGAGCCGACGGGCGCTGTCCGCCGGACCGCCGATGGGCCGTTCGAACCTCCCTGTACGGGTGGTCCGAACGGCCCATCCGTGTGACATACGGCGTTATCGGGTACGAGGGGTCGGCAAGCCTCTCGATCATTGCCGGATGAACGCGCATACGGAGGTACGCCGGTGACTACGCAGCAGGGTTCGGGACCGGCCGGAAACGGCATCTTCCGCACCAAGAACGTGGAGCAGTCGATCCGGGACACCGAGGATCCCGAGCACGCGCTCAGAAAGTCCCTCTCCGCCCTCGACCTGACGGTCTTCGGCGTCGGGGTGATCATCGGGACCGGCATCTTCGTGCTGACCGGTGTGGTGGCCAAACAGACGGCGGGCCCGGCCACCGCGCTCGCCTTCATCGTCGCCGGGGTCGTCTGCGCACTGGCCGCCCTGTGCTACGCCGAGTTCGCCTCGACCGTGCCGGTCGCCGGATCCGCGTACACCTTCTCGTACGCCTCGCTCGGTGAGCTGCCCGCCTGGATCATCGGCTGGGACCTGGTGCTGGAGCTGGCGCTCGGCTGCGCGGTGGTGGCGGTCGGCTGGTCCGGCTATGTGCGCTCCCTCATGGGCAACGCCGGGCTGAGTCTGCCGGACTCCCTCTCCGGCACCCAGAACGGCACGTTCGGCTTCGATCTCCTCGCCTTCCTCCTCGTCCTGATCCTGACCGCGATCCTCGTCGTCGGGGTGAAGCTCTCCTCGCGGATCACCGCCGTCATCGTGGGCGTCAAGGTCACCGTGGTACTGCTGGTGATCATCGTCGGCGCGTTCTTCATCAACGGCGCCAACTACAAGCCGTTCATCCCGCCGTCCCAGGAGACCGCCGGCGGCGGGGGACTGAGCGCGCCGATCATCCAGCTGATGGCCGGATTCACCCCCAGCGACTTCGGCGTCATGGGCATCTTCACCGCCGCCGCCGTGGTCTTCTTCGCCTTCATCGGCTTCGACATCGTCGCCACCGCGGCCGAGGAGACCATCAACCCGCAGCGCGACGTGCCCCGCGGCATCCTCGGCTCGCTGCTCATCTGCACCGTGCTGTACGTCGCCGTCTCGCTCGTCGTCACCGGCATGCAGCACTACACCGAGCTGTCCGTGGACGCCCCGCTCGCCGACGCCTTCAAAGCGGTCGGCCATCCGTTCTGGGCCGGGCTGATCAGCTTCGGCGCGGCCGTCGGCCTCACCTCGGTCTGCATGATCCTGCTGCTCGGCCAGACCCGCGTGTTCTTCGCGATGAGCCGCGACGGACTGCTGCCGAGGACCTTCTCCCGGGTCCACCCGAGGTTTTCCACGCCCTACCGCTCGACCATCCTGCTGGGCGTGATCGTGGCGATCGTCGCGGGCTTCACCTCCATCGAGGAACTCGCCGAACTGGTCAACATCGGCACGCTCTTCGCCTTCGTCGTCGTCGCGCTCGGCGTCATCATCCTGCGCAGGACACGCCCCGACCTGCCGCGCTCGTTCCGTACCCCGCTGGTGCCGTTCGTGCCGATCGCGTCCGTGCTCGCGTCCCTGTGGCTGATGCTCAACCTGCCCGCCGAGACCTGGCTGCGCTTCGGCATCTGGATGGTCATCGGCTTCGTCGTGTACTTCCTGTACGGACGCCGGCACAGCCGCCTCGACCGGTCCTCGGCCTCCCCGGCCGACAAGCCCTAGGAGGGCAGCGGGCGGCGGCGTACGGTCCTGGGCCCCGCGCACAGCGCACCGTGCGCCGTCACGCGCCGGCGCAGCTCGCGGTCGGCCGTGACGACCAGGCACGGGACGCCGTCCGCCGCCGCCCTTCCGGCCAGCTCGGTGATCAGGTCGTCGCCGCTGCCGTCCGCCGCCTCGACCCGCACCCCCGCCACCGGCGCCACGTCCCGGGCCGCGCCCTCCACCACCAACACCACCTCGACGGGCCCCGGATGGCCGGACACGCCCTCGGCGGCGTACGCCACCAGGGCGTCGCGCAGCCGCTCGGTGGCACCCTGCCGGTCGCGCCACCAGCCGTCCGGGACGGAACCGACCACATTCGCCGCGTCGACGATCAACCGCATCAGCACACCGGCAGCCTGCCACAGCGAACCGCGCCGGACCCTCCGCGTACTATCGTGGCTGAGTTTCCGGCGGATCGGAAAGGCGGCCAGCAGGCCATGACATCGCTCCCCGCGACCACCGGCTGGCTGCTGCGTGGCAAGGACGGCAGGCTCACGGCGTACGCGCCGACGGCCGGCGGCGTGCTGCGCTGGACCGAGCTGCGCGCGGGCGGCCCGGACTGGACGGGCCCCGAACTCCTCGCGGCCGAGGGGCTGCTGCCGCATCTGGCCATCGCCCGCGGCGCCGAGGGCTTCGTGCATCTGCTCGCGGTACGGAAGCGGCCACGGGCCGACGGCACCGAGGACACCGATCTCGTGCACGCCATCCAGTTCCAGACGGGCCGGCCGCTGCGCGACTGGTTCTCGCTCGGCAATCCGCACGGCAAGGACCACGAGAAGGGCGCCGCCATCGGTCTGCCGTCCATCATCGTGGACGACACCGACTCCGTACAGCTCTTCGTGCGGAACGCGAACGGCGCACTCTCCGTCAAGCGGCAGGCGGCCACCGGCCGTTGGAAGCCCTGGGGCGGCGCCAACCCCAAGGGGAAGTCGCTCACCGGCGAGACCGCCGCCGCCCTCACCGACCACGGTCTGGTCGATTTGCTGGTCCCGGCGGGCGACGCCCTCGTGCGCTGGTTCCGCGGCAAGTCCGACTCCGCGCTGGTGCGTTCCGACGACGAACCGGTGGCCCGCGCCGAGTCCGGCACCCTCGTCGCCGAGCGCACCGGCCCCGGCCGGCTCACCCACTTCTGGCGCGACGCCGAGGACGGCGCGGTCCGCGCCTGGCGGCCCGGGACCGAGCCCGTCCCGCTCGGCGGCCGAGGCATAGGCCCGCTGGCCGTGCTCCGCACCCCCGTCGACGGCCACGACTGCGTGATCCTGGCCCAGTGCGGCACCGACGGCCGCCCCAGCATCGCCGCCTACCCGACGGAGGACGAGGCCGCGGGCCTCAACTGGACCCGCATCGGCGACCGGTGCACGGGCGCGCCCGCGCTGGCCCTGGACGGCACCGGCCGCGTGGTCCTGGCCGCGATGGGCGAGGACGGCGCCCTGCGGGTGGCCCGCCAGAAGGCGGAGCCGGGCCTCGCGCTGGAGGCGTGGACCCGGATCTGAGAACGGGCCGTACGGAGAGATCCCCGTACGGCCCGTCCCCCGTCACCGGTCGGTACACCTACGCCGGAACGGAGGCCACACCCGGCGCCAGGAACGGCTTGCCGTTCACCCGCTCCGAGACGCCCTCACGGTCCAGATACGGCGTGACGCCGCCCAGGTGGAAGGGCCAGCCCGCCCCGGTGATCAGACACAGATCGATGTCCTGCGCCTCCGCGACGACGCCCTCGTCCAGCATCAGACCGATCTCCTGCGCCACCGCGTCCAGCACCCGGTCCCGGGTCTGCTCCTCGGTCAGCACGGTGTCGCCCTGCTTCAGCAGCGCCGCGACCTCCGGGTCCAGCTCCGGCTTCGCAGCGTTGTCGGCGGCATACACGTAGAAGCCGCGCTTGCCGGCCTTCACCACCGCCGCGAGGTTCTCGGAGACGGTGAAGCGGTCCGGGAACGCGCCGTGCAGCGTCTCGGAGACATGCAGCCCGATCGCGGGACCGACCAGCTCCAGCAGGACCAGCGGCGACATCGGCAGTCCGAGCGGTTCCACCGCGCGCTCCGCGACCTCGACCGGGGTGCCCTCGTCGATGACGTTCTGGATCTCGCCCATGAAGCGGGTGAGGATGCGGTTGACGACGAACGCCGGGGCGTCCTTCACCAGCACCGCCGTCTTGCGCAGCTTCTTCGCCACCCCGAACGCCGTGGCCAGCGCCGCGTCGTCGGTCAGCTCACCGCGCACGATCTCCAGCAGCGGCAGGATCGCGACCGGGTTGAAGAAGTGGAAGCCGACGACCCGCTCGGGGTTCTTCAGCTTCGACGCCATCTCGGAGACCGACAGCGACGAGGTGTTGGTCGCGAGGATCGCGTGCGCCGGGGCGACCGCCTCCACCTCGGCGAACACCTGCTGCTTGACGCCCATCTCCTCGAAGACGGCCTCGATGATGAAGTCGGCGTCCCCGAATCCCTCGGCCTTGTCCAGCACGCCCGAGACCAGGCCCTTGAGCCGGTTGGCCTTGTCCTGGTTGATCCGGGACTTCAGCAGCAGCTTGTCGATCTCGCCGTGGACATAGCCCACGCCCTTGTCGATCCGGTCCTGGTCGATGTCGGTCAGCACGACCGGCACCTCAAGACGGCGCAGGAACAGCAGCGCCAGCTGCGAGGCCATCAGCCCCGCGCCCACGACACCCACCTTGGTGACCGGACGGGCCAGCGACTTGTCCGGGGCACCGGCCGGCCGCTTGGCGCGCTTCTGCACCAGGTTGAAGGCGTAGATCCCGGAGCGCAGCTCGCCGCCCATGATCAGGTCCGCCAGCGCCCGGTCCTCCGCGTCGAAGCCCGCCTGGAGGTCACCGTCCTTCGCCGCCTCGATGATCTCCAGCGCGCGGTAGGCGGCCGGAGCCGCGCCGTGCACCTTGGAGTCCGCGATGAACCGGCCGCGCGCGACGGCCTGGTCCCACGCCTCGCCCCGGTCGACCTCGGGGCGCTCGACCGCCACCTCGCCCTTCAGTACGGACGCGGTCCAGATCAGCGACTGCTCCAGGAAGTCAGCGCCCTCGAAGAGCGCGTCAGCGATCCCCAGGTCATAGACCTGACCGCCCTTGAGCTGCTTGTTCTGGTTGAGCGAGTTCTCGATGACGACCGTCACCGCGCGGTCGGCGCCGATCAGGTTCGGCAGCAGCGCGCAGCCGCCCCAGCCCGGGACGAGCCCGAGGAAGACCTCGGGCAGCGAGAACGCGGGCAGGGCCGCCGAGACCGTGCGGTACGTGCAGTGCAGCCCGACCTCGACACCGCCGCCCATCGCCGCGCCGTTGTAGTACGCGAAGGTCGGCACGGCCAGCGAGGCGATGCGCTTGAAGACCTCGTGGCCGCCCCTGCCGATCGCGAGCGCGTCCTCGTGGCGCTTCAGCAGCTCCACGCCCTTGAGGTCGGCGCCGACGGCGAAGATGAACGGCTTGCCGGTGATTCCGACACCCACGATCGTGCCCTCGGACGCCTCCCGCTCGACCTGGTCGAGCGCCGCGTCGAGATGGGCCAGCGACTGCGGGCCGAAGGTGGTGGGTTTCTTGTGGTCGAACCCGTTGTCCAGCGTGATGAGCGCGAACCTGCCCGCGTTCGCCGGGAGTTCGAAGTGGCGCACGTGCGCCTGGGTGACGACCTCGCCGGGGAACAGCTCGGCCGCGCCCTTCAGGAGTTCCGCTGTGCTCACTTGTCGCCTCCGTCGAAGTGCGGGTTCTCCCAGATGACCGTCGCGCCCATGCCGAAGCCGACGCACATCGTCGTCAGCCCGTAACGGACCTGCGGCTGTGCCTCGAACTGCCGCGCCAGCTGGGTCATCAGCCGGACGCCGGAGGAGGCCAGCGGGTGGCCGAAGGCGATCGCGCCGCCGTACTGGTTGACGCGCTCGTCGTCGTCCGCGATGCCGTAGTGGTCGAGGAAGGCGAGCACCTGCACGGCGAACGCCTCGTTGACCTCGAAGAGACCGATGTCGGAGATCGAGAGCCCCGCCTTGGCGAGGGCCTTCTCGGTCGCGGGGATCGGCCCGTACCCCATCACCTCGGGCTCGACGCCCGCGAAGGCGTACGAGACCAGCCGCATCCTGACCGGCAGCCCCTGCTCGCGGGCGAAGTCCTCGGCGGCGATCAGCGAGGCGGTGGCGCCGTCGTTGAGCCCCGCCGCGTTGCCCGCGGTGACCCGGCCGTGCGGCCGGAAGGGCGTCTTGAGGCCGGCCAGCGTCTCCAGCGTCGTACCGGGCCGCATGGGCTCGTCGGCGGTGGCCAGGCCCCAGCCGGTCTCGCCGGCCTCCGGGCTGGTGCGGCGGATCGAGATCGGCACCAGGTCCTGCTGGATCGAGCCGTTGGCGTACGCCTTGGCGGCCTTCTCCTGCGAGCGCACCGCGTACTCGTCGGCGCGCGCCTTCGTCAGCCGCGGGAAGCGGTCGTGCAGGTTCTCGGCCGTCATGCCCATGAACAGCGCGGAGTCGTCCACGAGCTTCTCGGAGACGAACCGCGGGTTCGGGTCGACGCCCTCGCCCATCGGGTGGCGGCCCATGTGCTCGACACCGCCTGCCACGACGATGTCGTACGCGCCGAACGCGATCGACCCCGCGGTGCTGGTGACGGCGGTCAGCGCGCCGGCGCACATGCGGTCGATCGAGTACCCGGGCACGGACTGGGGCAGCCCCGCGAGGATGCCCGCGGTCCGCCCCAGCGTGAGCCCCTGGTCACCGATCTGGGTGGTGGCGGCGATGGCGACCTCGTCGATCCGGGCGGGGTCGAGGTCCGGGTTGCGGCGCAGCAGCTCCCGGATCGCCTTCACGACGAGATCGTCGGCCCGGGTCTCGTGGTACATGCCCTTCGGGCCCGCCTTGCCGAACGGGGTGCGGACGCCGTCGACGAAGACGACATCCCTGACGGTACGAGGCACGATGGCTCTCCTCCAGGGTGCGGGGTGGCACTGCGGTGCGCTTCCGCCCCCATGCTACTTGCGAGTAACCAACCTGCCCAGTCCCCTTCGGTTTTTGTGCTCCCGCCCTGCCCGCCCAGCCCCGCCCGGTCCGCCCGACGCGCCCTAGGCGGACGCGGAGGCCGACAGCGCGCGCGTCAGCAGCGGCGCCACCTGCTCCACCTGCCAGGCCCGCGCCCCGTGCGCGGCCAGGGCCGCCTCGACGCTCTCCACCGTCCGCTCGTGCGGCGGCTCCCAGCAGACGCGGCGGACGGTGTCCGGGGTGATCAGGTTCTCCTGCGGCATGTTGAGCCGCTCGGCGAGCGCCGAGACCGCCGCACGGGCGGCGGACAGCCGGGCCGCCGCCTCCGGGTCCTTGTCGGCCCAGGAACGGGGCGGGGGCGGACCCGAGAAGGGCTGGCCCGGCTGGGGCAGCTCGTTGTCCGGCAGCTCCTTCGCCCGGTCGACCGCCGCCTGCCACTGCTCCAGCTGACGTCTTCCCATCCGGTGGCCGAAGCCCGGCAGCCCGGTCAGCGCGTGCACGTTCGCGGGCAGGGCGAGCGACGCCTCGACGATCGCGGTGTCGCTCAGCACCTTTCCGGGGGAGACGTCGCGCCGCTGCGCGACCTTGTCGCGGGTGGTCCACAGCTCCCGTACGACGGCCATCTGACGCCGGCGGCGCACCTTGTGCATCCCGGACGTACGGCGCCAGGGGTCCTTGCGCGGCGGCGCGGGCGGGGCCGAGGCGATCGCGTCGAACTCCTGGCGGGCCCAGTCCAGCTTGCCCTGGCGGTCCAGCTCCTTCTCCAGCGCGTCCCGCAGGTCGACGAGCAGCTCCACGTCGAGCGCGGCGTACCGCAGCCAGGGCTCGGGGAGCGGCCGGGTCGACCAGTCGACGGCGGAGTGGCCCTTCTCCAGGGCGTACCCGAGGACGTTCTCGACCATCGCGCCGAGGCCGACCCGGGGGAAGCCCGCCAGCCGGCCGGCCAGCTCCGTGTCGAACAGCCGGGTGGGGATCATGCCTATTTCGCGCAGGCAGGGCAGGTCCTGGGTGGCGGCGTGCAGGATCCACTCGGTGTCGGCGAGCACCTCGCCGAGGCCGGAGAGGTCGGGGCAGCCCACCGGGTCGATCAGCGCCGTCCCGGCGCCCGCGCGGCGCAGCTGGACGAGGTAGGCGCGCTGTCCGTACCGGTAGCCGGACGCGCGCTCCGCGTCGACGGCGACGGGTCCGGTGCCCGCGGCGAAGGCCGCGATCACTTCCGCGAGCGCCTCGTCGGTGGCGATCACGGGCGGAATGCCCTCGCGGGGCTCCAGCAAGGGGATCGGCGCCGATTCGACGTCGTCCGGGGGAGCGCCCCCGGTGGTTCGCAGTGCTGGCTCTGCTGCGGTGTCTTGGGCGTCGGTCACCGGTCAAGGGTATCTGTGAACGGACGGCGCCCGTCGACGGAACGTTCCGTCGACGGGCGCCGGGGGCGAGAAGTGGTCAGTGGATGATTCCGGTTCGGAGGGCCACGGCGACCATTCCGGCCCGGTCGCCCGTGCCGAGCTTGCGCGCGATCCGGGCGAGGTGGCTCTTGACGGTGAGTGCGGACAGGCCCATCGAGACTCCGATGGCCTTGTTGGACTGCCCCTCAGCGACGAGCCGGAGCACCTCGACCTCGCGGCCGGACAGCTCGCGGTAGCCACCGGGGTGGCTCGGGGCGCCGGGCGGGCGGCGGTGCATGCGCTGTCCCGGGCCCAGGGGGGCGGCGCCGGGGCGGCCGGGGTGGCCGATGTTCGTACGGGTTCCGGTTACCACGTAGCCCTTGACGCCGCCCGCGAGGGCGTTGCGCACCGCGCCGATGTCGTCGGCCGCGGAGAGGGCGAGGCCGTTGGGCCAGCCCGCGGCGCGGGTCTCGGACAGCAGGGTCAGCCCGGAACCGTCGGGCAGGTGGACGTCGGCAACGCAGATGTCGCGCGGGTTGCCGACGCGGGGGCGGGCCTCCGCGATGGACGACGCCTCGATGACGTCCCGTACTCCGAGGGCCCACAGGTGGCGGGTGACGGTGGAGCGGACGCGGGGGTCGGCCACGACGACCATGGCCGTCGGCTTGTTCGGGCGGTAGGCGACCAGGCTTGCGGGCTGCTCAAGGAGAACGGACACCAGGCCTCCTGGGGAAGGTGCGGGACGGAGCCGGCTGCCGGGATGGGGATGAAGCCGGGGCGAACCGTGCTGGAAGGGTCATTGACCTCTTCGGCAGCAATCCCGCTCGCCTTTAGAGAATGATCACGAATTGATGAGTAACAATTCGGGCAATTCGGATACGTGATCGATCATCCTACGAGTGGCCCCACTCCGGGCCCCGCCGGGATGCCCGGTGCGGGACCGGTGCGGGACCGGTGCGGGACCGGTGATGAGGGGCCGTCAGGGCACCTGTGGGCCGCGCCGCTGCGGCAGCGACACCACGCCCGCGCCCGTTCCGGTCTCGCCGGGGCCCGGCGCCGTGCCGGCGGAGAGCGGCGGCAGTCCCGCGATCTGGCAGAGCAGATCGCACCAGGCCGCCAGGTGCGCCGCCGAGTCGGGCACCCCGCCCAGCCCCTCGCGCGGAGTCCAGGACGCCCGGATCTCGATCTGGGTCGCCGGTCTGCGCTCGGCGAGTCCCCCGAAATAGTGTGATCCGGCGCGGGTGACGGTGCCGCTGGCCTCCCCGTAGGACAGCCCGCGCGCCTCCAGCGCGCCCGTCAGCCAGGACCAGCACACCTCGGGCAGCAGCGGGTCGGCGGCCATCTCCGGCTCCAGCTCCGCCCGTACGAGCGTGACCAGCCGGAAGGTGCCCTGCCAGGCGTCGTGGCCCGAGGGGTCGTGCAGCAGGATGAGCCGGCCGTCGGCGAGGTCGTCCTCGCCCTCCACGACCGCCGCCTCCAGGGCGTACGCGTACGGCGCCAGCCGCTTCGGCGGCGGGGTCGGGTCGATCTCGATCTCCGGGCGCAGCCGCGCCGCCCGCAAGGTCTCGACCGCCGAACGGAACGCGGGCGGGACGGAATCACCCTCCTTGCCGCCTGTTCCCTCGGTGCCGTTGGAATGATCGGAAAACTGTCCCTGAGCCGCAGCCATGCGGGGAAGAGTAGGCGGAACCCGCGCCGCGCGCAGGGAGGGACACCCGGGCCGGGGCCGCGGCTTCCGCGTGCGTGCGAAGATTCTCGGCGTGAGTGCCATTGACCGCCCTTCGGGCCAGCAGACGAAGACGTACGAATCGGCCTTTATGAAGGCGTGCAGGCGCGAACCCGTGCCGCACACGCCGGTCTGGTTCATGCGGCAGGCGGGGCGCTCGCTGCCGGAGTACCTGAAGGTGCGCGAAGGGATTCCGATGCTGGAGTCCTGCATGCGGCCCGAGCTGGTCGCCGAGATCACGCTCCAGCCGGTACGGCGTCACAAGGTCGACGCCGCGATCTACTTCAGCGACATCGTCGTCCCGCTCAAGGCGATCGGCCTCGACCTCGACATCAAGCCCGGCGTCGGACCCGTCGTCGCCGAGCCCATCCGCACCCGCGCGGACCTGGCCCGGCTGCGCGACCTCACCCCCGACGACGTCTGGTACGTCACCGAGGCGATGGGCCTGCTCACCGCCGAACTGGGTCAGACCCCGCTCATCGGCTTCGCCGGCGCGCCGTTCACGCTCGCCAGCTACCTCGTGGAGGGCGGCCCGTCCCGCAACCACGAGCACACCAAGGCCATGATGTACGGCGACCCGCAGCTCTGGGCCGACCTGCTGGACCGGCTCGCCGACATCACCGCCGCCTTCCTCAAGGTCCAGATCGAGGCGGGCGCGAGCGCCGTCCAGCTGTTCGACTCCTGGGTGGGCGCGCTGGCCCCCGCCGACTACCGCCGCTCCGTCCAGCCCGCCTCGGCGAAGGTCTTCGACGCGGTCGCCGCGTACGGCGTGCCGCGCATCCACTTCGGCGTCGGTACGGGCGAGCTGCTCGGCGCCATGGGCGAGGCGGGCGCGGACGTCGTCGGCGTCGACTGGCGCGTCCCGCTCGACGAGGCCGCCCGCAGGGTCGGCCCCGGCAAGGCCCTCCAGGGCAACCTGGACCCGGCCGTGCTCTTCGCCCCGCCGTCGGTCGTGGAGACCAAGGCCGACGAGGTGCTCCGGGCGGCGGCCGGTCTTGAGGGCCACGTCTTCAACCTCGGCCACGGCGTGCTGCCCAGCATGGACCCGGACGCGCTGTCGCGGCTGGTGGCGTACGTGCACGAGCGCACGGCCCGCTGAGCCGCCGGGGCAGGACCTACACCCCCGCCGCGCGCACCGCAGTCACGGCCTTGCGCGCGGCGACCAGGACCGGGTCCCAGACCGGGGAGAAGGGCGGGGCGTAGCCCAGGTCCAGAGTCGTCATCCGCTCCACGGTCATCCCCGCGGTCAGCGCCACCGCCGCGATGTCCACCCGCTTCGCCGCGCCCTCGCGGCCGACGATCTGGACCCCCAGCAGCCGGCCCGTACGGCGCTCCGCGAGCATCTTGACCGTCATCGGCGCCGCCCCCGGGTAGTAGCCCGCGCTGTTGGTGGACTCGATCGTCGCCGTCACGTACTGGAGCCCCGCCCGCCGGGCGTCCCGCTCGCGCAGCCCCGTACGGGCGATCTCCAGCTCGCAGACCTTGCTGACCGCCGTGCCGACCACGCCGGGGAACGTGGCGTAGCCGCCGCCCGCGTTCGCGCCGATGATCTGGCCGTGCTTGTTGGCGTGCGTCCCCAGCGCGATGTGCCGGTGCGTGCCCGAGACCAGGTCGAGGACCTCCACGCAGTCGCCGCCCGCCCAGATGTTCCCGTGACCGCGCACCCGCAGGGACAGATCGGTCAGCAGCCCGCCGTGCGCCCCCAGCGGCAGCCCGGCGGCGCCCGCGAGGTCCGTCTCCGGCTCGACGCCGATCCCGAGCACGACCACGTCCGCCGGATACTCGCCGCCCTCGGTGACCACGGCCCGCACCCGGCCGTCCGCGCCGGTGCGGATCGCGGTGACCGCCGCGCCGCCCACCGTCGTGATGCCCAGCCCGTCCATCGCCTCGTGGACCAGCCGCCCCATGTCCGGATCGAGCGTGGCCATCGGCTGTTCGCCCCGGTGCAGGACGGTGACCTCGTAGCCGCGCTTCAGCAGCGCCTCCGCCATCTCGACCCCGATGTAGCCCGCGCCGACGACCACCGCGCGCCTGCCCGCCGTGCGCGCGAGGGTGTCCAGCAGCGCCTGGCCGTCGTCCAGCGTCTGCACCCCGTGCACGCCCGGCGCGTCGATCCCGGGCAGCGCGGGCCGCACCGGACGGGCGCCCGTCGCGACGACCAGCTTGTCGAACCCCGTCCAGCTCTCGGAGCCGTCGGAGAGATCACGGGCCCGTACCCGCTGTCCGGGAATGTCCAGCTCCACGACCTCCGTGCGCATGCGCAGATCAATGGCTCGTTCTCGATGCTCCCGAGGGGTGCGCGCGATCAGCGCGGCACGCTCCGGAACGTCCCCGCCCACCCAGTAGGGGATGCCGCAGGCGGAGTACGAGGTGAAGTGGCCGCGCTCGAACGCGACGATCTCCAGCTCCTCGGGCCCCCGCGCCCTGCGGGCCTGCGACGCGGCGGACATCCCCGCCGCGTCGCCCCCGACGACCACCATGCGCTCCGCCATCGCGTGTCCCTCCGGACGTGCTCACTCGCTCGTGTGTCTCGCGGGGCACGCTACGCGGGCGCGGCGGATCAGTCCTGCGCGCGTCCCTCCTCCACGGGTGTCTCCACGGGCGCTCCCACGGGCGTTCCCACGGACGCCGGGGCCGCCACCGGGGTCCGGGCCGCCGTCACGGCCGCGGTCCGGAACCGGGGGAGCCGGCCGCGCACCAGCCGCCACAGCAGATGGAGCACCGCGAACACGGCGAGGAACGGCACCACAGCGCCGATCACCACTCCGATCCAGCGCAACGTGGCGACCAGCGCGTCCCAGCCCCCGCCGAGCGCGTCCAGGAACCCCGGGTCGTCGTCCTTCTTCTCCGCCACCTCCACCGGCGCCTCGGAGAGCCGCAGGGTGATCGTGGCCAGGGTGGTGCGGTCCTTGAGGGACGCCTGCCGGGCGAGCAGCGACTCCAGCTCCGCCTGACGCGTACTCAACTCGCCCTCCAGCGCCACCACATCACTGAGCTGGGTGGCCTGCTCCATCAACTCCCGCACCCGCGCCACACTCGCCCGCTGCGAGGCGACCCGGCTGTTCACGTCGACCACCTGGTCGGTGACGTCCTTGGCGCTCGACTTGCGCGCCACCAGCTTTCCGGTGCCCGCGAGTTCGGCGAGGACCGCGTCGTACGCGTCCTGCGGGACCCGGAGCACGACGGTCGACATCACCTGGTCGTCCTCGACCCGCTCGGTGGTCTCGTTCTGCACCAGCCCCCCGGCGTTCTCGGCCGCGGTCCGCGCCGTGCCCAACGCCTTCTGGGCGCTCTTGACCTGGACGGTCAGCTCGGCCGTACGGATCACATGCGTCCCGGCCGACGTGGGTGTCCTGGTGTCCGCCGCCTTCCCCTTGCCGCCCGGCGCCCCGGTCGCGGCGTCCTGCGCACCGCCGCCCTCGTACCCCTGCGCGCCGTCGGCCGCCCTCGCGGCGCTCTTGTTCCCGCCCGTGTCCGACGCCCCGCCCGCGCTGCACCCCGCGAGCGCGAGCGAGACGGTGAGAAGTGCTGCCGCTACCGCCGGCATCGCACGCATGATCGGCCCCCCTGAAACATGTGGAACGTGTGGTGTGGTGCCGGTTCGACGTACGGGACGGGTGGGCGGGTTGCCGTTTTCCGGTTCCGAAGCGGTCACGACCCGGACTCGGAACGGGGATGCGGGGGACCGCGGGGCGTTTGAGAGAGTGGGGGCCATGGAGTCGTCGAGCGCACAGCACGTGGATACGCGTCCCGGCCATGTCGTCGTCATCGGGGGCGGCATCGCCGGTCTCGCCGCCGCGCACCGGCTGCTGGGCACCGGGGTACGGGTGACGCTGCTGGAGGCCACCGACCGGCTCGGCGGAAAGCTGCGCACGGGCGAGATCGAGGGCGTCCCCGTCGACCTCGGCGCCGAGTCGATGCTCGCGCGCCGGCCCGAGGCCGTCGAGCTGGCCGGGGCCGTCGGGCTCGGCGCGCTGCTCCAGCCGCCGACCGCGACCACCGCCTCGGTCTGGACGCGCGGCGCGCTGCGGCCCATGCCCAAGGGCCATGTGATGGGCGTACCGGGCGACCCCGCCGCACTCGCCGGGCTGCTCTCCGACGAGGGGCTCGCCCGGATCGCCGGGGAACCCGGACTGCCGCCCACCGAGGTCGGTGACGACGTCTCGGTCGGTGGCCATGTGGCGCGCCGGCTCGGCCGCGAGGTCGTCGACCGGCTGGTGGAGCCGCTGCTCGGCGGGGTCTACGCGGGCGACGCGTACCGCCTGTCCATGCGGGCGGCCGTACCGCAGCTCTTCGACGCCGTAAAAACCCATGACTCCCTGCTCGCCGCCGTCCGCGACGTCCAGGCGAAGGCCGCCCGCAACCCCGGCACCGGCGCCGTCTTCGCCGGGATCGAGGGCGGCGTGGGCCGGCTGCCCGGCGCCGTCGCCGACGCCGTGCGGGCGGGCGGCGGCGACATCCTCCTGGAGACGCCCGTACTCGGCCTGAGCCGCGCCTCCGACGGCTGGCGCGTGCGCACCGACCGGCGGGTGCTGAGCGCCGACGGGGTGATCCTCGCGACCCCCGCCTGGTCCGCCTCCGTGCTGCTCTCCGAGGAGTCCCCGGCCGCCGCCGCCGAACTCGCCGAGGTCGAGTACGCCTCGATGGCGCTGATCACCATGGCCTTCCGCCAGGACGACCTCGGCGCCGCGCTGCCCGGGGGCAGCGGCTTCCTCGTACCGCCGGTCGACGGCCGCACCATCAAGGCGGCGACCTTCTCCACCCGCAAGTGGGGCTGGGTCGCGGACGCCGCGCCCGGCCTCTTCGTGCTGCGCACCTCCGTCGGCCGCTACGGCGAGGAGGAGCAACTCCAGCGCGAGGACGGCGAACTGGTCGACGTCTCCCTGACCGACCTGGGGGACGCGTTCGGGCTCGCCGCCAAGCCGGTGGCCACCGAGGTGACCCGGTGGACCGACGGCCTGCCGCAGTACCCCGTCGGCCACCCCGACCGGGTCGCGCGGGTCCGCGGGGCCGTCGCGGCGCTGCCCGGTCTGCGGGTCTGCGGCGCGGCCTACGACGGCGTCGGCATCCCTGCCTGTGTCGCGAGCGCCCGGCGCGCGGCGGACGAGATCATCGCCACGTCGACCCTGGCGCGGGGCACCGGCCGGGGCGCGGGAGAATAGCCGTATGACTGCTGCTCCAGAGAAGACCCCGAACGCGGGCAAGAAGGCCAAGGACCTCAACGAGGTCATCCGCTACACGCTGTGGTCCGTCTTCAAACTGCGCGAGGTGCTGCCCGAGGACCGGTCCGGCTACGCGGACGAGGTCCAGGAGCTGTTCGACCAGCTCGCCGCCAAGGACATCACCGTACGCGGCACGTACGACGTGTCCGGGCTGCGCGCCGACGCCGACGTCATGATCTGGTGGCACGCGGAGACCGCGGACGAACTCCAGGACGCGTACAACCGGTTCCGGCGCACCCGGCTCGGCCGCGCGCTGGAGCCCGTCTGGTCGAACATGGCGCTGCACCGCCCCGCCGAGTTCAACAAGTCGCACGTGCCGGCCTTCCTGGCCGACGAGACGCCCCGCGACTATGTCAGCGTCTACCCCTTCGTCCGCTCCTACGACTGGTACCTGCTCCCCGACGAGGACCGGCGCAAGATGCTCGCGGACCACGGGAAGATGGCCAGGGGTTACCCGGACGTACGGGCCAACACTGTGGCATCCTTCTCGCTCGGCGACTACGAGTGGATCCTGGCCTTCGAGGCCGACGAGCTGTACCGGATCGTCGACCTGATGCGTCATCTGCGCGCCTCCCAGGCGCGGCTGTACGTTCGGGAAGAGGTGCCGTTCTACACCGGCCGCCGCAAGTCGGTGGCGGATCTGGTGGCCGGGCTCGCGTAGCCCGGACATGACGTGGCCGGGCCCGCGGAGACGCGGACCCGGCCATTCCACCCGGAAGATCAGACGACCGGCGGCAGTCTCCTGCTGCGCGCACGGCCGTCCAGCGACACCGGGTTCGGCTCCGGGTTCCCATCGGCCGCTGACCTGCGGAAACGCGGTGAATCGCGGGGAAGGATCTCTTCCTTCCCCGCTCCCGCCCGTTCCGCCGCGATCGCGGCCGATGGAACCCGGGTCGGTGCTCCCGAGGGAGCACACCACGGCCATCGGGGAACAGGCGGGACGGTGGGCGCGGGGCGCGGGGGGTAGGGTCGCTGCGGCGCTCGCGCCGGGTCGCCCGCACAACGGCCGGTCCGGAAGCACTCGTTCCTGTCCGCCGGCCGCTCGCTCCGGTCCGCAACTCCACCCCGAGGGTCTGTACCGGTTCATGATCTCCCACATAGCCCAGCACCGGCGCGGTCTGCTCGTCCGGCTGATACCGATGGTGTGGACCCTCGCCCTCGGCCTGTGGGGACTGTCCCGGCAGCACAGCGTGTGGCGGGACGAGGCCGCGACCTGGCAGGTGGCCCGGCGGTCCACCGCCGATATCTGGCACATGCTGGCGCAGATCGACGCCGTGCACGGGCTCTACTACCTGCTGATGCGCGGACTTTTCCTGGGGTTCGGGCCCGGCACCACGACTCTGCGGCTGCCCTCCGTGCTGGCGATGGCGGTGGCGGCGGCCTGTGTGGCGGCCATCGGCCACCGGCTGGCCGGGGCCTGGGCGGGCCTGGGGGGTGGGCTGGCGTTCGGGCTGCTGCCCGCCGTGCAGTTCTATCTCCAGGAGGGCCGGCCGTACGCGCTGGTCACGGCCGGGGCCGGGATCTCGACGCTGCTGCTGGTGACGGTGCTCGCCGACGGGCGCGGCCGGGCGGCGCGCTGGGTCGGGTACGGCTCCGCGGTCCTGCTGTGCGGGCTGCTGAACTGGCTGTCGCTGCTGATCCTGCCCGCGCACCTGGCCACCCTCCTCTGGTCGCGGGCCGGGCGGGAGGTGTGGACGCGCTGGGCGGCGGCGTCGGCCGCAGCCGTGGCGGGCGTGCTGCCGCTGATCCTGTTCAGCGGGGGCCAGTCCGAGCAGGTGTCCTGGATACCGCCGCTGACCTGGCACATGATGATCGGCCCCGCGGTCCTGCTGACGATCGGCGGCCTCGGGGCCCTGCTGGAGCGGCCGCGCGGCGGCCGGCTGTCGGTGGCGGCCGTCGGGCTGCCCCTGCTGGCGGTGCCGCAGATCTGCCTGATCGGTCTCTCGCTGGTCCGGCCGCTGTTCCTGGACCGGTACGTCGCGTTCAGCCTGCTCGGTCTGGCGCTGCTGATCGGGGTGGCGCTGGGCGTGGCGGTGCGGGCGGCCGCGCCGCGGTTCCCGAGGGCGTCCGCATGGCTGCTCCCCGTGGTCGTCGCCGTGGCCATGGTGGCCCTGCTGCCGCAGTCACTGGCCAAGCGGTCCCCGTCGAGCCGGGTGGACGACGTCCTGGCGGTGGCGTCGGACGTGCGGCGGCTGAAGGGGACCGGGGCCGCGGTGCTCTTCGTACCGGCGGCGCGCCGCGACACCAAGTCGGTCTCCCCCGACGCCTTCACCGGCCTGCGGGACATAGCGCTGACGGCGACCCCGGAGGCGTCGGGGACGCTGAAGGGCGTGGAGGCCGAGCCCGCCTCGATCCGGGCCGCGATGCTGACTCATCGGCGGATACTGCTGGTCTCGGACGCGGCGACGGTGGCGAAGCCGGTGTCGGGACGGCGGGACAGGGCGAAGCTCTCCGTACTGAGGGAGCACTTCACGGTGGTGGCGGACGAGCAGGTACGCGGCCGGCGGGTGACGGTGTACGAACGGCACGGACCCGCCCGCCCCCACACCCTGCGGAACCGGGGCGGCGGGGACGGACGGGTCGTCGGCCGGTCGCTCAGACGCGCGGCGCCGGACCGAGCCCTCTGTGCGGGTCGGCGCTCTTGCTGACCCGTTCGAGCGAGACCGGGTTCGGTTCCGGGTGGGGCGCGCACTCCGCGTGCCGCACCGGCGCCTTTCCGAGCAGCAGGTAGTCCTCCAGATAGGTGTCGATACAGGCGTTGGAGCCGCCGGCGACCCCGTGTGTCCCCGCGTCCCTCTCGGTCACCAGCACCGCGCCCGCCAGCCGCCGCTGAAGCTCCAGGGCACCGGCGTACGGGGTCGCCGCGTCCCGTTCCGCCGCCAGGATCAGGATCGGGGGCAGCTCGCCCGGCAGGGTGCCGACGTCGAGCGGGGTCTGCCGGGGCGCGGGCCAGTAGGCGCACGGCAGATTCATGAAGGCGTTGTCCCAGGTCTCGAACGGCGCGGTGCGCGCGAGTTCGGTGTTGTCACGGTCCCAGATCCGCCAGTCCGTCGGCCACGGCGCGTCGTTGCACTCGACGGCGGTGTACACGGCGTTGCCGTTCTCGCTGTCGGCGGCGGCCTCGGGCCGGGGCGTGGCCTGCTCGATCAGCGGCTTGGGGTTGCCCTTGACGTACTCGGAGAGCGCGGTGGCGCGGATCGCCCAGTAGTCGTCGTAGTAACCGGCGGAGAGCATCACGCCCTGGAGCTGACCGGGCCCGACCTTCCCGCCGGCCGGCTCGTGGGTGACCCCGGCGCGCATCTTCTCGTAGTTCTTCCGCACCTCTTCGATGTCGCCGCCCAGGTGGTACGTCCTGTCGTGCTTGGCGATCCAGGTGAGGAAGTCCGTCCAGCGCCGCTCGAACGCGGCCGACTGATCGAGGTTGTTGCGGTACCAGATCTGCCGGGGATCGGGGTCGACCGCCGAGTCGAAGACCATCCGGCGTACGTGGGACGGGAAGAGCGTCGCGTACAGCGCGCCGAAGTAGGTGCCGTACGAGGCGCCGAGATACGTCAGCTTCTGCTCGCCGAGGGCGGCGCGCAGCACGTCCAGATCGCGGGCGTTGTTGAGCGAGTTGTAGTGCGGGAGCGCCGCCCCCGCGTGGTCGGCGCAGCCCTGCGCGTACGCCTTGGCCTCCGCGATCCGCTCGCGCTTGTACGACTCGGAGGGGTGCACCGGGGCCTGGGTGGGGGCCTTCAGGGTGTCCGCCGGGTCCTCGCAGGAGAGCGGCGCCGAGCGGCCGACCCCGCGCGGCGCGTAGCCCACGATGTCGTACGCCCCGGCGATCCGCTTCCACTCGGGCAGCTCGGCTGCCAGCGGGAAGTACATGCTGGAGGCGCCGGGGCCACCGGGGTTGAAGACCAGCGCGCCCTGCCGCTCCCCGGCCGGACCGCTCGCCGCGACGCGGCTGACGGTGAGGGAGATCTTCCGGCCGTCGGGCTCCGCGTAGTCGAGGGGGACCTCGACGGTGCCGCAGGTGACGGGGGCGGGCAGCGACTCGGCCTCGGGACAGGCACCGAACGCGATCCCGGCCCTACCGGCCCGCTCGGCCGCGCGGGCCACACCCCGGGTCTCGTGGGCGCGGGCCCGCACGGCGCCGTACAGGTCCGCGGCCGAACCGGCCCCGGCGGTCGCGCCGTCCGCGGGGGCGGCGACGAGCCCCGACAGGACCAGGGAGCCGAGGGCGGTCAGAGCCCCGCACTTCACAACTGCTCTCATCGCGTTCCCTTCGTGCGTGCGGTTGTGGGATCAACCGCAGAACAGAGGGTCGGCAGCGCACGGGGACGAAGCAAGGACCGGTGGACGGTGTCGGGGCCAATGACCCCTATGCGCCCGGCGGTCACGCCGGGGCGCGTCCCGGCGCGTCACGAGCACGCCGGTGCGGAGCGCGCGGGACGAGAGGGCTGTGGCCGCGTGGAGCGCCAGTACGGCGACATCGTCGACGGGAGGTGTCACCTTCCCGCGAGCGCGGCACGCGCCACCCGGACGAGACGGGTCGCCCGGCGGGGCGGTCGCGCTCCGGCGCGCTCCTGCCACCACAGGGACAGGCGCCGCCGGGCCGCGTGGCTCTCGGGATGCCCGGCGACCAGGAGGTGTTCGGCGAAGTCGAGCGCGTCGCGGCGGTAACCGGCGCGCATGGGGCGGCTCGCGGCGTAGCCGAGGAACGCCGAGCGGTAGCCGGCGCCGAGGATCTCCGGCAGCTCGGGGGCGACCTTGGCGACGACACCGGCGCGCTTCACGGAGAGGGCGCGGCTCTGGACCCGCAGCCGCCTGCGGTCGAACCCCTCGGGGACGGGCGTACCGGCGACCAGGGCGGAGAGCAGGGACGTCTCGGCGAGGGCGAGGCGCTGGCGGGCGGGGTCGGTGGAGCCGTCCTCGCCGTCCTCACTGACTTCGCCTTCGCCGTCGGCCGCGCCCTCGGCGGGCACCGCCTCCGTACGGGCGGCACGCGCCGCGCCCTTCGCCTCCGTCATCCGGATCGTCTCGCGGATGGCCGTCAGCTCCCCGGCCAGCTCCGCCGCGGGCGGGAAGTCGTCGTCGCGCTCCAGCAGCACCCCCGGCGGGTCCACCCGCGAGCGCAGCTCCGCCAGCACGTCGAGGACGGGCCGGGACACCGGGTGGGCGTGCGTGTCGTGCCAGACGCCGTCGCGCTCGACCCCGCCCGCGACATGGACGTACGCGATGGCCTCGACCGGCAGCTCGTCCAGCGCCCGGGCCGGGTCCTCGCCCCGGTTCACGTGGTTGGTGTGCAGGTTGGCCACATCGATGAGCAGCCGGACACCGGTGCGTTCCACCAGCTCCGCCAGGAAGCGGCCCTCGCTCATCTCCTCGTCCGGCCAGGAGATCAGGGCGGCGATGTTCTCCACCGCCAGCGGCACGGGCAGCGAGTCCTGGGCGATCCGCACGTTCTCGCAGAGCACCCGCAGCGCGTCCCGGGTGCGCGGCACCGGCAGCAGATGTCCGGCCTCGATCAGCGGCGAAGCGGTGCGCTCACCGCCCGCCCGTACGAACGCGATGTGCTCGGTGACCAGCGGCGAACCGAGCGCCTCGGCCCGCTCCGCCAGATCCGCCAGCCGTCGCGCGTCCGGCCGGTCCGCGCCGCCGAGCCCCAGCGAGACCCCGTGCGGGACGACCGTGACGCCGCGTTCGCGCAGCCGTACCAGCGAGTCGGGCAGCCGGTCGGGACAGAGGTTCTCCGCGACGGCCTCGACCCAGTCGATACCGGGCAGCGACTCCACCGCGCCGGCGATCTCCGGCCGCCACCCGATGCCGACTCCCAGCCGTGCCGTACTCCCGCGCGGTGTGCCGTTCATCGCTTCCCCCCAGCCGTCCGTCAGCCGTCCGTATGCAGTGGCTATGGCCCAGCCGGGCGCTCCTGAACCCGGGAAGGGCGACGTTCAGAGGTCGATTTGAGGTTTCTCCCGCGCGCGGCCGAGCCCGTGAACGGCTGATCCCTCCCCCCTGGACCAGGGGAGAGGGATCAGCCGCGGGGACGTGCGTGAACGTCAGCGCGCGCCCATCACGGGGAGGGCGTCGGCGCCTCCTCCGGGTCGGGCCGGTTGGTGTTGATCGCCGTCGGCGCGCCGGGCTGCGTCGAGGGCTCGGAGGTGAACGTCTCGTTCCCGGTCGGCTCGACGGGCACGGCGGCCGGCGGCAGGTTGCCGTTGGGCGCCGGCGGGCCGCTCGGGCTCGCGGTCAGGGTGCCGGCGGCCTCGTTGGCGAGGGCGTCGAAGTCGACCTTGCCGGTGGCCTCCAGCATGGTGATGTGGTCGAGCACGGTGACGTTGGCGTCACTCGCCAGCTGCCGGATCAGTTCGTTCCTGGTGGTGTGCCGGACCAGCGCGATGGCCGAGAAGACCTTGCCGTGCGCGTTGCGCAGCAGATTCGCGAACTTCCGTTCGTACTCGTCGCCCTGTGCCTCCGACAGCTCCCGCAGCCAGCCCTGCTGCTGTTCGGTCGGCTGGTTCGGCAGCTCGACCCCGAGTTTCGCGGCCACGGAGATGGCACGCTTGTCCAGGTCGGTGTGTCCGACGACCAGGTGGTCACCGCAGTCCTTGATCGCCTGGCTGGGCGCCCGGTCGATCGCCTGCTGTCCGGCCGGCAGCTCCCAGAGCCCGGCCAGCCGTACCTTCACCAGCAGATCGCGATCGGACGCGGTCAGCGGCCCCCACTGGGTCGAGACCGTCGACGCGGCGATGTTCGCCTGCCCGGTCCCGGAGCGATCGGCGTACGACCACACGGGGAAGGCCAACGCCGCGACTGTCGCGACCAATGCCGCGATGATGAGCGCCGTACCGTTGATGCGTCGCAACAATGTGCTGCCTCCCGAACCGAATTGTGACACCGCTGAATCAACCACTGGGCCGACCGGCCGTTCAACCTACGTGGCGGTACAGGGAGATACGTACGGGAGGGCGGGAGCGTTCAGTCCCGTGGCGCCGGATGATCACCGGCCCTCCTGACCGGCCCCGGCGCGCTCTCCCGGTCACCCCTGCCCGGCCTCTCCGCGACAGCCCGGATCCGGCCAACTCGGCGTTCCGCGGGCGAGTTGTGCCCCGAGTGGCCATTGACACGGTGAAAACCTCAGGCCAAATATTGTCCTCGCTCTCCCCGCCTTCCCCGCTCTCCTCCCTCACCGCACGGATCCGATCGTTCACAGCACGGATGAGAGGACGCCCTTGTCGGCGATGACCACCCCCCGCGGCCCGTCGGACGACCCCCAGGACGCCGAACAGCTCCTCCCGCTGTCCTTCGGACAGCAGCGGCTGTGGGCCATCTCCCAGTCGGAGGACGCCAGCACGGCGTACAACTGCCTGATGGCCTTCCGCGTGCGCGGGCCACTGGACCGCGCGACCCTGTCCCGGGCCCTGGCCGCGGTGGCCGACCGGCAGGAGTCGCTGCGGACCCGGTTCGCCCGCGTCGGCGGCGAGGCCCGGCAGCGGATCGACCCACCGGGATCCGGGTTCGCCCTGACCGTGGTCGACCTGAGCGACGCGGCCGATCCGGAGGCACGCCTCGCCGGCCTGCAACGCCAGGAGCGGGAAACCCCCTTCGACCTGGCCCGCGGACCGCTGGCCCGGGGCCGGCTGGCCCTCCTCGGCCCCGCGCACCACGCGCTCCTGGTGACGGTGCACCACACCGTCTTCGACGGGACGTCCGTGGAGATCATGATGCGTGATCTCGGCGCCAGCTACGCGGGCCTGCGGCGCGGCGCGGCCGACCCGCTGCCCCCGCTCCCCACCCCGTTCGCCGCCCACACCCGCCGCCATCTGGACTGGGCCGAGGGCGACGAGGCCGAGGCCCAGACCCGCTACTGGCGGGAAGCCCTGGCCGGCGCCCCGCCGCTGCTCGCCCTGCCCACGGACCGGCCGCGTCCGCCCGAGCAGAGCTACGCCGGCGGCCGGGTCGCGGTCCGCCTCGACCCCTCGGTCACCTCGGACCTGCGGGCGCTGGCCCACGGCGAGGGGGCCACGCTGTTCACCGCCCTGCTGACCGGCTGGTACACCCTCCTGCACCGCCTCACCGGCGAGGAGGACCTCGTCGTCGGCGTCCCCGTGTCCGGCCGCACCGGCCCCGACGCCGCCGACGTGATCGGCTTCTTCGTCAACTCCCTCGCCCTGCGCGTCGACCTCTCCGGCGGCCTGAGCGGCACCGAGGCGCTGCGCCGGGTCCACACGTCCCTGCGGGCGGCCCTGAACCATCAGCAGCTGCCGCTGGAACGGGTGGTGAGCGCGGTCAACCCGCCGCGCAGCCCGGCCCACACCCCGCTCTTCCAGACGATGCTGTCGTGGGGCGTGGTCTCCTACAAGGGCATGCTGGAGCTGCCCGACGCCGACGTCGAGCCGCTGGAGTTCGGCGGCGGATCGGCCATGTTCGACCTGGCCCTCTCCCTGGCGAGGGAGGACGGCGGCGTCAGCGGCTACCTGGACTACCCCGACGCGCTGTTCGACGAGGAGACGGCCCACGCGTACATCCGCTACCTGATACGCCTGCTGGCGCAGCTCGCCGCCGATCCCGGCCGGAGCATCGACGACCTCGAACTGCTCGACGAGGACGAACGCCGCGGGCTGCTGGCCGAAGGCCGCGGCCGGATCACCCCCGAGCCCGCCGCCGGCCCGCTCGACCGCTTCCGCGAGCAGGTCCGGGTACGGCCCGACGCCCCCGCCGTGGTGGGCGGCGGTACGGAGCTGACCTACGCCGCCCTCGACCGGCGCGCCAACCGGCTCGCCCACGCCCTCATCGCCCGGGGCGTGCGGCCCGGCCAGGTCGTCGGCCTGCACTGCGGACGCTCCGCGGAGTTCCTGGTGGGCATCTGGGGCGTGCTGAAGGCGGGCGCCGGATACCTTCCGCTGGATCCCGGCCAGCCCGCCGGACGGCTGCGCGTCATCGTGGAGGAGGCCGCCCCCGCCGTGATCCTCAGCGACCGCGCGGCACCGCCCGGCCCCTGGCCGTCGTTGCGGGAGGTGGAGGCCGAGGCGGCGTGCGAGGAGCCGCCCGGCGTCACGAGCCGCCCCTCCGATCTCGCCTACGTGATCTACACCTCGGGCTCCACGGGGCGCCCCAAGGGCGTGGCCGTCACCCATGGCAACGTCGCCAACCTGATCGGCACCTGGCTGGCCCGCCACGACGCCATCCCCGGCGAGGCGTCCTCCGCGTGGGCGAGCTTCGGTTTCGACGCCTCCGTCCACGAACTCTTCCTCCCCCTCACCACGGGCGCCGTGCTGCACCTGGTCCCCGAGGACCTGCGCGGCGACCCCGGGGCGCTGATGGGCTGGCTGCGCGAGCACCGGATCGTGCACGCCTGGCTGCCCGCGGCGTATGTCACGTGGATCGACGAGGACCCCGCGTCCCGGCTGGCGGGACTGGCGCTGCGGCAGCTCGCCACGGGCGCTGAGCCCCTGCCCGAGAAGGCGCTGCACCGGATGCGCGAGGTCCTGCCGGAGCTGTCCGTCCGCTACGTGTACGGGCCGACCGAGACCACCGTCTACAGCATCACCTACGACGATCCCCGGGCCCTGGACAGGCGCTGCCCGATCGGCCGCCCCGTGGACAACACCCGTATCTACCTGCTGGACCGGCGCGGCGCCCCCGTACCGCCCGGTGTCGCGGGGGAGGTGTTCATCGGCGGCGCCGGCGTGGCACGGGGATACCTGAACCGGCCCGAGCTGACCGACGAGCGCTTCCTGCCCGACCCCTTCCTCCCCGGTGAACGGGTCTACCGCACCGGAGACCTGGCACGCCGGCTCCGCGACGGGAACTACGCGTTCGCCGGCCGCCTCGACGACCAGGTCAAGCTGCGCGGCTTCCGTATCGAGCCCGGGGAGGTCGCCGCCGCTCTGCGCGAGCTGCCCGGCGTCACCGAGGCCGTCGTGCTCGCCGACCGCGACCCGGCCGGGGAACCGCGCCTCGTGGCGGGCATCGGCCGCACCGAGGGGCCCGCCCGGGGGTCCCACGAGTGGCGCGCCGCGCTGGCCGACCGCCTGCCGGACTACATGATCCCCTCGCTGTTCGCCGAGTTCCCGCGACTGCCGCTCAACCGCAGCGGCAAGCTGGACCGCCGGGCCCTGCTGGAGCGGGCCAGGGAGGCGCTGCCCGCCCAGGTCAACACCCACGCCCCCCGCGACCGCGTCGAGATGTCGCTGTACCGGATCTGGCGGCAGGTACTGGTGCATCCCGGCATCGGCATCACGGACGACTTCTTCGCGGTCGGCGGCACCTCCCTGGCGGCCATCAAGGTCTCCCACCTCGTCCACGAGCACTTCGGCACGGCCCTGCCGATCCGCGACATCCTCCAGCACCCCACGATCGAACGGCTCGCGGCGCGCCTTCGCACGAGGACACCGGCGGAGACGGACGAGGCGCTGATCGAGTTCCGCCCGGCGCGCGACGGCCGGCGCGTGGTGTGTGTCCATCCCGCCGGCGGCACGGCGTTCTGCTACCTGCCGCTGGCCACGGCTCTGCCGGAGGAGACCGGCGTCCAGGGAGTGCAGGCGCCGGGGATCAACGCCGGTGAGCGTCCGCTGCCGTCGGTGGAGGCCATGGCGGAGCACTACCTGTCGCTCGTACGGCCCGGCCCCGACGAGTCCCTGGTGCTGGTCGGGCTCTCCTTCGGCGGCCTGGTCGCGCACGAGATGGGACGCAGGCTCGCCCGGGCCGGCCACCGGCGTACCGCCGTGGTCCTGCTCGACACGCACGGCACCGACGACACGGCCGGGCGCGCGGACTTCGAGCCGGTCGGTGCGGCGGAGTTCCGCGAGAAACTCGTCCGCTTCAACGGCATGTACCCCGGCATAGACGACGCGCAGATCGACCGGTACTTCCAGATCTACAACCACCACCGCGTCGCGGCCCGCGACCACACGCCCGGCCCGACGGACGCCCCGCTGCTGCTCGTACAGGCCGAATCGGACGCGCCCGACCCCGACGAGGCGGCCGCGGCGGACGAGGAACTGCGCGGCTTCTGGCACCGGCGGGCCCGCGGCGGCCTCACCGTCGAGCGGGTCAAGGGCGGCCACTGGGATGTGCTGGAAGGCGAGAGCGTCCCGTTCATCGCCGATCTGATCACCGGCCGGTTCGAACGACTCGACGCCACGCCCCCGCCAACGGCATGACCAGGCGTGCCCGCCGCACGCCCCCCTGTCCGACCGTGCCGGAACGACCACCCAGGAGTACGCGATGGAGCCCTACGAGCTGGACGCGCTGAAGGCCATCACCACCAGGCCGCCGCGAGACTACCGGGAGATCTCCGTGGCTCCCGTGACGCCCGTCATCGGCGCCGAGGTCTCCGGAGTCGACCTCGCCCGGATCACCGACACGCAACTGGCCGAGATCGGGACCGCCTTCCTCGACCACCACGTCCTGGTCTTCCGCGACCAGGAGATCACCGTGGACGACCACAAGCGCTTCGCCGGCCACTTCGGCGACCTGCGCCCGGTCAACCCTCCGCCGGAGGGCGACCCGTACGTCCTGGAGATCAGGACCAGCCCGGCGGCCGGCAACGTCGCGGGCAACGCCTGGCACGCCGACGGCACGGCGGACGCCGAACCCTCCCTCGGCTCGATGCTGTACATCACCGAGACGCCGGAGGGCGACAGCGGGGGTGACACCCTGTTCGCCAACATGCACCTGGCGTACGAGATGCTGTCACCCACGATGCGCGGCCTCCTCGACGGTCTGACCGGCATCCACGACGGGAAGCACAGCTTCCGCGGCTACACGGTGCCGCCGAACTACGAGATACCGGTCAACGAACACCCGGTGGTGGTGCGCCACCCCGAGACCGGCCGTCCGATCCTCTACGTCAACCAGGCGTACACCGCGAGGATCCCCCAGCTCTCCGAGGACGAGAGCGACGCGCTGCTGCGGATGCTGTTCACCGTCGTCGCGCAGCGCCCGATGCTCACCTGCCGCGTCCGCTGGACCCCGCGGACGCTGGTCTTCTGGGACAACCGCTGCGTCCAGCACCACGCGACCTACGACTACTACCCGCACACGCGCTACGGCAGGCGCATCGCGATCAACGGCGGCCCGCTGAAAGCCTAGGGAGCCGCGGGCGACCGCCACTCGGCCGCGACCGTGAGCCCGGGGGCGATCTCCGTGAAGCCCGCGTCCCGCACCAACGGCACCTCGCTGGAGATGAGTCGGCGCCAGTGCGCCGGGGACGCGGTGCGTACGGCGAGGGGGAAGCCCGCCGCACGCCACGCCTCGCGTTCCTTGTCCGGCAGTTCCCACCACAGGAGTTGGGCGCCGTGTCCCACCTGCGCCATGGCTTTGCCCGCCGTCATGCCGAGGTCGGGGCTCAGCCACAGGACCGGGACGTCGGGGGCGGGGGCGGGCGGCGGCTCGGGGTCGTCGAGTTCGGTGCCGGAGACCTGGAGCTTGGCCAGCTCCTTGGGCCAGCCGTCGAGCGGGACGGGCGGGAAGACGCGTACCTCCGCGGCGGACGACGTCTCCGTGTCCGCGCCCGTGCCGCTCAGCGTGAGGCCGGGGAGCGCGGTCGCGCGGCGCCACTCCGCGCCGCGCGCCCGCCGTACCACCTTGCGGATCCGGGCGTCCTGCCACTCCCGGATCGCGCGGGCCCATTCACCCTCGGTCTCGCCCTCGCCCAGCGACCGCTCGTCGGAGAGCATCGCGAGCACGGCGCGGGCCGCCGTCTCCAGCGCGTCGGTGCGGGCCGGGGGAGCGGGCTTCTCGATCCGTACGACCAGGGGCAGCACGAACTGCGGTGCCTCGTCACGGGTGGTCCCTTCGGACCGGGAAGGGCTGTCGGTGGTGCTGTCGCTGCTCACGCGTCCAGTCTGCCAGCCGCCGTATCCCCGCTTCGCGGCGGAAACCTCGGAAGACTCCTTGGCCGGAGCGGGGTCCCCGGGTGACGATGCTCGCTATGAAGAGCGATCTTTTCTCCTCGGAGTACCTGGCGCAGCCCGCCACCGCCCCCGGGATGACACTCCAGAACTCCAAATCGATCAAGTACGCCGTCAGCGGCGAGATGTACGCGCGGCAGGGATCCATGATCGCCTTCCGCGGAAATCTCCAGTTCGAGCGCAAGGGCCAGGGCATCGGCGGTCTGCTCAAGCGCGCCGTGACCGGCGAGGGCCTGCCGCTGATGGCGGTGCGGGGCCAGGGAGAGGTGTGGTTCGCGCAGGAGGCGGCGAACTGTTTCATCGTCGATCTGGAGCAGGGCGACGCGCTCACCATCAACGGCCGCAACGTGCTCTGCTTCGACCCGACCCTCTCCTACGAGATAAAGACGGTGAAGGGCGCGGGCATGGCGGGCGGCGGCCTGTTCAACAGCCTCTTCACCGGCTACGGCAAGCTCGGCGTGATCTGCGAGGGCACCCCCATAGTGATCCCGGTCACCGCGCAGGCCCCGGTGTACGTGGACACGGACGCGGTCGTCGGCTGGAGCGCGCAGCTCGCCACCTCGCTGCACCGTTCGCAGTCCGTGGGCTCGATGATCCGCGGCGGCTCGGGCGAGGCCGTCCAGCTCATGCTCCAGGGCGAGGGCTTCGTGATCATCAGGCCGAGCGAGGCCACCCCCACCGAGCACTGATCCGGTCCGCGCCGGCGGGCGACCGGCGGGGGCGGCGGGCACCGGGGCCGCGCCGCCCGCCGCCGTCCCGCGCGGCGCGGCTGAGTACGCTCTCGGACATGACCGAGGAGAGCGCGACCGAGAAGAGCGCGACCGAGGGGACCGTCGCCGGGCCGGGCGCGGCCGACGAGGCCGCCGGGACCGCCGGGGCCGCGTACGCCGACTGCGTGCTGTGCCGGAAGCCCACCGAGCACCTGGCGACGGTCAGGGGCGCGACGCTCTGTCCCGTCTGCGCGTGGCAGGAGGCCCAGCGGACGGCCTGTTCGGGCTGACCGCCGCCGCCCGCCGGGCCTCAGTGCTTCATCAGCTCGGAGACCTTGACGAAGCGGTACCCCCGCTTGCGCAGCTCGGGAACGATCTGCCGTACGGCGTCCTCCGTCACCGGCGCCGCGCTGCGCGTGCAGTGCATCACCACCAGTGAGCCCGGCTTCACCCCGGTCAGCACCTCCCGCGCGACCGCCTCCGCGTCCGTCGCGAAGGCGTCGCCGCTGATGACGTCCCACTGCACCGCCGTGACCTTGGCCGGGGCGAGGGCGCGGCGCGCCTTGTCGTCGTAACAGCCGCCGGGGAAGCGGAAGTACGGCACGACGTTGTGCGCCCCGGCCTTCTGGAACGCCGTGAAGGCCCGCTGGACGTCCGAGGCCATGCTCTCCTCGCCGACGACCGGCAGCCCGTAGCAGTCGGCGGTGAAGGCGTAGTGGCTGTAGGAGTGGTTGGCGATCTCGAAGAGCGGATCGTTGCCGATCTCCTTCGCCTGCGTCGGGTACTCCTCGGCCCACCGCCCGGTCATGAAGACGGTGGCGGGTACGTCGAGCCGGCGCAGCAGGGCGATCAGCGACGGATTGTCGAACCGCTCGCCGCTCGCCGCCCGGGGGCCCTGATCGGCCGTCATATCGGCGTCGAAGGTGAGCGCCACGGTCTTTCCCGCCGCCGCGCCGCCGCGTTCGAAGACCGGCGTCAGTCCGCCCGCCGCGGGGGCCAGGGTCGGCGGCCCCTTCACCGCAGTGCCCCGGCTCCCGGCACCGGAGGAGGGGGAGGCGGAGGCGGAGGCGGCCGCGGAACGGGCGGCGGCGGGATCGGCGGCCGAGGGCTTCCCGTCGCCGTCACCGCATCCGGTGAGGGCGACGCTCAGCACGGCGAGAGCGGCGAGAACGCGCACATATCTGGTCACGCACGGAAAATATATGATGATCTACCCGGAAGGGGTGCGCGGCGCTCGCTCGATCACAAGATGACGCCTACGCCCCCTCCAACAGCCTCTTGCGGCTCTTCTCAAGATCGAAGCCTCCCGCGGGGTACGAGGGTGCCAGAGCCTCCAGATGCTCCAGCAGCAGGGTGCCGATCGCCCAGTTCCGGTACCACTTGCGGTCCGCCGGGACCAGGTACCAGGGCGCCGCGTCGGTGGAGCAGCGGCGCAGGGCCAGCTCGTAGGCCGCCTGGTACTCCGGCCACAGCGCGCGGTCGTCGAGGTCCGCCGTGCTGAACTTCCAGTGCTTGTCCGGATTGTCGAGGCGGGCCAGCAGCCGGTCGCGCTGCTCCTCGTACCCGAGGTGCAGAAAGACCTTCACGAGGGTCACGCCGTCATCGGCCAGCTCCTGCTCGAAGCGGTTGATCCGCTCGTAGCGGTGGCCCAGCTCCCGGTGGGACGCCAGCTCGCGGACGCGGCCGACCAGGACGTCCTCGTAGTGCGAACGGTCGAAGATCCCGATCTCGCCCGGCTCGGGGAGCGCCCGCCTGATCCGCCAGAGGAAGTCGTGCTTCCGCTCCTCCGCCGTCGGTGCCTTGAAGGCCCGCACGCGACAGCCGGACGGATTGAACAGCCTGATCACATGCTTGATCGTGCCGCCCTTGCCGCTGGTGTCCGTTCCCTGGAGGACCAGCAGCACCCGGCGCCGGTCACCGGTGGTGCTGGCCGCGTAGAGCCGCTCCTGGAGCCCGGCGAGCCGCTCCGCCGACCGGGCGACCGCCTCCAGCGCCGCCGCCTTGTCCCGCGGCGTGCCGGGACCGCCCGGGGTGGCCCGGGTGTCGTACGAGGCGAGGTCGGGGCGGGTGCCGCCGGGGACGCGCAGCAGCTCACGCAGGCCGGGCGACGGCTCACGCCGCTCCGCCGCCACCCGGTCCGCCTTCTTGCCCTGCTTACCGCCGTCCTGCTGGGCGCCGGCCTTCTTCGTCCTCTTCTTGTCGTTGTCGCTCTTGCCGGACTTCTTCTTGTCGGAGCTGGCCACCGCGCGCACCTTCCCGTCGCTTCCTTCGAGGGTGCGGCGGATCGGCCGGTACGGCGACCGCTGGCGGGACCGCCGTCAGTGCCAGGGGCCGGTCACGGCGAAGGTCGTCCCCGGGTGGTAGCAGTTCACGTACATGGTCCGGCCGTCGGGCGAGAAGGTCACCCCGGCGAACTCGCCCCACTCCGGCTCCTCCGGCGTCCCCACGTTCTGCGCGCCCCGCGCCATCGGGTACACCTCGCCCCGCCGGGTCACGCCGAAGACGTACTGCGCGCCGCCCCCGTCCTCGCAGACCATCAGGCCGCCGCTCGGCGCCAGGCAGATGTTGTCGGGGGACTCGCCCGGCAGGTCGATGTCCGTGTCCGGGCCGAAGACGATCACCAGGGTGAGCCGGCGCCGCCGCGGCTCGTACTTCCACACCTGGCCGTAGTGGTCCGCCGCCGAGCCCTCCGAGCGGTGCGCGAAGCTGGAGACGAAGTAGACGCAGCCCTCGCCCCAGTAGCAGCCCTCCAGCTTCTGGGCATGGGTGATGCCCTTCGGGCCGAAGTCCTGGTACCGGATGGGGGTCCCGTCCGCGAGCGGGTCCGGTACGGGCACCCACTCGATACGGTCGAACGACGCGCCCGGCTCCTGGATGGTCGAGAGATCCGGCACCCCCGGCACCCGCATCGCCTCCAGCGCGCCGCCCGCGCGCAGCGACCCGAGGCCGCCGCGCGGCTTCTCCGGCAGGAAGCGGTAGAAGAGGCCGAACGGGTGGTCGAACGCGTCCTCGGTCTCGTACACGATGCCGCTGTCCGGGTCGATCGCGATCGCCTCGTGCTGGAAGCGGCCCATGGCGGTCAGCGGTACGGCCCCGGTGCGGTGCGGATCGGCGCCGTCCACCTCGAAGATGAAGCCGTGGTCCTTGGTGTACCCGTTGGTACCCGCCCGGTCCTCGGTCTCCTCGCAGGTCAGCCAGGTGCCCCAGGGGGTCGGGCCGCCCGCGCAGTTGACGGCGGTGCCCGCGATGGCCACGCGCTCGCCGAGGACATCGCCGCGCCCGTCGAGTTCGAGCGCCGTACAGCCGCCCTTGCCCATCGGGTCGTAGGTCAGTCCGGGAACGACAGGTACGGCGATCGGGGCGGTGACCCGGTTCTCGTGGTTGCGTACGAGGTGCACCCGGCCCCGGCGGCCCGCGAACGCGGCCATGCCGTCGTGGTTGCTGGGGACCCGGCCCTCTCCCGAGAGGAGCGGGTCGCCCTCTCTGGAGAGCACCTTGTAACGGAAGCCCCGGGGCAGGTCGAGCAGCCCGTCGGGGTCGGTGACCAGCGGCCCGTAGCCGCCGCCGCCCGTTCGCGGGGCGGCGGCGCTGGACCCGGCGAACAGCTCGGAGACGGCCCCGGTGAAGGCGATTCCGGCGGCGGTCGCACCGGTGCGGGCGAGGATCTGACGTCGTGTCGCTGACATGAGGCAACTCCCTGCTGGCGGACAGGAGACGTGACCCGCACGTGTCTAGCACGTCACACAGGACGCGTGAACCAGGCGGGTCACCAGGAGCCTCTGGTGTCGCGTGGGGCGACCGCAACGGGCCGCCCACCCGATCCGGCCGGATCCGGTGGGCGGCCCGTCGTCGTCCCCGGGAGGCCGTCCCGGTGACCGGAGGGTCAGGCGAGGGACGCGCTCAGGGTGATGTTCGTACCGGTGAGCGCCTGGCTGACCGGGCAGTTCGCCTTCGCGTCCTGGGCCGCCTTCTCGAAGCCGGCCGCGTCCAGCCCCGGCACCTCGCCGCGCACCGTGAGGTGGATGCCCGTGATGCCGGTGCCCGGCTGGAAGGTGACCTCCGCCTGGGTGGTCAGCCGGGTCGGCGGGGTGCCGCCGGTGGCCAGGCCGTTGGACAGGGCCATCGAGAAGCAGCTGGAGTGCGCGGCGGCGATCAGCTCCTCCGGGCTGGTCTTCCCGTTCGCGGTCTCCGCGCGGGAGGGCCAGGAGACCGCCTGGTCGGGGATGCCGGAGGAGTCGAAGGTGACGGTGCCGGTGCCCTTGAGGAGGTCGCCCTCCCAGACGGTGTGTGCCTGACGCGTGGTGGCCATGATGAACCCTTCTTCCTGCTGCTCGAACGGGTGACGGGGGTCATGAGGGGGTCGCGCGGTGTCTCCGCCGGCCCGTGCGCGGGCCCGCGGGTACGGCACCGAACCTACTGGGCTATCAGCCCCTTCGCGTCCCGCGCCAGCGCCGTCAGCCGGGAGATCGCCCGGAAGTACTTCTTCCGATAGCCGCCGTTCAGCATCTCTTCGCTGAACAGCCGGTCGAACGGCAGTCCGGAGGCCAGGACGGGCACCTCCCGGTCGTACAGCCGGTCCGCGAGGACGACGAGCCGCAGCGCCGTCGACTGGTCGGGCACCGCCGTGACGTCCGTGAGGCAGACGGCCCGCACCCCGTCCGTGAGCGCCCCGTACCGGCTCGGATGGACGGAGGCCAGGTGTTCGAGGAGCCCGGGGAAGTCGTCCAGGCTGGCGCCCTCGGTGGCGTACGCGGCCTTGGTCACCTGCTCGTCGGAGTACGGCGGCGGAGCCTCCGGCAGCCCCCGGTGCCGGTAGTCCTCGCCGTCGATGCGCAGGGGCCGGAACCGCGACGAGAGCCCCTGTATCTCGCGCAGGAAGTCGGCGGCGGCGAACCGGCCCTCGCCGAGCTTGCCCGGCAGCGTGTTGGAGGTCGCGGCCAGCGCCACACCGGCGTCCACGAGCTTGCCGAGGAGCGTGGAGACGAGGACGGTGTCGCCCGGGTCGTCCAGCTCGAATTCGTCGATGCACAGCAGCCGGTGGCCGCCGAGCGTGCTCACCGTCTGCTGGAAGCCCAGCGCCCCCACCAGGTTGGTCAGCTCGACAAATGTGCCGAAAGCTTTCTCCTCAGGGGCGGCCGGGGTCGCGTGCCACAGCGACGCCAGCAGGTGGGTCTTGCCGACCCCGTACCCGCCGTCCAGGTACACCCCGCGCGGCCCGGTGGGCGGCTGCGGCTTCCTGGCGAACCAGCGCCGCGGGCCGCTCCCGGACCCGGCGGCCGGACGCGCCGCGCCGAGCCCGGCCGCGAAGGCGCTCAGGACGGTGACGGCCTCGGACTGGCTGGGCTGGTTCGGGTCGGGTACGTACGTGTCGAACCGTACGGAGTCGAAGCGCGGCGGCGGGACCATTTCGGCGACCAGCCGCTCGGCCGGGACGCGCGGCTCACGTGCGCAGAGGGAGAGCGGGGCCGCTTCGGTCAGGGGGGTGCGGCCGGAGGCGGCGGTGGATGACGACACAGTTCATCACTCTATGCGCCGTGCCAGACTGCTTCACATGCGACGCCTGTTCCCTGTGACCGATCAGACACCCTCCGCCGCTGATCGCGAATGGACGCTCGACGAACTGGCGGACGCGTACGCCTACCCGGCCCCGGACGGCGGGAACGGGGTGTGGCTGCGCGCCAACATGGTCTCCACGCTGGACGGCGCCGCCCAGCACGACGGCCGCTCGCAGTTCCTCTCCTCCGCCGCCGACATGCGGATCTTCGGCACCTTGCGGGGGCTGGCCGACGCCGTGGTGGTGGGCGCGGAAACGGTTCGTCTGGAGGGGTACCGGCCGGCCCGCGCCCGGGACGCCTTCGCCGGGCGGCGGGCGGCGGCCGGCCAGCGGCCCGCGCCGGTGATCGCCGTGGTCAGCGCGAGCCTGGACCTGGACTTCGCCGCCCCGCTGTTCGGCGAAGCGCTGGTCCCCACCCTCGTCCTGACCGGCGCGGCGGCGCCCCCCGAGCGGATCCGCGCGGCGCGGCGGGCGGGCGCGGAGGTGGCGATCGCCGGGGACGGGCCCGGCGTCGACCCCGTACGCGCCCTGCGGGCCCTGGCCGGCCTCGGCCTGACGAGGCTGCTCGCCGAGGGCGGGCCCCGGCTGCTGGGCCAGTTCGTGGCGGCGGGTGTCCTGGACGAGATGTGCCTGACGGTGTCGCCGACCCTGACCGCCGGCTCCGCGCAGCGCATCGCGGGCGGCCCGGCCCCCGCCGTGCCCGAGCGGTTCACGCTGGCCTCGCTCCTGGAGCAGGACGGGTTCCTCTTCACCCGGTACCGCCGCGGCTGAGGGCCACCGCCCCTGAGGACCGTTGCGTCCGGCGATCGGCCGTCTCGTCCGGCAATCAGCGGAATTTGCCGTTCCGGTTAGCTTCCTGTGGGCAGACTTAATTCCAGAGACCCCGTGCGGGCACGGGGAAGGATGGTTTCAGCAGGGGCCGGACGGCCCCTGAAGCGGAAGGGCGCGTGCCGTGTTCACAAGCGTATTGATGATCGAGAAGCCGCTGTCGCCGGAGGACGTCGAATTCGTCACCACCCTGCACGGCGACGAGACGGTCTCCTTCGTCGTACTCATGCAGCCCCGGGGCGACCAGGCCGATCTGCTGCTGCGCGCCATCGACGACGTCGCGGTCGGGGAGCTGCGGGACGCCGCGCGGGAGGGCGACGAGCCGGAGGGCGGCCAGGCCAGACAGCCGGCGGAACTGGCCCTCAACCACTCGCTGGCCGAACTGCGCGCCCAGGGCACCGAGGCCACCGGGCTGGTCGTCGAGGATCATCCGCTCGACCGGCTCAAGGAGGTCGTGGACGACACCGGGGCCGATGAGGTGATCGTGCTCACCGAGCCGCACTACGTGGAGGAGTTCTTCCACCGGGACTGGGCCTCCCGGGCCCGGCACAAGGTCGGCGTACCGGTGCTCAAACTCTTCGCGCACAGCGAATAGGCTGGGGCGACGCGTAAAACCTGACGCGCGTCCCGCTCGCACCCTGGGAGAGACACGTATGGCATCCGGTACCGGTATCCCCGTCGCCATGGAACGGCCGCACTTCATCGGTATCGGCGGCGCCGGAATGTCGGGAATCGCCAAGATCCTCGCCCAGCGCGGAGCCAAGGTCGCGGGCAGCGACGCCAAGGAGTCGGAGACCGCCGAGGCGCTGCGGGCGCTGGGGGCCACCGTGCACATCGGTCATGCCGCGGAGCACCTCGCGGACGACGCGTCGTGCGTGGTCGTCTCCAGCGCCATCCGCGCCGACAATCCCGAGCTGGCGCGGGCCGCCGAGCTGTCCGTGCCCGTGGTGCACCGCTCCGACGCGCTCGCCTCGCTGATGACGGGCGCCCGGTCGATCGCCGTCGCCGGCACCCACGGCAAGACCACGACCACCTCCATGCTGGCCGTCGCGCTCACCGAGCTGAACCTCGACCCCTCGTACGCGATCGGCGGCGACCTCGCGGGCCCCGGCACGAACGCGCGCCACGGCGACGGGGAGATCTTCGTCGCGGAGGCGGACGAGAGCGACCGCAGCTTCCAGAAGTACGACCCCGAGGTCGCGATCGTCCTCAACGTCGAGCTGGACCACCACGCGAACTACGCGTCGATGGACGAGATCTACGAGTCCTTCGAGACGTTCGTCGGCAAGGTCGTCCCCGGCGGCACCCTGGTGATCGCGGCCGACCAGCCGGGCGCCGCCGAGCTGACCGCGCGGGTCCGCGCCCTGTCCACGCCCAAGGTCGTCACGTACGGCGAGTCCGAGGGCGCTGACGTACGCGTCCACAAGGTCACCGCCCGCGGTCTGACCAGCGAGGTCACCGTCGTCCTCGACGGCCGTTTCCTCACCTTCACGGTCTCGGTCCCCGGCCGCCACTACGCCCACAACGCGGTCGCCGCGCTCGCCGCGGGCGTGGCGCTGGGCATCCCGGCGCACAATCTGGCCTCCGCGCTCGGCAAGTACACCGGCGTCAAGCGCCGCCTCCAGCTCAAGGGCGAGGCGGCGGGCGTCCAGGTCATCGACTCGTACGCGCACCACCCCACCGAGATGACCGCCGACCTGGAGGCGATGCGCGCCGCGGCGGCCCCCGGCTCCCGGCTCCTCGTGGTCTTCCAGCCGCATCTGTTCTCCCGCACCCAGCAGCTGGCCGCGGAGATGGGCCAGTCCCTCGCCCTCGCCGACGCCTCGGTGGTCCTCGACATCTACCCGGCCCGCGAGGACCCGATCCCCGGTGTCACCAGCGCGCTGATCACCGACGCGGCGCGGGCGGCGGGCGCCGAGGTCACGGCCGTCCACGACAAGGACCTGGTCCCGGACGCCGTGGCGGGAATGGCACGGCCCGGTGATCTCGTTCTCACCATGGGCGCCGGCGATGTGACGGACCTCGGTCCGCGCATCCTGGCCCGGCTGACCGACCGACCGGCCGACTGAGGAGAACGACATGCCGTACGACATCGACAAGCCGGACGAGCAGTGGCGCGCGGAGCTGTCGCCCGCGGAGTACCAGGTGCTCCGCAAGGCAGGCACCGAGCCCGCCTTCGTCGGTGAGTACACGGACACGAAGACGACCGGGGTCTACTCCTGCCGCGCGTGCGGCGCGGACCTCTTCCGCTCCGACACGAAGTTCGAGTCGCACTGCGGCTGGCCGTCCTTCTACGACCCGAAGGACACCGACGCGGTCGAGCTGATCGAGGACAACTCCCACGGCATGCGCCGGGTCGAGGTGCGCTGCGCCCGCTGCGGCTCCCACCTGGGGCACGTCTTCGAGGGCGAGGGCTACGCGACCCCGACGGACCAGCGGTACTGCATCAACAGCATCTCGCTGCGGCTGGCGCCGGACGAGGGCTGAGCCCGGCGGCGGGCCCAGCCCGCCGGAGAACGATCCCGGACGACGAGCGCCGGTCCCGTGCGGACCGGCGCTCACCGTTCGGGGGACGCGCCGTCAACCCCCGGGACAGAACCGGTGCTTGTTGCCTAGGGTTTCTCCGTGCAGACGCACGCGAGCCCCTGGGGAGGGTGAATGGCGAGCCGAAGGCTGCCACCGTTGCCGCAGTATCAGAAGGACGGGGTGACGCGGCGGCTCTGCGCCTCGGCGCATCTGGACGAGGACTTCGCCCGGCACGTGCACAGGGAGTTCACGGCCGACCGGATGACCGCCGTGGGCCTGCCGCTCGGCGTCAACCTGCTGGCGCTGGTACGCCACGCGACCGCGGCGGTACGGCGCTTCGACACCCGGGACCGCCGGCTGGCCCGGCTGTCCGCCGGGGCGCTGGGGGCTGTCGTCGTCGCCCTCTACGGTCTGGCCGGCGGGTCGTCCACCGTGGTGGGCGCGGGCTGCGCCGGGCTGCTGGCGGCCCTGGGCACCGCCTGGTGGCTCGTCCACGCCGAGGAGAGCGCGGCCCGGGACGCCGCGTTCGCGGTGTTCAGGTCGGGGACGAAGCCCGAGGAGCTCGCGACGCCGGTCGCGGGCGAGGTGGAGGACCGGCTGCGGGAGCTGAGGCGCGCCAACGTCGTGCCGTACACGGCCGCCGCCGAGCGCACCAACCCGTTCGTCGGCAGCGGGACGAAGATCAAGGAGTCGGTCTGGCAGCCCATCGACATCAGCCGCCCGGCCGCCGACCCCGCCGGCGGCAAGCTGACGATCACGCCCTTCGACGCGGTCGACCTGCATACGTACATCGCCCGTGAGATGGAGAACATCGCGGGCCTCGAAGGGCTGCGGGCCCAGAACCGGCTCTATGTGCTGGGTACGCATGTCCGTCTCATCGGCGGCGATCTGCTGCCCGATCCGCTCGGCAGGCCGCGCGCCAGGATCTCCCCGAAGCTGGTGCAGTCGGGCCTGGTCCAGCCGGGCGCGGGCGCCCGGACCTATCTGAGTCTGGAGCGGATCGGCGAGGGCGGCCGGATCATCGTGTCGATGCATCTGCGCGCCCGGCTCCAGCACCCCAGTCTGTCCTGGGAGGTCGCCGCCTACGCGATCCCTCCGGTGGGCGGCCGCCACTACCGCGTCGACACGCTGCCCATCGACGGCTTCGAGCGCTGGTGGAGCCTGGTGCGGTACGCGAGCGGGCGGTTCTGGCCCGCGCTGCGGGGCGCGGCGGGCCGGGGCCGCCGCCGTACCGCTGAGCAGAACCGGCGGCGGCGCGAGCTGGAGAAGTGGCGCAAGGACATCGGCAAGCGCCATGCCGTCTACGACCACGGAGCCGTCAGCAGCCTGCGGGAGTGGGTGTCGTCGTGGGACGGCGTCGGCCACTCCGAGCGCACGGACTCCCAGGACTTCCTGCACCGGCTCCAGCAGGGCGTCCTGATCGCGACGGAGAAGTTCCTCAAGGACCACCACGTCGACACCGGCTCCTTCGACCAGGCCCAGCAGGTCATCAACGCCCAGACCTACAATTTCTCCGGCGATGTCACCGGCCCCAGCAACTTCGGCAACAACGGCCAGATCGCCTACGGGCCCGGCCAGCAGCCGGCGGGCGCGCCGGCCGGCCCGTGACCGACAGCCTCCGACCGGCCCCGATCAGCCCGACCGGCCCGACCGGTTTCGACCCATCAGGAGTCCCATGAGCACCTTCAACTTCCACGGCGAGATCTCGGGGCCGAGCAACTTCGGCGACGGGGGAAGGATCGAGGTCCATCACCACGGCACGAGCGCGGCCGAGGCCGTACGCCTCGCCGCCGAGCTGGTGCGGCAGTTGCGCGCCGAGGACAGCCCGGCGCTCGCCGCGCAGGCCGAGGTGGTGCGCGGCGAGCTGGTACGGGCCGACGAGGAGGGCCGCCCGGCCGACCAGGGACGGCTGCGGCAGGCGCTGGAGACGATCTCGCTGGGCCTCGCGGCCGGCAGCGGAGGCGTGGCGCTCGCGCAGGAGATCGGCCGCCTGATCGGGCTGTGAGACTCCGCCCCTGTGAGACTCCGCCCCCGTCCCGCGCCGGGCCGGAACTCCGGCCCGGCACGGGCAACGCGGCGGTGAGGAGGGCTACTTCGCCCGTACGACGGCCTGCGCCCCGCCGAGCGTGAGTTCGAGACCGGAGCGCAGCGGTACGGTCTGGCCCGGCGCGATGCGCTGGCTCGTCCCGTCGGAGCGGGTCCCGGTCCACTCCGTGTCCGAGCGGTTGGCCAGCCCGAACCTGCCCGGCCTGCTGGGGTGTTCGGTCAGCTCGGCGACGAGCGTGGCGTCGCTGTAGTCGTGCCGCGCGGGCTCCGGCGCCAGATGGTGGGTGTGCAGCTTGGCGGTGCGGCGCAGCCGGACGTGGCGTTCGGTGCGCGGCGGCGGAGTGGTGATGACCAGCCGCGGCGGCAGCACCAGCGCCCCCGCGCAGGACCAGCAGGTCCCCGCGTCCGTCTCCTCGGGCTCCGTCATGTTCTGCCGCCCGCAGTGCGCGCAGTCGACCACCGAGTCCAGCACGGCCCGCAGCGCGTCCCGCCACTGCGACTCCCGTACCCGCGTGGCCGGATCGCGCAGCCCGGTGGTGAAGTTGTGCGTGAAGAGGTCCTGAAGGGTCCGGGGCGCGGCGGCCCAGGTGTGCAGGACCGTGGACTGCTCGACGGGGTCGGGCGCGTTGGAGTTGTCCGCCGGGTCGAAGACGAACAGGGGCTGCCTGCCGTACAGCCTCCGCTCCGCCGCCTCGTCGAGGCAGTGGATCGCCAACTCGTTCCTGCCCTTGAGCGGGTGATGGTTCATCAGGAGCATGAACAGCAGGACCGAGAGCGAGTGCAGATCGGTCTGGGTGCCGGGCCTGGCGCCCCGGTCCGCGCGGACCAGCTCGGGCGCCATGAACTCCATGGTCCCGGAGATCCCGCTGCTGTCCCCCTCCACCACCGCGTTGTCGTTGTCGCAGACGAGGACCTCGCCGGTGTCCGGGTCGAAGAAGATGTTGCCCCAGGAGATGTCGCGGTAGGCGATCCCCTCCGAGTGCAGCGCCTGGTACGCCTCCACCGTGTAGAGCGACGCCGCCAGCAGGGCGCGGGGCGTGGTCCGCAGCTGCCGCCGGAACAGGGCCGGCAGACCCTTGTAGCGGTCCGGACGGATGTCCATCAGATACCCGAACCCGTGCGGCGCGCGGACGTAGGACGTCGGCCACAGGAACCGGTCGTCGTCGAAGCCGCGGTCCACCAGGTCCTGGACGATCTCCTCCTGCTCGGGGGTCGCGCAGGCCGGGTAGTACCACTTGAGCGCCTTGTCGCCGCGCGCCGTCGTCACCTGGTAGACCTCGCCCTGGCCCCCCGCGCCGAGCATCCGGGTGACCTCCACCTCGTCGCCGTTGTCGGCGGTGAGGCGGGTGCCGCTGTCGAGCATGCCGGTCATCGTCTCTCCCCGTTGTCCCTGTCGTGCGTGTGCTGCGTGTCGTGCGTGTCGTTCCCGTGGTGCGGGTCGTGCGGGTCGTGCGGGTCGTGCGGGTCGTGCCGGTCGGGTCCGGGCCGCGACGGTGCCGGCGCGGGTCCGGGTGGCAGCCGTCGCCCGGCCGCGAGCGTGGTGTCGTCGCCGGAGTGCCGCGCCGCCTTCGCCAGCCACGTGGGCAGCGCGGCCCGTACGCTCTCGGTGCCCTCGTCGTCCAGCCTGCTGTCCAGACCGGTCACGAACCGGGAGAACCCCTCGTCCGAGGCGTAGCTCTTGGACAGGCCGTCCGTGGAGAGCGTGATGAGCCGCGGGGTACGGGCCGGGTCGACGATCGGCGCCCAGTGCACGCGCATCAGCCGCCACGCGTCCCGGCCGCACAGCGACTCCGTCTCGTCCCCGAGGTCCGCCTCCAGGGGCGCCAGCGGCAGTGCCGGCCGGCCGTCGCACTCGATCACCGCCAGCTCGCCGTCGCCGAGCTGCCACGCCGCGAACAGCCGTGGCGTCAGGACGGCGCCGATCAGCGTCGTACCGTACAGCAGCAGTCGCTGCTCGTCGCTGGGCCCGGGGCGGGAGCCGGATCCGGGCAGCTGACCGGATCCCGGGGTTGATCCGGGGGCCGGGGGTACGGAGCCGGGTGCAGGGCGCGGTGGGTTCCGGTCGTAGTGGCCCAGCATCTCCCGCTGCCAGGCCGCGACCAGCCTGCGCGGCATCACATGCCGGGCGTAGTGCATCAGCCGGCTCAGGCTGGGCGGCCCCGCCGAGCCCTCCGCCCTGGCGAGCGCCGCGAACTCCCGCGCGTGCGCGGCGAACAGGTCCGTGGCGCGCTGTGCCCCGATGTCGCTGCGGGCGTGCTTGGCCGAGCCGTGGCCGTCCGCGACCGCCAGCACCAGCGGCTCCTCAAGGGTGCCCGTGCCGTCCACCACGCACGCGTCCTGATTGCGCTGCTTGTTGACGCCCTGGACGCTCTCGGCGAGCGTCTCCCAGCGCGGTGCGTCGACCACGTTCACCACACGTCGTCATCGTCGTCGTCCAGCTGCGGCGGGGCGTAGGGCGGCTGCTTCACCAGCGGGTCGGGAAGGCCGGCCACCGGCTGCGAGGCGGCCTTGACCGCAGCCGTCGAGGCCCAGCGGATCGCCGCGGCCAGCTGCTTGGGGCTGTTGGCGTCCAGCGGCTGGAGCTCGGGGTTGCCGAGGAACTCCCGCAGCACGTCCCGGTCGGCGTCCTCACCGATGGCGATCGCCACCCGGACCGCCTTCTTTCCCCACGGCGTGGCGTCGACGGCCTTGAGGCCCGCCCGCCAGTCGTCGGTGGGCACCCCGTCGGAGACCAGCGCGAGCACCGGCTTGAGGGCGCGCTGCGGCATCGGCGGCGACCTGAGTTCGAGCGCGACCAGTTGCAGCGCTTCACCCAGATTGGTGACTCCGTCCACGGGCACGTCCTGCCAGACGAAGTCGTCGACCGGCACGGGGTCCTTGTGGTGCCACTGGGCGGTGGTGGAGAAGGTCAGCGTACGCAGCAGGAGCTGCGCCGCCGGGTTGTCGTGCGCGACCGAGCGCATCTCCGGGACGGCCTCCCGGATCGCGTAGTTGAGCTGGCCGATCTTCTGGCCCTGCATGGAGTAGGAGCAGTCCAGCAGCCAGATGAAGTGGACCGGCCGGTTCGCCATCGGCCCACCGGGGATGTCACTCACACCCATGTCCTCCCGTTTCGGATTCGGTTCCGGTACAGCTGTCGGTTGGGATGTCGGTTCGGATGTCGGTTCGAAGCGCGGATCAGGCTCGGTTCCTGTCCCGGCGCCGGTTCTCCGCGCGGTGGCGGGCTCAACCGACCAGCCCCGAAAGGAGCCAGAGGGTCACCGCCAGCAGCGTGCTGACGGTGATCAACAGCGCGGCGATGAACAGGCCGAGCACCATCCTGCGCCCTCGTACGACATGCGGAGTCACCACCGGCATGCTGTGTTCGACCACCTTTCCCCGTCATCTCTCTTCGCTCTCCTTCCCGCGGATCGTCTCCGGCCGGTCACTTCCCGGCCGCCGCCGCGACGCGCAGTCCCGAGCGCGACAGGAGCCACAGGACCGGTGCGGCGGCCCGCCGCTGCTCGCTGTCGAGCGCCCCGGCGCCGGTGGCCGCGTGCGCGCTCACCGACCAG